>CAZDFB010000100.1:0-5790 GCA_964504605.1 uncultured Oscillospiraceae bacterium | reverse complement strand
GGCCAGAAGATCGCCAACGAGAAGGTCACCGCCATTGACGACGGCACCATCCCCAACGCCTGGGGCTCCATCAACATCGACGATGAAGGCACCCCCGCCCAGCGCAATGTGCTCATTGAGAAGGGTATCCTGAAGGGCTACATGATCGACAAGTTCAACGGCAGAAGAATGGGCATGGAGTCCACCGGCTCCTCCCGCCGCCAGAGCTATGCCTATACCCCCACCAGCCGTATGACCAATACCTATATCGCCGCAGGCGAGGATAAGAATGAGGATATCATCTCTTCCATCGAGTACGGCCTGTACGCGGCCTCCATGGGCGGCGGCTCGGTCAACCCCGTTACCGGTGAATTCAACTTCTCCGTCAACGAGGGCTACATGATCCGCAACGGCAAGATCTGTGAGCCTGTCCGGGGTGCGTCCCTGGTTGGCAAGGGCAGCGAGGTCATTCAGAACATCGATATGGTCGGCTCCGACATGGATATGGGCCAGGGTATGTGCGGCTCCTCTTCCGGCAGCGTGCCTACCAATGTGGGTCAGCCCCTGATCCGGGTATCCACCATCACCGTCGGCGGCAGATAAGGAGGGCATTACAATGAAATTTAACGAATTTAAAGAGCTTGTCATTGCCGAGTGCGCCGCACGGGGCATTGCCGAATATGAGCTGTACTATCAGGCCAGCTCCTCCACCAGCGTGGATACCTTCCAGCACAGCATCAATGAATTTTCTTCCAGCCTTTCCGGCGGTCTGTGCTTCCGCTGCATCGTAAACGGTCGCATGGGCTATGCCTCTACCGAGGACCTGTCCGCTGAGCAGGCCAAGGCCGTGGTGGTCAAGGCCGTTGACAACGCGGAGAATCTGGAAACCGAGGAGCAGGTGTTCTTGGGAGAGGGCGGTCAGGAATACGAGACGCTGCCCGACAGAAGCTATACTCAGCCCACCACCGAGGAAATGATCGCCAAGGCGCTGGAAACCACCGAAAAGCTCTATAACGCCGACCCCATGGCGGTGGACGGCTGCCAGACCCAGATCATCCGGGGTGCCGAGGAAGTGGCAATCTACAATTCCAAAGGCCTGGATCTGCAGCGCAGCAACAGCTACGCCGGTGTTGTGGCTGTGGGCGTGGTATCCGACGGACAGGGAATGTCCAATGACTACCAGATTAAGCTGGGTGAGCTTTCCAGCCTCGATACCGACAAGATGGTGAAAAAGGCCATCGATACCGCCAAGATCAAGCTGGGCGGCGAGGTGGCACCCACGGGCCAGTATCCCGTCATTTTCAATCCCGATGCCATGTGCAGCCTGCTGAGCGTCTATTCCTCCATCTTCAATTCCGAGGCCGCCCAGAAGGGCCTGTCCCAGCTGACCGGCAAGGAGGGCCAGGTGGTCGCCGCACCCATCGTTACACTGGTGGACGATCCCTTCCACAAGGACAATCCGGAACCTGCCAATTTCGACGCGGAGGGCAGCCCCACCCACAAGAAGAGCATCATTGAAAAGGGCGTGCTGAACACCCTTCTGTACAACCTGAAGACCGCTGCCGTGGCGGGCAAAAAGACCACCGGCAATGCCTCCAAGGGCGGCTACAATGCGGCTGTGGGCATTCGTCCCTTTACCATGTATCTGGAAAACGGCGAGCTGACCGAGGAAGAGCTGCTGCAGAAGGCGGGCAACGGCGTGTACATCACGGACCTTAGCGGCCTCCATGCCGGTGCGGACTCCATTTCCGGTGACTTCTCCCTGCAGAGCGAGGGCTACATGATTGAAAACGGTCAGAAGACCAAATTCGTCAAGTCCTTCACCGTGGCGGGCAATTTCTACGAGCTGCTGAAGAACATTGTGGCGATAGCGGATAACTGCCAGCTGCCCAATGCCATGGGCATGACCGCCTTCGGCTCCCCCAGTGTGCTGGTGGAGGGCCTGAGTGTGGCGGGTAAATAATTTTTCCCCTTTTTTCATAAGCCCCTGCGCCCCTTCCGCAAAAGCGGAAGGGGCGTTTTGTCTGTCAAAAAACTTTCCAGCAAAGGGACAATGACCCGGGGGAGCCATGGGGCTGCGTTGCACATTTTCGGGCCCGGCGCATAAAAAGAATACAGGAGGCGATGCGCTTGGCAATTGTAAGGACCGATATACCCATGACAGCGCAGCTATGCGAGGAAACCATCCGGCAGCTGGATGATACCTACCCCTTTTTGCGCCGGGAGGTGCTGACTACCACAGCCTTTGGTCGCCGGGTCTGGTCCCTGACCCTGGGAACGGGCACCCGGCAGGTGATATTCTCCGCTGCCCACCATGCCAATGAATGGATCACCACTCCCCTGCTGCTGAAATTTGTGGAGGAGCTGGCCCGGGCAATTCAGGACGGCACAGAGCTCTTCGGCGTGCCGGGAGCGCTGATTGGGGAGAATGTAACCATCGTCACTGTGCCAATGGTGGATCCGGATGGCGTGGATCTGGTCACCGGGGCCATTGCGCCCGGCAGCGGGGAGTACGAAATGGCCCGGGCTCTGGCGGAAAATTATCCGGATATCCCCTTCCCTCTGGGCTGGAAGGCAAATCTTCTGGGCGTGGACCTGAATTTGCAGTACCCCGCCGGATGGCTCAGGGCCCGGGAGATCAAATTTTCCCAGGGCTTTACCCGTCCCGGGCCCCGGGACTATGTGGGCCGGGCACCCCTGGGTCAGCGGGAGAGCGCCGCCCTGGCCCGGCTGACAGAGCAGACGGACCCGGCTCTGGTGCTGGCGCTGCACACCCAGGGCCGGGTGATCTATTGGCAGTTTATGGACTACGAGGTTCCCGGAGCCCGGGCTCTGGCGGAGGAATTTGCCCGGCTCAGCGGCTATGCGCTGGAGGATACCCCCTATGAATCAAGCTTTGCCGGGTATAAGGACTGGTTTATTCAGCGCTTTCGCCGGCCCGGCTTTACCATCGAGGTGGGGGAAGGAGAAAATCCTCTGCCCCTGAGCCAGTTCGACCAGATCTATCGGGATAATCTGGGTATACTGGTAACGGCGGCGCTGGGGCTTCCCGGGGGTGCATAGACCTTTGGGGCGGTTTTCCGCCCCGAAAAATCAGGAAAAATTCCTGTTCAAAAATATTTTAAAATTGTACCCATTGACTTTTTTAGCACTCAATGGTATAGTGTGCTTAGCACTCAAGGGAAAGGAGTGCTAAAGCGAAAGGAGGAGTCTCATGGAGCTGACAGAGCGAAAGAAAAAGGTGCTGCGTTCCGTTGTGGATCTGTATATCCGCACCGCGGAGCCTGTGGGGTCCAAGGCCATCACAGAGCTGCCGGATATGAAGTATTCCTCCGCGACCATCCGCAACGAAATGGCGGAGCTGACCACCATGGGCTATCTGGAGCAGCCTCACACCAGTGCGGGGCGTGTGCCCTCCGCCGCGGGCTACCGGCTGTATGTGGACGAGCTGATGGCGGACTACCGCCTGAGCATCGATGAAACCAAGTCCATCAATTCCGCCATCGAGGAAAAGATGCAGCGGGTGGACAAGATGGTGGAAAAGGTGGCGCGGCTTGTTTCTCAGGCCACGGACCTTCCCGCAATCTCCGTTACCTCCCGCCAGTCCGGCGCGGCGGTAAAGCGGTACGACCTGATTCAGGCTGGTGCGGGCAGCTTCATTCTGGTGGTCATGCTGACAAACGATGAGGTGGTCAACAAGCTCATCAAGCTGCCGCTGAATGTGACGGAGGCAGATCTGAAGCTTCTGAGCGCGGTGCTCAACGCAACGATGACGGACCTGACGGCCTCGGAATTTACGGCGGAGCTGCTGGAAAAGGTCATGCGCTCCGCAGGCTCGGCGGCAACGCTGGTGCCGGTGATCGTGGAATTTACCACCGATGCCCTGCGTCACTCCGGAAGCACCAATATGGCCGTGGCCGGACAGGCCCGGCTCCTGGGGCTGCCGGAATACCGGGATGTGGACAAGGCCCAGAAGATCATCTCCTCTATCGATGAGGAAACCCTCTCCAACCTGCCTGCCGTCATGCAGAATGAGAACGGTACCAAGGTGCTGGTGGGGCCGGAAAATGTGGCTTCCGAACTGAAGGATACCTCCGTGGTCATGACGAAATTCGACATTGGCGACGGCCTGCAGGGCATGATCGGCGTGGTTGGCCCCACGAGAATGGATTACGCCAAGGTTACAGCCCGCTTGAGCTACTTTGCCGAGAGCCTGAGCAAGGTCTTTGGCAAGACGGAAAATCCCCAGCTGCCGGAGGCAGCCCCGGGACAGGAAAAATCAGAATAATACCACCGCAGGGCGGGGGCTTGCCCCTGCCGGGATGCCCACCCGTTTTCGGCGGCGGGGCCAGGCCCCTGCCCTGCGGCTGTGAAAATAAGCCAGGAGGATAAGACGTGGCAAAAAAGGAAAAAGAACAGAACGAGATTCCCGTTGAAGAAACGGCAGAAACCGCCCCCGAGGCAGAAACCCCTGTAGAAGCAGTGGCGGAAGAAAATCCCTGGGAGGAAAAATACAACGCTGAGCACGATGCGTACCTTCGTCTTGCGGCGGAATTTGACAATTTCCGCAAGCGGACCGTGAAGGAAAAGGAAGCCAGCTACGGCAACGGAAAGGCCGACGCGGTGCTGAAAATGCTCCCGGTCTACGACAATCTGGAGCGGGCGCTGAATCAGGAAACCGCCGATGCCGCCTACAAAAAGGGCGTGGAGATGACCATGAGCGAGCTGGTGAAGATTTTCACCGGGCTGGGTGTGGAAATCTTCGGCAATGTTGGCGATTCCTTCGACCCCAATATCCACAATGCGGTCATGCACGTGGAGAATGAGGAACTGGGAGAAAACACCATCGCACAGGTTTTCCAGAAGGGCTTCCGGATCGGTGAAAAGGTGGTCCGCTTCGCCATGGTTCAGGTGGCAAACTAAAAAATGCCCCACAAACACTGTAAACAATTTAGCTTTAATATATTAGGAGGAAAAAATTATGTCTAAGATTATCGGTATTGATCTGGGTACTACCAATTCCTGTGTAGCCGTTCTGGAAGGCGGCGAGCCCGTCGTTATTGCCAATGCGGAAGGCACCCGCACCACCCCCTCTGTCGTCGCGTTCTCCAAGACCGGCGAGCGTATGGTGGGCCAGGTTGCCAAGCGTCAGGCCGTTACCAACGCTGACCGCACCGTTGCTTCCATCAAGCGCCACATGGGCGAAAATTACAAGGTTACCATTGACAGCAAGGGCTACACCCCCCAGGAAATCAGCGCCATGATCCTGCAGAAGCTGAAGGCCGACGCAGAGAGCTACCTGGGCCAGACGGTTTCCGAGGCTGTCATCACCGTTCCCGCTTACTTCTCCGATGCCCAGCGTCAGGCCACCAAGGATGCCGGTAAGATTGCCGGTCTGGAGGTCAAGCGTATCATCAATGAGCCCACTGCCGCGGCTCTGGCCTATGGCCTGGATAAGGAAACCGAGCAGAAGATCATGGTCTATGACCTGGGCGGCGGTACCTTCGACGTGTCCATCCTGGACATCGGCGACGGCATCATCGAGGTTCTGGCCACCAACGGCGATACCCGCCTGGGCGGCGACGACTTCGACCAGAGAGTGATGGACTACCTGGTTGCCGAGTTCAAGAAGGCTGAGGGCATCGACCTGAGCGCCGACCGTGTGGCCATGCAGCGCCTGAAGGAGGCTGCCGAGAAGGCCAAGATTGAGCTGTCCGGCATGACCACCACCAATGTGAACCTGCCCTATATCACCGCCGATGCCACCGGCCCCAAGCACCTGGACGTGACCCTGACCCGGGCCAAGTTCAA
>CAZDFB010000099.1:0-5974 GCA_964504605.1 uncultured Oscillospiraceae bacterium | reverse complement strand
GCCCTTCTGCTTTTTCCAGATTGCCGGGCCCATGAACATGGAGAACTCGTTGACCTGCACGCCAAAAAGCTTTGCCGTCATAAAATGGCCCAGCTCATGGACAAAGATCAACAGACTGAACAGTAAAATCGCAAACAGAATGCTCATAATTTTCCTCGCTTAATGGAACGCATGATTTCGGACATACTCCCGGGCGCTCTTATCCGCGTCCAGGATCTGCTCCAGTGTGGGCTCCTGGATGAAGGGCACTGCCTCCACAGCTCCCAAGACCAGCCGGTAAATATCGTAAAACCCGATTTTATCCGCCAGATACAGGGCCACAGCCTCTTCGTTGGCACCGTTCATAACCGGGCAGGCGGTGCCGCCCTGCTTGCCGCAGCGATAGGCCAGAGCAAGACATGGGAAGTTTTCCAGATCCGGCCTGGCAAAGGTCAGCGGGCAGCAGGAAAGCAGATCCAGAGGCTCCACGGGGCACCGGCTCCGCTGGGGATAGGTCAGCGCCAGCTGAATCGGCAGACGCATATCCGGGGAGCCAAGCTGGGCCATTACCGCTCCATCCACATACTCCACCATGGAGTGGACAATGCTCTGGCGGTGAATGACCACATCCACCTGCTCAATGGGCATCCGGTACAGCCGCATGGCCTCAATTACTTCCAGGCCCTTGTTCATCAGGGTCGCGCAGTCGATGGTGATTTTGGGACCCATTTTCCAGTTGGGATGCCGGAGCGCGTCCGCCTTGGTCACCCCGGAAAGCTGCTCTCTGTCCATACCGTAGAAGGGGCCTCCGGAGCAGGTCAAAATCAGCCGTTTGACCTGACCTCTTTCAGTATTCCCCATCAGACACTGGAAAATCGCGGAATGCTCGGAATCCACCGGAATGATTTCCGTGCCGTACTTTTCCGCCTCTGCCATAACCAGTTCCCCCGCGCAGACCAGGGTCTCCTTGTTGGCAAGGCCGATACGCTTCTTCTCCCGAATTGCCGCCAGTGTGGGCTTAAGGCCCACCATGCCCATGACCGCCGTAATTACGCAGTCCGCCTCCGGGAGGGTAGCCGCCTCAATCAGGCCATCTTCGCCCCAGCTGACCCGGATATCCGGATCCCGGAGGGTCTCCTTCAGGGCCTGCGCCGCCTCCGGGGAGCCCATGACCGCCAGCTTCGGGCGGAAGCTGCGGCACTGCTGTGCCATCAGCTCCACATTGGTTCCCGCGGTCAGCGCCGCGACCCGCACATCGGAAAGATGGCTGATAATATCCAGGCTCTGCCGGCCAATGGAGCCGGTAGAGCCAAGAATGCTGATACATTTCATCATAATCTTACACCGCCAGGGGGAGCAGCGTCAGCAGAACCTCCACCAGAGGTGCCACTGTCACCACAGAGTCGAACCGGTCCAGAACACCGCCGTGGCCCGGAATCAAATTTCCATAATCCTTAATGCCGGTCTGCCGTTTAATGACGGAGAAGCAAAGGTCTCCGAACACGCCCATGCCGCCGCCCAGCAGACCGTAGAGCAGCGCATAGCCGTAATTCACCTCAAACCGGAAGGCGAGCTGCAGAATCACCGCGTAAATCAGGATTCCCGCCAGTGCGGACACCAGACCGCCCAGCAGTCCCTCGATAGTCTTGTTGGGGCTGACCACGGGTGCCAGCTTGTGCTTGCCGAATTTCAGTCCGGCAAAATAGGCACCGGCATCGTTGGCATAGGCCACGATAAAGGGAATGAGAATCATATACCGGCCCAGCTTCATGGTCAGAATGCGGATCAGGGCGGAAAGCAGATACGGAATCGCCAGGCCCGCCATCAGGCACATACAGAGCATCTCAAAGCGGACATGGATATGGTCGCCCATCATTTCGGAAAACAGGGCCACCAGGAAAAGCAGGATGCCGATGACCGCATATTCGTGGACCGCACCAAAGAAGCTCCACAGCGCCACGGCGAAGGCCATCAGGCAGGAGTAGGCAATCAGGCGCAGATGCCGGACCAATTCCGTTCTGTACAGCAGCTCATAAACGGAAATGGCAAGCAGCAGGCCGAATGCCACCGCTGCCATCCATTTAGGTGCCACCAATACCAGCAGGAGCAGAACGATAACCAGCACCGCTCCCGCAATGATACGTGTTTTCATTTGTTTATGTCCCTCCAAAGCGGCGGTTGCGCCGCTGATATTCTTCAATGGCCTGATCCAGCTCTTCGGGGCCAAAATCGGGCCACAGCACATTCATAAATACAAATTCCGAATAGGCAGACTGCCACAGCAGGAAATTGCTTGTGCGCATCTCGCCGGAGGGGCGAATAATCAGCTCGGGATCCGGAACGTCCGCGGAATACAGATAGGACGAAAGCAGATCCTCCGTCAGCTGTTCCGGGGTATATTTGCCCCGGGTAACATCCTGGGCAAAGGCTCTTGCGGCCCGGACAATCTCATCCCGACCGCCGTAGTTCAGGCAAAAATTCACCTGAACCTCGTGATATGCGGAGGATTTCTGCTCCGCGTCCCGGCAGAGCTTCTGCAGTTCCGGGCTCAGGCGGCTCAGGTCACCAAAAAAGCGGAAGCACACATGGTTTTTCTCCATATCCCGCAGGGCCTCCCGGAGGTATCTGCCCAGGAGCTTCATAATCCCTGCGATTTCCTCCTCCGAGCGCTTCCAGTTCTCGGTAGAGAAGGCATAAACCGTCAAATATTTGACACCCAGGGTCCGGCAATAGTTGGCAATCCGCCGGAAGCTTTCCGCTCCGGCTGCGTGACCTGCTGTACGGGGCAGTCCCCGGTTTTTGGCCCAGCGACCGTTGCCGTCCATAATAATCGCAATATGCTGAGGAATATTGTTTTTCTCAGAAAGTGCCAAAAAGCGCACCTCTTTCTCCGTTATTTACAGCGGGCGGGTCAAAAACCCGCCCTGCCGCATTCTCATGGGTATATCAGATAGCCATCAGTTCCTTTTCCTTGGCGGCCAGAGCTGCGTCAACCTTCTTGATGTTCTTGTCCAGAAGATCCTGCAGGTCCTTTTCTGCCTTCTTCTGGTCATCCTCGGTGATCTCGTTGTTCTTCTTCAGCTTCTTCACATAGTCCATGCCGTCCCGGCGGATATTCCGCATTGCCACCTTGGCATCCTCGGCATACTTCCTGACCTGCTTAGCCAGCTCCTTACGGCGCTCCTCCGTCAGCTGGGGGAACACCAGCCGGACGACACGACCGTCATTCTGGGGATTGATGCCCAAATCGGAAACCTGAATTGCCTTGCAGATGTCCTTCAGCAGCTTGGTATCCCAGGGCTGAATCACCAGCGTGCGGGCATCCGGGGAAGAAATGGTCGCCACGCCGTTCAGGGGGGTCTCACTGCCATAGTATTCCACGCTGATCCGGTCCAGAACCTTTGCGTTGGCCCGGCCCGCACGGACTGCGCCGAACTCCTCGCTCAGGTGATCCAGAGCCTTATCCATTCTTCTTGCGTATTCCTTGAAATCGACTGCCATAATTGTAGTCCTCCTTAAAATTGATTTTTTACAGTGGTTCCGATCTCTTCACCGCGAACCACGCGGATGATGCTGTTCTCCTCGTCCAGGCCGAAGCAGACCATGGTCATATCATTGTCCATCGCCAGGGCCATAGCCGTGATATCCGTAGCCTTCAGGTTCTTTGCCAGCGCCTCACCGTAGGTCAGGTGGGTATAGCGGATCGCATTGGGATCCTTATTGGGGTCCGCGGAATAAATGGCATCCACGTTTTTCGCCATCAGAATGGCATCGGCCTCAATCTCCACGCCCCGCAGGACAACGCCTGTATCCGTGGAGAAATAGGGATTGCCGGTACCGGCGGCGAAAATAACCACCTTGCCCTCGTTCAGGTAGCGGTCTGCCAGATCACGGGTAAAGTATTCGCAGAACTTGTGCATCTCCACCGCGCTGAGAACCCGCGCGTCCACGCCGTGCTTTTCCAGTGCGTCCGCCACCGCGATGGAATTCATCACGGTGCCCAGCATACCCATGGCATCGGCATGGGAGCGCTGCATCTTATCAGCGCCATCCTTCACCCCCCGCCAGAAGTTTCCTGCGCCCACCATCAGGCCGACCTGCACGCCCATATCCACACAGGTCTTGATGGCTGTGCACACATTATGGATCACATCAAAATCCAGACCCCGGTGGGCTTCGCCGGCCAGGGCTTCGCCGCTGACCTTCAGCATAATTCTTTTATACTTGATCTCGTTCAAAATAGTCACTCCTGTTCTTTCCGATTCCTATCTCCCCTATTTTAGCGTATGACAGCCAAATTGACAACTATAAAATTTCATTTTTCTGAAATTGTTTTCGGTAAATTCACAATAACGCCCCTTCCCGGGGCCCGCAGCAGGATACTTCCGCCGAAAAAATGGATTCCGGCTGGATTTTCTGTTGCAAAACACGCTGCATTGGGTTATAATGGCTTATTATTGGACAAACCAAAGAGAGGATGTTTTCTGATGGCTGAGATCACCGAAAGTAAAAATTTCATCCATGCCTTTATTGAAGAGGATATTGCCCCGGGCGGTCGCTACGAGGGTCAGACCGTCCATACCCGGTTTCCCCCGGAGCCCAACGGCTATCTGCACATCGGGCACTGCAAGGCCCTGACCATCGACTTCGGCACCGCAGAAAAGTTTGGCGGCATCTGCAACCTGCGTATGGACGATACCAACCCCACCAAGGAAGATGTGGAGTTCGTTGAGGCCATTCAGGAGGATATTCACTGGCTGGGCTTCGACTGGGACGACCGCTTCTTCTACGGCTCCGACTATTTTGAAAAGGATTACGAGTATGCCGTGGAGCTGATTAAGAAGGGGCTGGCCTATGTGTGCGAGCTGACCCCCGAGCAGTTCCGTGAGTACCGCGGCGACACCGAGACGCCTGCCATCTCCCCCTTCCGGGACCGGCCCATTGAAGAAAGCCTTGACCTGTTCGCCCGGATGCGCGCCGGCGAATTTGAGGACAACAAGTACACCCTCCGGGCCAAGATTGACCTGGCCTCCGGCAACTTTAATATGCGTGACCCGGTCATCTACCGGATCCGCCATATGCACCACCATCGCCAGGGTGACAAGTGGTGCATCTACCCCATGTACGACTTCGCCCATCCCATCCAGGACGCTCTGGAGGGCATTACCCACTCCCTGTGCTCCCTGGAATTTGAAAACCACCGTCCCCTTTACAACTGGGTTGTGGAAAATGTTTCCGTTCCCCACCATCCCCGCCAGATCGAGTTCGCCCGGCTGGGCATCGACCACACAGTGCTCAGCAAGCGTAAGCTGAGAAATCTGGTGGAGACCAATGTGGTTTCCGGCTGGGACGATCCCCGTATGCCCACCCTCTGCGGTCTGCGCCGCCGGGGCTATACCCCCAAGTCCATCCGGAATTTCTGTGAGCGTGTCGGTGTTGCCAAGAGCCCCAACACCATTCCCTACGCTTTCCTGGAGTTCTGCCTGAGAGAGGACCTGAACGAAACCGCTCAGCGTGTCATGGCAGTGCTGAAGCCCGTGAAGCTGACCATTACCAACTATCCCGAGGGCCAGTCCGAAACCATGGTGGTTGAAAACAACCCCAACCGCCCCGAGGACGGCACCCGTGAAGTCTCCTTCTCCCGGAATCTGTGGATCGAGGCCGATGATTTCCTGGCCCAGCCCATTCCCAAGTATAAGCGTCTGTATCCCGACGGCCCTGAGTGCCGCCTGAAGGGTGCTTACCTCATCAAGTGCACCGGCTGCGTTACCGATGAGAACGGCAATGTCGTGGAAGTGCTGGCTACCTATGATCCCGAGTCCCGGGGCGGCGATCCCGCTGACGGTCGGAAGGTCAAGGGTGCTACCATCCACTGGGTGGATGCCCAGACTGCGGTGGATGCTGAGGTCCGTCAGTACGACAATCTTTTCGACGACCCCGATCCCGATGCCGCCGGCAAGGACTATCTGGCCTGCCTGAACCCCAACTCTCTGGA
>CAZDFB010000098.1:0-6046 GCA_964504605.1 uncultured Oscillospiraceae bacterium | reverse complement strand
TCCGGTCGTGCATCATGCACTCGATGGTGTAGGTAGCTTCCGCACCGTTGAACTTCTCCTTGTCGGTCTTCTGGCCACGGGTGACAGGCATAGCCAGCACATTTTCGCAGAAGTCGGCGTAGACGTTCAGCATGGTCTCGGTGAATTCCTTGGCCTCCTCAGCGGTGGCGTGGATGGTGTGGCCCTCCTGCCACAAAAATTCCCGGTGGCGCAGGAAGGGACGGGAGGTCTTCTCCCAGCGCATAACGGAGCACCACTGGTTATACTTCATGGGCAGGTCCCGGTGGGACTGGAGCACGTTCGCAAAGTGCTCGCAGAACAGGGTCTCAGAGGTGGGGCGGATGGCATAGCGCTCCTCCAGCTTTTCCCCGCCGCCCATGGTGACCCAGGCGCACTCAGGTGCGAAACCCTCCACGTGATCCTTTTCCTTCTGCAGCAGGCTTTCGGGAATCAGCATGGGCATATACACATTCTCAACGCCCTGCTTCTTGAACTCGCTGTCCAGAATATGCTGGATATTTTCCCAGATAGCATAGCCATAGGGCCGATAGACAAAAACTCCCTTAATGGAAGAATAGTCGATCAGCTGGGCCTTTTTGCACACGTCGGTAAACCACTGGGCAAAGTCTACCTCCATATCGGTGATCTGCTCAACCTTCTTATCTTTTGCCATAATGTTTCATCCTCTCGTTTTTTCCGTTTTGTTCCTTACATTATATCACCCATGTCAAGAGCTGTACAGTATTTTCTCCCCCAAACCCATTGTATTTTCCCACAAAATTTGTTATACTGTATTCAAATTTGGTGATCGGAGGCATTTCCATGAAGTCCATCCGCGAAATATACAAAATCGGCAAAGGTCCCTCCTCCTCCCACACGATGGGTCCTGAGCGCGCAGCCAGGCTTTTCAAAGCCCAGCACCCGGAAGCGGATGCCTTCCAGGTGGTTCTCTACGGCTCACTGAGCAAAACCGGCGTTGGTCACGGCACAGACCGGGTCCTGCGGGAGGTTCTCGCACCCCTTCCCACGCAGATCGTCTTTTCTCAGGAGGAGCTGAAAAAATCCCACCCCAACACCCTGGATCTGATTGCCCTGAAGGACGGTGCTCAGATTGCCTCGCTGCGTGTGGAGTCCATCGGCGGCGGCGATATCCGGGTCCCCGGCTCCAGGCTGACGGACACAGAGGATATCTACCCCGAGAACTCCTTTGCGGAGGTTGCGGACTTCTGCAAATGGCGCTATATCAGCACCCTGTCGGACTATGTGGAGATGCACGAGGGCGGGGACATCTGGGATTTCCTTCTGGAGGTCTGGCAGGTTATGAAGCAGTCCATTGCGGAGGGTCTTTCCGCCACCGGCGTGCTTCCCGGCGGACTGGGGGTTCAGCGCAAGGCAAAATTCCTCTATGAGCAGGAGCCCGGCAGCGGTGCCCCGGCCCTTCTTGAATTTCAGCGCATTGCCGCCTACGCCTATGCGGTTGCGGAGCAGAACGCAGACAACGGGACCATCGTCACCGCTCCCACCTGCGGTGCCTGCGGTGTTGTTCCGGCGGTTTTGAAATATGCCCAGGAAACCCGGGGCTTTACCGACGAGCAGATTTGCCGCGGTCTGGCAACCGCCGGAATTATCGGCAGTCTGACCAAACGAAACGCCTCCATCTCCGGCGCGGAGTGTGGCTGCCAGGCAGAAATCGGCACCGCCTGCTCCATGGCTGCCGCCGCTCTGGCAGAGCTTTACGGACAGGACCTGGATCAGGTGGAGTATGCGGCAGAGGTTGCCATGGAGCACCACCTGGGCCTGACCTGCGACCCCATCTGCGGTTTGGTGCAGATTCCCTGCATTGAGCGCAACGCCGTTGCCGCCATGCGGGCCATGAATGCCTGCAACCTCAGCTATTTCCTCACCGGCTCCCGGAATATCAGCTATGATATGGTGTGCCGTGCCATGAAGGAAACGGGCCTGAATCTGAGCCACCAGTACAAGGAAACCAGCGAGGGCGGTCTGGCAAAAATCTACGACCGCCGGAAGAAAAAGGGCTGATGTCTTTTTTTCATTTGAAATATGCCTGCATTTTCTGCTATAATGGAAAAAACAACTTTTTTCCATTAACTCACAGGAGGGCTTTTCTATGAACGAACACGAAATTGTTGCCAAATTTATCAACGGCTGTGCCGGTGCTTCCCGTCCCCAGACCTTTTTCGAGGAGGCTGAGCTTGCGGATACCGATGACTATGTTCGCATGAAGCACGGAAAGGATTTCAGCAAATTTGAAAAGCAGCAGCTTCCCGACGGGCGAACCCTTTACACCTTTGACAACGGAACTGTCACCTACATCTACGAATTTACCCTGCTGTAAGTTATCCGCCCGGAATTGCCGCGGCAATTCCGGGCATTTTCACTGGGTTTCGCGATTTTGGAAAAGAAGCAAATTTATGTTGCTCAAAGCAAAACCGTGGATAGACGAACTTTCAAAATGCTGATAAGATAAGCACAACCGGGATGTGCAAATCCCACAAACACTTTTCAAGAAGGTGCATTCTTATGGCATTTGGAAGAAAAAGACTGAAGGACCCGAGTCAGAAGCTCGGATTTTTCAAGCTGCTGGCATGGAAATCCTCCGACGTGGCAAGCGCCGCCTGCTTCGTGATTGTAAACGGCTATCTGTCCATGTTCTGCACGAATTACCTGGGTATGGACCCCAAGGTCGTTGGTACCATCCTGCTTTTGAGCAACATCATAGACGGTATTACGGACCTGGTCGCCTGCTATCTGATCGACAACTCCAAGGTCACCAAGTGGGGCAAGGCCCGTCCCTACGAGCTCGGCATCATCGGTGTGTGGGTCTGCACCATTCTTATGTTCTACACCCCTGAGGGCTGGAGCAGCGGACTGAAAAATGTCTGGGTTTTCTTCATGTACACCTTCGCCTTCGGCGTGTTCAACACCCTGCGGGGCGCAGCCAATCAGCCCTATACCGTCCGGGCCTTCGGCGGCAACCGCACACTACTGGGCAAGCTGGGCTCCTACGGCGGCTTCATCACCATGGCGGGCTCCATGATCGTGTCTATGACCTTCCCCGTTCTGATGACCAAGATGGCCACCTCCGCCGCCGGCTGGCGTTCCCTGATTACCATTTATGGCCTTCCCATGCTTCTGCTGGGTCTGCCCCGGTTCCTGTTCGTTAAGGAGGACCCCAGCATCGATGCCGGCGTCCAGCACGACAAGGTTTCCCTGAAGGAAATCTTTAAAATGCTGGTATCCAACAAGTATGTCTGGTTCTATGCAGTAGTCATGATGTGCTTCAATGCCGTCACCAGCCTGGGTGTCGCCGCATACTACTTCCAGTATGTGGTGGGCAACACCGCCATTCAGGGTGTTTTCAGCGTTTTCTCCATTATGATTCTGCCCCTGATGTTCTTCATGCCCAAACTGCTCAAGCGCTTCAGCGCTCCCCAGATCATCGCCGGAACCGCCGTCATTTCCGTCTGCGGCTACGGTCTGACCTTCTTTGCCGGTTCCAACATTCCCATGCTGATGGTTTCCATCATTCTGACCGCTCTGGCAACTCTGCCCCTCTCCTATCTGGGCTCCCTGATTCTGTTTGACCTGAGTAACTACAACGAGCATCTGGGTCTGCCCCGTATGGACGCTACCACCACCGTAGCCGCCAACAACTTTGCCTCCCAGATCGGGCAGGGCGTTGGCGGTGCGCTGACCGGCTTCCTGATGTCCGCCGCCGGCTTTATCAGCTCCAACGGCACCGAGGTCGTCCAGCAGCCCGAAAGCGCTGTGTTCATGATTCGCTGCCTGTACAGCCTGGTTCCCATGGTCATGATGCTGATTCTGGTATTCTTCGCCTTCAAGCTCAGCAAGCTGAACAAGGAAATGCCCGCCATCGAAGCAGAGCTGGCAGCTCAGCGCCACACTGAAGTCTGATTTTTCCCACAAAAAGCGCAGCCACCGCTGAAAACACGGTGGCTGCTTTTTTCCGTCAAGCAGAAACCAGCTCCTGTCCGGATGGAAGGGAGCTGGTTTTTATTTGCTTACAGGCCGAAATACCGCTTGGCGTTGCTGAAGGAAATGCCCTCCACAATCCGCTTCAGGGCGGCATCGTTGTTGGGATATTCCCCATTTTCCACCCAATTGCCAATCAGGTTGCACATAATCCGGCGGAAATAATCATGCCGGGCATAGCTCAGGAAGGAACGGGAGTCCGTCAGCATTCCGATGAAGTTGCCCAGAAGGCCCAGACTGGCAAGGGACTTCATCTGCTCCTCCATGCCGGTCTTGTGGTCATTGAACCACCAGGCCGAGCCGTGCTGAATCTTGCCGGGAACCTCGCTGCCCTGGAAGCAGCCAATCAGGGTGCCCAGCTGGGCATTGTCAGCAGGATTCAGGGAGTAGAGAATGGTCTTGGGGCAGGCCCCCATTTCGTCCAGATCCGACAGAAGATGGGAAATATTGCCGCCGCAGGTATTCTGGGCAATGGCATCCACGCCGGTGTCGCCGCCCTGGGCTTTGAAAATCCGCTGGTTGTTGTTTCGCAGGCAGGAGTAGTGCAGCTGCATGGCAATGTTCAGCCGGTGGTAGGCCCGGCCCAGATGCTTCAGGATAACGGTCTGGTAGCCCTCCACCTCTTCGGTGGTCAGAGCTTCCCCACCCAGAGCCTTCTGATATACCGCATCCGCCTGCTCCACGGTGTAGTCCTGATAGGGAACATAGTCCAGGCCATGGTCGGAGGCCTTGCAGCCCCTGGCCGCAAAATATTCCAGCCGGGCAGTCAGCGCGTCCAGCACATCCTGCATGGTGGGGAGTGTCTCCCTGCCCACGGACGCAGCCAGCTGAGCCATGTATTCCTTCCAGCCCCCCTTATGGATGTTCACTGCCCGGTCGGGACGGTAGGAGGGGCCAACCACCACGGAAATGGTGGGGTCGGTAGCAATTTTTTCGTGCCAGCGCAGGTCATCGATGGGGTCATCGGTGGTGCCGATGAAGGCCACATTGGCCTTGCGGATCAGGCCCCGGGCTGTCATATCCGGGTCATTCTGCAGCAGAGCGTTGCAGTGGTCCCAAATTCTCCGGGCGCTTTCCACCGTCAGAGGCTCTGTCACGCCAAAGAACTGCCGCAGCTCCAGGTGGCACCAGTGGTACATGGGATTGCCGATAGCCATTTCCAGGGCCTCAACAAATTTCAGGAACCGCTCATAGGGGTCTCTGTCTCCTGTGATGTAGCATTCCTCTACGCCGTTGGAGCGCATTACACGCCACTTATAGTGGTCACCGGCGTAGGAGCCGTCCGGCTGAATGCCGCCCAGCCAAACCTCCGCCAGATTGTTGAAACGGCGATCCTCGTATATCTCACGGGGATTCAGATGGCAGTGGTAATCTGCCAGGGGCATCTTTTCGGCGTAGTCGTTGTAAAGATGCTTCGCGGTTTCTGTTTCAAGGAGAAAATCCTTGTCCATAAATTCCTTCATTGGGGAATCCTCTTTCTCAAAAAAGTAATAGGGACGACCATTGGTCGCCCGGGGGCGGTCAATGACCGCCCCTACAGGTAGCTCAGGGAGTCATGGGGGTTATCTCTGGATTCTGCCGGAACCGTCGCCGCCAGCCAGCTTTTCCACTTCGGACACGGTGACCATATTGTAGTCGCCGCCGATGGAGTGCTTCAGTGCGGAAGCCGCCACGGCGAATTCCACAGCAGCCTGGGTGCTCTTGCCGGAGAGCAGGGAGTAGATCAGGCCGCCGCCGAAGCTGTCACCGCCGCCCACGCGGTCGATGATGTGCAGGTCATACTTCTTGGAGAAGCAGTATTCATTGGAAGCAACATCATACAGCATAGCAGACCAGCCGTTGTCGAAGGCGGAGTGGGACTCGCGCAGGGTGATGGCAACCTTCTCGAAGCCGAACTTGTCAGCCAGCTGCTTGGCAACGGACTTGTAGCCCTCGTGGTTCAGCTTGCCGCCGTAGATGTCGGTAGCCTCGGCCTCAATGCCGAACACGTCCTTGGCATCCTCCTCGTTGGAGATGCACACGTCCACGTACT
>CAZDFB010000097.1:0-6163 GCA_964504605.1 uncultured Oscillospiraceae bacterium | reverse complement strand
CCATGGTAACATGGGTTTTACGCTGTAAACTCTATCCCGGAGCAACGCCGTGGAGAAACACAATGGTTTGCCCGACCGTTTCGAGGAGGCGGCTTGACCCCATGCGCAAGCATGGGGCTAGATAGATGGCTGTCAAGACAGAACCCGGCTTACAGGCCCACGTTGCACCAAAAGCACCACCCCGGGTGGTGCTTTTTTACACAGTAAATCCTCCGTATGATTGCGCTCATACGGAGGATTTGTTTTTTTCTTCAGGACACACCCAGCCGCCGCGCAAAGCTTCCGCCCGCAGAAAACCGGAGCCACTTCCATTTAATTCGGCAAGCCAACCATAAGGAAATAGAGTATCATTGAAATAACGTCAACCGCCAGCACTACCGCCAAGGCAATTCCAATGATTTTCAAGATATTTTTCACTTTTCCCTTATTGGCCATGACGTTTCTTCCGATTTCCCCAACTTTTTCGCTAAAGCCAGAGGCCTGGGGGCCGTTTTTCTCCGTCACATCCTCTTTGAGAAGATAGTCCATCGAACATTCAAACAGCTTCCCCAGTTCGATCAGCTTTTCCGTTTCCGGGTAGGCTGTATTCAGCTCCCATTTGCTGACCGACTGACGCGAAACACCTAGAATATCCGCAAGCTGCTCCTGCGTGTAGTTCAGTTCTTTTCTCTGCTTTGCAATTTTTTCACCAAGTGTCATAGTAGTTTGCTCCTTTTTGTTTTTGTCGCGCTTATCATAGAATATTCCGCGAAAGCATACTACCAATTGGGGCGTTCAAAATGTAAACTTCCGGTTGCAGCCCGTCCCGTTCCGGGGCTTTCCAGTTAAAGCCGGGGTTCAGGAATCGGAATTATCGCCGCCCCGGGCTTTTTTCCTGTCCCGCCGGATCAGGATAATTCCAATCAGATTGGATACGACCGAGAGGATATCAAAGGCAAATCCGGCATAATTGCAGTAATAAAAATCGTAAATGGCCCACAAAATCTGACCGCCGCCGTTAACTCCCTTGAAGAGGATGTCGCTTTTCGTATCCAGGCACCAGGTGAAGGCCACCGTTGCCAGAATCGGCAGACATTCCATTGCGCTTCCGTTCCAGGTCAGCCAGGTCAGAATCAGCTGAACCACAATAAATACAATTTTCAGGCCCCGGGACCCGGAGGTTCTGGCAAAAACCAGATTTCGGAAAAAGCCGATGACGTTGGAAACACAGCCCGAAACGGCTCCCAGCAGAATATTTCCCAGCGCCATGAAGCTGAACTGGACACACTGGCCCACCAGCACCTTTTTCTTTTCCTTGATAAGCCCTGTAAGCACCATGATTGTGCATCCCACAAAGGCCGCCAAATTACCAAGTAGCAGCATTTTTCATTCCACCTTAACAAAAAAATTTGCCCGGCACCCAGTGCCAGGCAAAGGCCCCACCGTATGCCAAATGACATTGCCATTGGTCACAGTTACGGCTGTTTGTGGATCGCCTGTCCTATCACAGGCATAAATGACGCAGATATTATAGAAAGTCTTTGTCAAAAAGTCAAGGGAATTTTTACCGGCCCAGTCCGTGGCTCTGCCGCCAGGCATTGGATTCCCTCAGCCCGGCAATGGTTTTTGTCTCCAGCAGGACGGTGCAGCTTCTGCCCCGCGCCAGCTCGAAATATTTTTCAAGGTCTACCTGACCGGTACCCAGCGCCTGATGATCCCGCTTCCCCTGCACATCATGCATATGCATATGGCAGAGCCGTTCCCTGTGGGCAAGAATCAGGGATTCGTCCATATAGTCCGTGCAGTGATTGTGACCCACATCCAGCGTCAGGCCGAAATCGGGACTTTCCAGCAAGACCTCCAGCGCCGCCTTCTGAAAATCTGTGTAGCCGGAAGAATTTTCCGTGCAGATTTTAACGGCCCCGTCCCCGATGGCCTCCCGACACATATCCCGGAACGCCCGGATTCCATCCAGATACCGCTCCCGGTACTGGTCAAACAGGAAAACCTTCCGCTCCGGCAGCGTAAAGTGAACACCCCGGCTCAGGTGCATATTCAAAACCGGGATTTCCAGCCGCTTAGCCAGAGAAATGGTTTCCGCAACGGTTTGGAAATAGGCCCGGGTCACATAGGGGTTAAAATCCGCCACATTCATATTTTCGTCCAGATGAATGGTGTAGAAAATTCCATATTCCCGTGCCACCCTGGCAAGACGCTTCTCGTCCAGTGTATCCGGCTGATACTGGGGCAAATTCATGTTAAATTCAATAAAGTCCAGGTCGAGCTCCCTGCACAGTGCCGCGCAGTCCTCAATTTCCGGCAGCTCGATCAGTGTCGGCATTCCGTAGTACATTCCGTTTTCTCCCCTTTTTCCGATGTAATGCTGGCTTACTGATTTTCTGATGTCTAAAAACCGTCATCCAGCGCTTCTTCCAATTTCTCCCACTCTGTCAGTTCCTCGGGCTGGGATGCCCGTCTGGCTGTCTCGGCAATGGCGGCATCGAAGCCCGTCAGCGCCGCGAAGGGGGAAAACTGGGCCGCCCGGTCCGTCATGGACATGGGAGCCCGCTTCGGGGATACATGGTGGGGCATATGGATAATGTCCTCATACTTGCTCTGCTTCATCTTTTCTCCGCTGGCTCCCCCGGGGCTAGGCTTTGTGACCGCCGATCTGCCCGTTGCGCTCTCTGGTGGTAGCCCCTTCCTGAAAATTCATGCCCTTCAAAATGGCATTTTTTCCGTATTTTTTCCGAATGGAAATCATGACCTGCTGCTTTCTCCGCTCCTTTTCCAGAGCAGCCGTCTCTTCCTCCTGCCGGACCGGATCCGCGAACAGATCCAGCTGCTGATAACTGCCGTTCCGGTCCAGGGCGGCCTCCGAAACCAGATTGTTCGCCACCACGTTCATCCGCCGGACCAGCAGCTGCGGATCCACGATACGATCATAAAGCGCCATGACCGCCTCCATGATAATTCGGGTCGAAGCGGTTTTTCCGGGCAGATTCACAGAACCATGGGCACTTTTCGGTATTTTTCGCCCGTAATGGTCCGTAGTAACCGAACCGGTGTAAGCCTTCGCCCGCTGCGGATCCTTCAAGTTATCAATATCATAGCCTATATTCAAAACCATCTGATCCGTTACCAGTCCCTTTTCCACCAGGTCCAGCACCAGAAGGTCCGTCATTTCCCGGATGATAAGCTTGCCCTTTTCCGCGGTATAGGGGCACTGTAGTACCTGACCGGTGCTTAAGCTGCTGCTCTCAGGCCGGTAGGCCCGGATATCGGCAATGGTACAGGGCTCCCAGCCCCAGGCATGGTCGATCAGCAGCTCGGCATTGACCCCAAAGAGCTTATACAGCAGATCCTCGTTGTAAAATTCCCCCGGCTTTCCCACAGAGCATCGGGCCACATCGCCCATGGTATACATTCCGCATTTTTCCAGCCGTCGGGCATATCCCGGCCCCACCCGCCAGAAATCCGTAATGGGACGATGGTCCCACAAAAGACGGCGGTAGGAAGTCTCATCCAGCTGGGCGATCCGCACGCCATGGGCATCGGGCTGGGCGTGCTTAGCCAGAATATCCATAGCCACCTTGCACAGGTAGAGATTGGTCCCGATTCCGGCAGTGGCGGTGATTCCCGTGGTTTTCAGCACATCCTGAATCATCCGGCTGGCAAAGGCCCGGGGGGAAAGGCCGCTGCTGCGAAGGTAGGGTGTGGCATCTATGAACACCTCGTCAATGGAGTAGACATGGATATCCTCCGGCGCCACATATTTCAGGTAAATGTTGTATATTTTCGTGCTGCACTCCATGTAGTGGCCCATCCGGGGCGGCGCGGCGATATAATCCAGTTCCAGAGACGGATCCGCCGCCAGCGCCTCCGCATCCCAGGAGGTGCCGGAAAACAGGCCGCCCGGAGCCTGGGCCCGGCGGGCAGCGTTGACCCGCCGGACTTTCTCCACCACCTCGAACAGCCGGGCCCGGCCGGGAATGCCCCAGGCCTTCATGGAGGGAGAAACCGCCAGACAGATGGTCTTTTCTGTCCGGCTTGTGTCAGCCACCACAAGATTTGTCCGGAGGGGATCCAGTCCCCGCTCGACGCACTCCTGGGAGGCATAGAAGGATTTCAGGTCAATGGCAATATAGCATTTATTTCCTGTCATGGCCTATCCTCCGAAAGTTTGTTTGAATATATTTTAGCATACCTTCGGTTTAAATGCAAGCGCTCTTACACCAGCGTGGAAAACAGCCGGAGCACACACTGCCAGATCCGAAGGGCGGCAGAGCGTCCCGTCCGATATTGCTCAGTCACCTCCCGGCACTGGCGGAAGGTGTCCTCCAGGTCCTGAGCCATGGGCTTCACCGCTGAGGGGCCCCAGAGGAACACATTGTTTTCAAAATGCAGATAAAGACTGCGGTAATCCAGATTGGAGGTGCCTATGGAGGCCATCTTTCCATCGCAGAGGCAGAGCTTGCCGTGGCAGAAGCCGGGGGTATACTCAAAAATACGGACACCCTGCCGGGCCAGCCCGGCATAATAGGACCGTGTAATCTGATAAATGGTCTTTTTATCCGGTATGCCGGGGGTTATGATCCGCACATCCACCCCCCGCCTGGCGGCAAGACCAAGAGCCCGGTTCAGTTCGTCGGTGATGATAAGATAGGGCGTCATAATCCAAACCGACTCCACTGCCTGATTGATAAGGTTCAGGTACACATTCTCCGCAGACCGCTCCTCGGTGGTCGGGTCATCCCCAAAGGGCTGGACAAAGCATCCCTCCCCCGGAACCGAATAAACCGGGGAAAGATAGGGGGTAAAATCCTCTATGCCATTTTCGCCAATGCTCCAGAGTTCCAGGAAGGTAGCCGTCAGTCCACGGACCCCCTCGCCCTCCAGCCGGACTCCCAGATCCTTCCAATGCCCATAGGGCTCCGTCTTGCCGAAATACTCATTTGCCAGATTATAACCACCGGTAAAGCCCACCTTACCGTCTATCACGGTGATTTTCCGATGGTCCCGGTGATTCAAAAACAGATTCAGAAAGGGCAGGGCCGGGTTAAAAACCTGGCACCGAATGCCCTGCCGGTTCAGCTCCCGGGCAAACTTCATGTTGGCATAGCCGATGCTGCCAATGTCATCGTACATCAGCCGAACCTCCACACCCTGAGCTGCCTTCTGCACAAGGATTTCCCGGAGCTCCTGGAAAGCATCCCCATCCTCAACGGTAAAATATTCCAGGAAAACGAATTTTTCGGCCTTTGAAACCGCTTCCTTCAGGGCCGCATAGGCATTCACCGCCTCGGAATAATAGGTTACGCGGGTATTTTCATACAGGCAGCTTCCCGTATTTGCGGAAATGGAACGGCTTTGACTGGCAGCGGCAGAGTCCAAAGCCTGTAGCGCCTCCAGCGTACTCCGGTCCTCCATGGGAAAAAGGCGAAGCTCCTCACGAACCCGGTTCAGCCGCTTACCAATGCTTACCGGTGTACCCAAGAGCTCAAACAGCAGGTAAAGGCATAGTCCCATCACCGGAAAGGTCAAAATCAGCATAATCCACGGGGTTTTAAAAGCACTGTTGGTATGTCGGCTGTACAGCCGAAGCACCAGAATCGTCGCCAGAATGTTGGTAAGAAGGCTGATCCAGGTAGAATAGGCATTCAGCTTAATACCGAGCAAAAGAATCCAGCCAACCTGAAGCAATAAGGAAATGCCCACCAGAACCAGCCGCAGAATGCTGTTTGTCCGCTTTTTCCGATTATTCTCTCTTTGTCCCATAACATATCCCTCACGGTCAAAAACTTAAAAAATATTATAGCAGAAAGAAATAAAGAAACCACCCGGCAAATGTGAACATTCTTAAAATATTAAGAAAATACCGCCCAGCCTATGAGCGGATAAACGGCATAAAAGCAAAAAATACCTCCCGGCAAAGCCGGGAGGTATCGAATTAAAAGCTAGAGATTACTCCAGGATCTCGGTGACAACACCGGAACCGACAGTACGGCCGCCTTCACGGATAGCGAAACGCAGGCCCTTCTCGATAGCGATGGGGGTGATCAGCTCAACGTTCATAACAACGTTGTCGCCGGGCATGCACATCTCAGTGCCTTCGGGCAGGGAGATGATGCCGGTAACGTCGGTGGTACGGAAGTAGAACTGAGGACGATAGTTGTTGAAGAAG
>CAZDFB010000096.1:0-6171 GCA_964504605.1 uncultured Oscillospiraceae bacterium | reverse complement strand
TGGTGGTCTCCTTGGTGACCACGATCTGGTGGCAGTGGCCCAGGTCGGTCAGCTGAGTTTCGCTCAGCTCCATGTTCAGCTGGCTGGAAATCACGGTACCGCCGGTGAGCACGGCGATATCCTGCAGCATTTCCTTCCGGCGGTCGCCAAAGCCGGGAGCCTTGACGCAGACCACGTTGAACCGGCCCTGGAGACGGTTCAGCAGCAGGGTAGCCAGGGCATCGCCCTCCACATCCTCAGCGATGATCAGCAGCTTCCGTCCGGCCTTGACAATGGGCTCCAGAATGGGCAGGATCTCCTGAATGGAGGAAATCTTCTTATCGGTGATCAGGATGTAGGCATCGTCCAGGACGGCTTCCATCTTGTCGGTATCGGTGACCATGTAGGGGGAGATATAGCCCCGGTCGAACTGCATACCCTCGACGACCTCCAGACCGGTCTCAGCGGTCTTGGACTCCTCGATGGTGATAACACCCTCGTTGCCAACCTTCTCCATAGCCTCGGCAATCAGTGCGCCGATGGACTCATCGCCGGAGGACACAGCGCCTACCCGGGCAATGGCAGCGGAATCGGTAACAGGCTCAGAATTGGCCTTGATGGCCTCCACAGCGGCGGCAACAGCCTTGTCGATGCCCTTGCGCATGACCATGGGGTTAGCACCGGCGGACAGGTTCTTCAGGCCCTCACGGGTGATGGCCTGAGCCAGGACGGTAGCGGTGGTGGTGCCGTCACCGGCGACATCGTTGGTCTTGGTGGCAACCTCACGGATGAGCTGAGCGCCCATGTTCTCAAAGGCATCCTCCAGCTCCACTTCCTTGGCGATGGTCACGCCGTCGTTGGTGATGAGGGGAGAGCCGTACTTCTTGCCCAGAACCACGTTGCGGCCCTTGGGTCCCAGGGTAACCTTAACGGTATTGGCCAGCTGGTCGATACCGGACTGCAGCTTCTTGCGGGCTTCTTCGCCATAAACGATCATTTTTGCCATGATAATTTTCCTCCTTAATCAATGACCTTCGCCAGCAGCTCTTCCTGCTTGACGAACTTGTAGTCCACCTTGTCCAGCGTGACATCGGTGCCGACGAACTTGCTGACAACGACCTTGTCACCGGCGTTTACGTCGTGGCAGTCGGAGCCAACGGCAACGACCTCGTAAATCGCGGGCTTTTCCTTATTGCTGGTTGCGAGGATGATACCGGAGACGGTAGTCTCAGCGGCTTCGTGCTGCTTGAGCAGGATGTTGTCTGCCATGGGTTTGAGTTTCATGTTGTTTTCCTCCATACATTCGTGTATTTAGACGCGGGTATCGGCGTAAGCCTACCTGCCTTTATCTACATTTTTAGCACTCCTTACTTTCGAGTGCTAATACATAATACCGCAAGGTGGAAAAAAATGCAAGAGGGAATTGCGGCTTTTTCGTAAATAATTTGTTAATAGTCAATTGGGAAACATATGTGCAAATTCCCGCATTGACAGGAAAAGCCGAAAAGGCTATACTAAACCCAGAAAGAGGTGACGCTTTTATGAAAAGCAACAAATGGTTTGACCTGGCGGCCCTGATTCTGGGGCCTGCGGTGCTGATTGTCCTGGGCATTATCCTGATTGTGAACCCAGACTCCGCCTCGGAGCTGGTCGCGAAAATCATCGCCTGGGTGCTGGTCCTTGCAGGGACCGGGCTGGGGCTGAGGAATCTTCTGGGCAGCTCCCGGCATACCGGACAGATCGTCGGTGCCTGTGTGAGTCTGGTCGCCGGACTCTGGCTTCTCTCCCATCCGCTGGCCCTGGCTGCGGGTCTGGGCCGGGTGCTGGGCGTGGTTATTCTCATTCAGTCCCTGGATTTCCAGGCTCTCCGGGCAGGAAAGAAGCCCGGCGCACTGTCCCTTGCCACCGCCGGGGCAGGTGTGCTGCTGATCCTGATTCCCCTGACCGCCTCCCGGCTGGTATTCATCATTCTGGGGCTGGTGTGCCTGGCGCTGGGCGTAACGGAGCTTGTGAACCGTCTGCGCTCCCGGCAGCTCCCGGATGGCAGCGCAGACTCCGACATCATCGACGGAGAGAAGCTGTGATCCTCGCCGGCTGTGCTCTTGAGGGGCGGACAGGCCATCAGGCCGGGCGGGATTTGCTGGTGAGGCTGTACCGGGAGGCCGTTGGCGCTCCCCTGCCGGAAATTCGGATATCCCCCCGGGGAAAGCCCGGCTTTGTGGACAGCCCCTGGCACTTTTCCATCACGCACACACCCCGCCACGCCTTCTGCGCCCTTGCCCGGAATCCCATCGGCATTGACGCGGAGGAGCTGGACCGCAAAATCGACCTGCGGCTGGCAGAGAAGATCCTCTCCCCCATGGAATATGCCCAGTTTACTCAGGCCCGGGAGCCCCGTCAGGCTCTGCTGACCTTCTGGGTGCTGAAGGAGGCCGCCGCCAAATGCAGCGGGGAGGGTCTCCGGGGCTATCCCAACCATACCGCCTTTTCCCTGGAGGATTCCCGGGTGCGGCAGCTCCAGGGCTGCCTTGTGGCGGTTATCGAAGAGAGCCGTGAAGACGCATAGGCGCAAAACCTGATTTTTTCACCGGTGCGGCAGGGCTTTCCGCAAAAGTATTTTTTGACAGTCTGAAGGAGAATTACCATGCTCTTTGACACTCACGCCCATATGGATGACCGGGCCTTTGATGCCGACCGGGAGGCCCTTCTGGCCTCCCTTCCGGAGCAGGGAATCAGTCTGCTGATGAATCCCGGATGCAGTCTGGAATCCTCCCGGCGGGCCTCGGACCTTGCCCGGAGATACGACTATATCTACGCCGCCGCAGGCTCCCATCCCGATGCCGCCGATGAGGTTGATGCCTCCGTTCTGGAAGCCTACCGTGTGTTATGTAAACAAAATCCCAAAATCAGGGCCATTGGCGAGATTGGCCTTGATTACCATTACGAGGATATCCCCCGGGATATCCAGATCCGTGCCTTCCGGGATCAGATGGCACTGGCCCGGGAGCTGGAGCTGCCCGTCATCGTCCACGAGCGGGAGGCCCACGAGGACGGTATGCGGATCATAAAGGAATTCCCCGATGTCCGGGGCGTATTTCACTGCTATTCCGGCTCAGCGGAAATGGCCCGGCAGCTGGTGGAGCTGGGCTGGTACATCGGCTTCACCGGGGTACTGACCTTCAAAAACGCCAGAAAAGCCCTGGAAACCGCCGCAGCCATTCCTCTGGAGCGGATTGTGCTAGAAACCGACTGCCCCTATATGTCTCCCGAGCCCTTCCGGGGCAGGCGGAACGATCCCGGAAAGCTCTACCGCATGGCCCAGGCTCTGGCCCAGCTCCGGGGGCTTTCCGAGGAGGAGGTTCAGGCCGCCACCATGGAAAACGGCAAGCGACTGTACCGCATTACGCCCTAGCTCATCTCCCTTTTCTTGAATATGCCACAAAAAAGTGCGCATTGCGAGGCTTTCGCAATGCGCACTTTGGATTTTACGGCGGTCAGTCCTCGTAGATCGTTTCCAGCTTGGCATCCGCCATGGTCCAGCTGCGGGTGTAATGGAACACATTATCCCGGGAGGGGGACAGATTGCTCAGCAAGCCCCGGTCGGCAAAAACCGCGTAGCCGGCAAAGAGAATGGGGATGATCCGCCCATCCTCCGCCAGGGTCTTGTGAAGATTATAATAGTTGCCGTGGTCCGCCAGTGCGTCCAGACTCAGGTTATAGAGCACCGTGTCGGAAATGCCGTTGTAGCTGATGTTGGCCCAGGGGCCGAAGAAGGCGGACAGGTCCATATTGGCACTGAGCTTGGTCTGGCCCAGGTATAGGTCGTAATTGCCCACATTGATGTACTGCAGATAGGTATTGGTGCTGACCTCCACGGTTTCCGTGGGCAGGCCCAGCTCCGTAAAGGTTTCCGCAATATTCCGTGCGGTCCGCAGCCGCATCAGGTCGTCCTTATTGACCAGAAGCCGGACGGTGTTTTTCACCAGGCCGTAGGAATTGACAGCTGACAGGAACTTCATGGGATCGTAGCTGTATTTTTCCGCCAGGGTGGTGCTGTAGTAGGGCGAGGAGGGGGAAGCCGCCAGGGTTGCCGCCTTGGCGAAGCCATTGTAATTGTTTTCCACCAGGCTGTCCCGGTCAATGGCATAGGTCAGCGCCGCCCGCAGGGTGGGCTCCTTAAAAATATCGTCCTTACTGTAGCTTACATTGCAGGCCAGGAACAGGAAGGTGCCGCTGTCAATCTCCCACAGCTCATAGTCGCCCCGGAAATCGGCGTAATTGTCCGAATAGGGATCGGCGCAGACCAGGCCCACGTCATTGAACTCAAATTCGTCCCGGATCTGGGAGGGAGACTGGGCCACGATAAGGGGAATGGAGTCCGCCGTGGCTGCCACCTGAGCATCGCACCACCAGTTCAGCACCCGCCGCAGGTGGGCACCGGTCAGGCTGTCCTCCAGGCTGTAGGGGCCGGTGCCCAGAGGCACCTCCGCATCCACCTCGTCGGCCTTCACAATGGGAATATCCAGCAGCAGGGGCAGGTCCTCGTAGGGGGTATCCATTTTGAAGACGATGCCGCCGTCATCACTGATGGCAAATTCCCGCACATGAAGAAACCTGCCGGAATAATACCTGCTTTTCTTCGCCGCCTCGAAGGAGGCCATCACATCCTGAATGGTCAGCAGGCTGCCGTCGGAAAAGGTAGCCCGGGTAATGTAGAAGGTCCAGGTCCGGTTATCCGGGGATACCCGGTAAGTCTGGCAGAGCATGGGGGATGCTTCATAATCGGAATCCACACTGAAAAGGCCCTGATACACCAGAGAAAACAGCACCCGGTTGGTATAATCGTTGCTGGTCAGGGGATTCAGGGATTTTTCGGGATAGTAGACCATCACCAGCTCCTGGGGCTCCGCCTCCTCGGTGGGATTCACGGAATTCGGGTCCTGACCCTCCATGACCAGTGCGTTGCCCGTGGGTACATAGGCGCTGTTATCCGCCACCACACAGCCGCTGAGGGTTCCCAGCAGCATTGCGGCGATCAGGAGCAGAGACGTGATTCGTTTCATAGCCGGTCCTCCTTGCAGACAATAACCGCCCCCTGGCTTCCCCGGTCTCCCCGGGTATAGCGGTGGGACCAGAAAATGTCGTGGTCGCACATGGTGCAGCTCTCGCTGATGTCGATGTGCACCACGCCGGCCCGGCGCAGCGCCATGGCGTTGATTTCTTTCAGGTTTACATAATATTTTTCTCCAACCGGACGGATCCACCGCTCCACCTCTGGGCCAAAGGTCTCCACCATGGCCTGGGGCACATCCCCGTCGGTCTGGAAGCAGCAGGGGCCGATGTTGGGGCCGATGGCTGCCCGTATATCCTCACTGCGGCAGCCCAGCTGCTCCGTCATGGCCCGGACGGTCTTCCCGGCGATATCCGCCGCGGTTCCCTTCCAGCCTGCGTGGCAGGCACCCACCGCGCCGGTCACCGGGTCGTGGAACAGAATCGGTGTGCAGTCCGCGGTAAAAATCACCAGGGCGGTACCGGGGTCCCGGGTCACCAGGCCGTCACAGGGCGGATACTCCCGATGGTTCACGCCTGCGCAATCCTTCCGGGTCGCCACCCGCACCGTATCCGAATGAATCTGCCGGGTCAGCACGCAGTTTTCCAGGGAAAAGCCCAGGGCTTCCCCCAGACGGCGGTAGTTTTCCACAACATTTTCCGCCGGGTCTCCCCGGTGCATGGCAAGGTTCAGGCTCGCCATGCTCCCGGTGCTGACACCGCCCAGCCGGGTGGTGAAGCCATGGGGCACGGAAAGGATGCCGGATGTAAAAAGGGTTACATTGTTTTTGATTGTTTTGGTTATAGCCATAGTTTTCATTCACAATTTCGAATCACGAGTTACAAACAGGCAGCATAGTCCCCATTTGTAACCCGCAATTTCTGTTTTTTAATTCTCCATCTTATCCTTCTGCATACAGCACTTTTTGTATTTCTTTCCGCTGCCGCAGGGGCAGGGATCATTAGGCCCCACCTTTTTTGCCGCGGTGCGGACGGGCTGCTTCTTCACCACCGTCTGTCCGGCGGCGGCAGTGCCGGTTTCCTTGGCTACCTTCTCCCGCTTGACCTCCTGATTGGTCTTCAGCTGGACCAGGAACATCCGGCGGATGGTCTCATCCTTGATGGCCTCCACCATGGCCTGGA
>CAZDFB010000095.1:0-6201 GCA_964504605.1 uncultured Oscillospiraceae bacterium | reverse complement strand
GGCCTGCTGGGCATTCCAGAGCCTTGCGTAGGTGACGTTTTGGGACAAAAGTACCCGGTGGGACCCCTGCTCCACAACCCGACCCTGGTCCAGCACATAAATATTGTCCGCCTGTACCAGATTCGCAAGGCGATGGGAGATGAGAATGACCGTTTTTACCTTTGCCAGAGCATAGATCTGGTCCATGATGGCATTTTCACTCTCAACATCAATGTTGGATGCCGCTTCGTCGAAAATGTATACAGGGCTGTCGTGGAGCAATGCCCGGGCCAGGGCAAGCCGCTGGCGCTGACCGCCGGAAAGGTTAGCGCCATTTTCACTGACCGGGGTATCCAGCCCCTTTTTGCTGCGCAGGAAATCCGCCAGGGCTACCTGATCGAGAACCTGCCACATGGAATCCTCTCCGGCATTTGGACGGCCCATCAGGAGGTTATCACGGACGGTACCCTTAAACAGATAGCTTTGATGCCCGACGTAGGTAACTGTCCGCATCAGGGAAGCCTCCTGAAGCTGGGAAAGGGGAATCCCGCCCAGGGTCAATTCTCCCGTGTAGCCCCGGTTCCGGCCCATAAGGATTCCAGCCAGGGTGGATTTGCCGCAGCCGGACTCACCTGCAATGGCGGTAAAGCTGCCCTGGGGGAAGACCATATGAATATCCTGAAGAATGGGACGGGAGGAATCGTAGGAAAAGGTGAGACCGCTGCACCGGATGGTACAGTCCGGCCCAGCCTGGGTCTGCCGGGGGGGTTCCTCCGGTAGATCCAGAAGACGGAATATTTTGTCACTGGCGGCCATTCCGTTCATGGCGATGTGGAAGAAACTGCCAAGCATCCGCATGGGCAGGAAAAAGTCAGCCGCCAGGAGAATAATCAGAATACAGCCAGCCAGGTCGATTTTTCCGGAACGGAACTGAAGACTTGCCAGAATTACGCCCAGAGCTGCACCGCCGTAGGCAATCAGGTCCATGATGGTGATGGAGTTAAGCTGCATGGTCAGCACCTTCATGGTAATGACCCGGAAATGCTCGGAGGCTTCATTCATCTGCCGGTGCTTGAAATCATCGGCCTGGTATATTTTGGCTGTTGTCAGTCCCTGAAGGTTTTCCAGGAAGGTATCGCCAAGGGCGGTGTATTGCCCCCAATATTTTGCCAGGAGCTTCTTGGCCCAGCGCTGCACGGCAACAATGGTCACGGGAATCAGGGGAACGCAGACCAGCAGAACCAGTGCCACCGGAAGACTGATAAAGCTCACAACGACAAAAAGGGTCAGGGGTGCCAGCATGGCGTAGAAAAATTGGGGAAGGTAAGAGCCAAAGTAGGTTTCGAACTGATCCACACCCTCCACCGCAACCTGAACAACCTCCGAGGTGTTGGCCTTTTCCTTATAGGCGCTGCCAAGGCGCAGGAGCTTTTCGTAAATTTTCTTCCGAAGGAGCTGCTTGACGGCCCGGGAGGACAAATGGCTCAGCTTGCTGGACGCTGTAGCGCACAGAAACCGGATACCAGCTGCTCCACAGCCCACAAGGATGGTAGCTGCCAGAGCGGAGGCTTCCGCTGTGCCCCAGTACAGTCCCTGAAGGAGCCGGGCAATGGAGACCATCAGGACAATATTGGCACCAAGTGACAGCCATTGGCACAGAACATTTCCCAATATGTATTTCCTGCTTTCGCTGACAGTTTGAATCAGCCGCTTGTTTATCATCATATTATTATCATCCTTTTTGACGTTAGCACAAGCTAACCGATTGGCAAAATAAAAAGCCGCCTGATAGTTAGTGACTACTAACTGCGATAATATATCATGGGAAATAGGAAATGTCAATAAAAATATCAGAAAATCCAACCCTTTTTCAGCCGGCAGATTCCAAAAGATTCCCTGAAAAATCATCCGTCACAGAAAAAGCCCACCTCCGGAGAGGTGGGCTTGAATGCGGGAAATGAGATTATTCAGCAGCGGCGTAAACAATACGACCGGAGCCGTTGGTGGTGCTGTAGTCAACCAGCATACCGGGGTACTTAACCAGCAGGGGAGAGTTGGCGGCGTCAACAACGCTGCCCTCGAAGCCCTTGACATAGTTAGCCAGGACCATATAGTCCTCCATAACGTAGTCCAGAACGTTCACAGCGCCGTCAAACATATTGAAGCCGTCGCCCAGGTCACGCAGGGTGTAGTTGTAGCCAGCCAGGTTGTACTTGGCTTCCAGATCCAGAGGCTCGTAGACGCCGGTCTCCTTGTTGTAAACCATAACGTCGTGGACACGGTAGCCGCCGGTGGGAGCGCCGACCCAAACGCCCTTGTCATCCTTCTGGGTGGAGTCGGGCCATTCGGTGTCGATCTGGTAGGTGATACCGGCAACCTGCAGGAAGCCGCCGCACTCGGAGGAGCCGGCAGTCCGGGCACCCCACTCCAGAGCGTCCAGCAGCTGCTGACCGGTGATGGTCTGCAGGCAGGCAACGTTGCCGAAGGTGTGGATGGACTTGCAGGTCTTGTAGGAGATTTCGCCGGTGATGGCCTTGTTACGGACGCCGCCGCCGTTCATGATGGCAACATCCACATCCAGACCCATGTTATCAAACAGGTAGTACAGAGCGTCGGCAGCGAAGTCACCGGTGTTGGTTTCCTGAGAACGGACCAGACGGTTGCCGTCGGCATCGTAGTTGTCGAAGCTCAGAGCGGTGGAGCCGATCACGGTACCCAGCTGCTCGTCAATGGAGGTGATCCAGTCGTTCTTGATGGCGGCAACAGCTTCGTCGGAGCACCAGGAAGCGCCGGAATAGAGGCTGGAGCTCAGCTCATAGCCGACGACCTCGGTCATCTCGTTGCCTTCCTCGTCCAGAACAGCATTGCCTTCCTCGTCCTTGACAGTGTCCAGAATCTCGGAGTACTCAATGAAATCGGTGGAAATGGCACCGGTCTCGCCGTCAATGACCATTAGGCCGATGCGGTTGAAGTACTCGCCGGTCTGGGTCAGGGTAACGGTGTTGCCGTCCTTGTCGGTAACAGCCTTGCCCTCAACGGTGGAGTGGGAGTGACCGTCGATGAAAGCGGTCAGGCCGGAAACATTGGCGATGGTCTCTTCGGAGGTCCAGGGCTGGGAAGCGGGATCGTCACCCAGGTGGCCCAGAGCGATGACCTTGGTTGCGCCGCCGAGCTTAGCCTGGTCGATAGCAGTCTGAACGGTAGCATACAGGTCGGAGCCGTCATCGCCGCCGGCGATACCGTAGATGTAGTTGCCCTCGTCATCCTGGAAGTAAGCAGGCGTGGACTTGGTGAAGGACTCGGGAGTGGTGATACCCACAAATGCCAGAGTCTCATTGCCCAGAGTGAAGGAAACATACAGGGGCAGGACGCTGCCGCCGTTTACACCGTTCTCCTCATGGTAGAAGTTGCAGGAAGTGTAGGGGAAAGAAGCCCAGTCGATAACATTCAGGGCACCATCCATATCGTAGTCGAACTCATGGTTGCCCAGGGTGGCTACGTCGTAGCCAGCGGCGTTCATCAGCTTGATGATGGTTTCGCCCTTATCCATGGAACCGTAAGCGGTACCCTGGATGTGGTCACCGGCATCCACCAGCAGGACGTATTCGTACTGAGAGGCCAGCTCAGCCTTGATGGCTGCGATGACATCATAGCTCAGAACGCCGTCGATATAGGTGTGGACGTCGTTGGTGTACAGGATGGCGATATCACCCTGAACGGTGGTTTCGCTGCTGGATTCACTGGAAGCCTGAGCGTCGGAGCTGGGGGTGGTGTCTTCAACAACCTGGTTAGAGCAGCCCACAGCCAGACCCATGACCATTACACAGATCAGCAGCATAGCAAGAATTTTGCGCATGATAATTTCTCCTCCTTTTGTTATATACGGTCGTAAAACCGCACTTATATATTAACGGATTTTGTGAAAAAAAGATACTAGTTCTTTGTAAAAAATATGTAAAAAAGAAATGGAAAAATTTAGGCAATATTTCCTTTCGGCGTACAGGAGCCTTAATCCATTCTTGACAGATTTCTCCGATTCCCTTATACTGATAGCTGTATAAGATGCACAATCCGCAGGGTTGGCATCATCCGCATAAAAGGAGGATCATCAATGGACGCAAAGTATGAGGCTTTGTTTACGCCCTGGAAAATCGGCAATGTGGAGATCAAAAACCGGATCGTCATGTGTCCCATGGGCGGCACATCCCTGTTTGGCTGGTTTGAGCTGTCAGGCTGCAAGTTTGACAAGGAGGCCGCCAAGCTTTTCCTGGAGCGCGCGCAGAACAATGTTGGCCTGATTATCCCGGGCATTGCCCCGCTGCGGGATACCTTCTGGGGAAAATGGCTGTGGCAGAATCCGAAAATGTTTGAGGATCTGAAGGAATTTATGGACGAGATCCATAAGACCGGTGCCAAGCTGTTCATCCAGCTCACCGCGGGCATGGGCCGCAGCTGGGCAATCACGGAAATGGTTGGCCCGCTGCACAAAAATAAATTTACCAGAGCGGTCATGAAGCCCATTCTGGACACGAGCCATGAGCTGGCCTCCCCCTCGGCCCAGCCTGCCCGGTGGGCGCCGGACATTGAATGCCCGGAAATGACGGTGGAGCAGATCCATGAGATCATTGAGGCCTTTGCCAAAACGGCGAAGCTCTGCAAGGATGCCGGTGTGGACGGCGTGGAGGTCCATGCGGTACATGAAGGCTATCTGCTTGACCAGTTTGCCATTGAATTCTTCAACAAACGAACCGATGAATATGGCGGAAGCTTCGAAAACCGTTACCGCTTCGCTGTGGAGGTGGTTAAGGCCATCAAAGAGCGCTGCGGTGCCGATTTCCCCGTATCTTTGCGTTACTCCGTTGAGTCCAAGCTGAAGGGCTTTGCCGAAGGCCTGGTGCCCGGCGATACCGCCCCCGAAATGGGCAGAGCCATGGAGGAGTCTGAAAAGGCGGCGAAGTATTTGCAGGATGCCGGCTATGATATGCTCAATGCCGACAACGGTACCTACGACTCCTGGTACTGGGCCCATCCGCCCATGTATATGCCCCAGAACTGCAATCTGGAGGATGTGTCCCACATTAAAAAGTTTGTGGACATCCCCGTGGTCTGCGCCGGACGAATGGAGCCGGAGGCAGGCGCACAGGCCATTGCCGAGGGCAAGATCGATGCCATGGGCGTTGCCCGGCAGTTCCTGGTGGATCCCCAGTGGATTACCAAGATCATCGAAGACCGGATTGAGGACATTAAGCCCTGCATTTGCTGCCACAGCGGCTGCTTTAATTTCTCTTCCTCCAAGGGTCACTATAATACACAGGATCTGAAGGATACCATGGGGCTGGCCCGGTGCGCCCTGAACGCTGAAACTATGCAGTCCACCAGGCATTACATCCAGAAGGCCAAAAAGGTGAAGGATATTGCCATTATCGGCGGCGGCATCGGCGGCATGGAGGCAGCACTGGTATGCGCCAAGCGCGGACACCGGGTTACGCTTTATGAAAAGAGCGACCGCCTGGGCGGTGTATTCATCGCCGCGGCGGCTCCTTCCTTCAAGGAGAAGGACCGCGACCTGATTACCTGGTACCGCCGGGAGCTGACCAAGTATCCCATTGATGTACGGCTGAACGCGGAAATCAAGTCCGTGGAGGAGCTGGTTGCAGATGAAATCATTGTCGCCACAGGCTCCCGTGCCAACCGGATTCCCGTTCCCGGCGTGGATTTGGGCATTCAGGCCATTGATTTCCTGCTGGGCAAAAAGGAAGTTGGGGAGAACGTCACCATCATCGGCGGCGGCCTGACCGGCTGTGAAATTGCCTATGAGCTCTATCTCCAGGGCAAAAAGCCCACCATCGTGGAGATGTTGGACGACCTGATCTGCACCCCCGGCATCTGCCTTGCCAATACGTCCTTCCTGCGGGACTTCTTCAAAGCTAACAATGTGCCCGTCCATCTGGAGACCCGTACCAACGAAATCGCGGAGGATGGCGTGACAGTGACGGATAAGGACGGCAAGCAGTTCAAGATTCCCGCGGATTCTGTAATCTTGTGCACCGGCTACCGTCCTGCACCCATTGCCGAGGCCGGTAAGCATATCCATATTATCGGTGATGCCAGCAAGGTCGGCAATCTGCGCAGCGTCATCTGGCAGGCATGGGATGTCTGCATGAAGCTGTAAGTCTAATGGTACTATGTCAATAGCAGAATGAAAAGAAATTTCTGGTAATT
>CAZDFB010000094.1:0-6340 GCA_964504605.1 uncultured Oscillospiraceae bacterium | reverse complement strand
CTTCCAGAACGCCGGGCTTGTGCTGGGCAATGGGCAGAACCACCACCTGGACAGGAGCCACCCTGGGCGGCAGCACCAGGCCGTTGTTATCGCCGTGGGTCATGATGATGCCGCCGATGAGGCGGGTGGAAACACCCCAGGAGGTCTCATGGGGATTGGTTCTCTGGTTGTTTTTGTCGGTAAATTCAATGCTGAAGGCCTTGGCGAAGCCGTCGCCAAAGTAGTGGGAGGTACCGGCCTGGAGGGCCTTCCGGTCGTGCATCATGCACTCGATGGTATAGGTAGCCTCAGCGCCGTTGAACTTCTCCTTATCCGTCTTCTGGCCCCGGGTGACAGGCATTGCCAGAACATTCTCACAGAAGTCGGCGTAGACATTCAGCATGGTCTCGGTAAATTTCTTGGCCTCCTCAGCGGTGGCGTGGATGGTGTGGCCCTCCTGCCACAAGAACTCCCGGTGGCGCAGGAAGGGACGGGAGGTCTTCTCCCAGCGCATAACGGAGCACCACTGGTTATACTTCATGGGCAGGTCCCGGTGGGACTGGAGCACGTTCGCAAAGTGCTCGCAGAACAGGGTCTCAGAGGTGGGGCGGATGGCATAGCGCTCCTCCAGCTTTTCCCCGCCGCCCATGGTGACCCAGGCGCACTCAGGTGCGAAACCCTCCACGTGATCCTTTTCCTTCTGCAGCAGGCTTTCGGGAATCAGCATGGGCATATACACATTCTCAACGCCCTGCTTCTTGAACTCGCTGTCCAGAATATGCTGGATATTTTCCCAGATAGCATAGCCATAGGGCCGATAGACAAAAACTCCCTTAATGGAAGAATAGTCGATCAGCTGGGCCTTTTTGCACACGTCGGTAAACCACTGGGCAAAGTCTACCTCCATATCGGTGATCTGCTCAACCTTCTTATCTTTTGCCATAATGTTTCATCCTCTCGTTTTTTCCGTTTTGTTCCTTACATTATATCACCCATGTCAAGAGCTGTACAGTATTTTCTCCCCCAAACCCATTGTATTTTCCCACAAAATTTGTTATACTGTATTCAAATTTGGTGATCGGAGGCATTTCCATGAAGTCCATCCGCGAAATATACAAAATCGGCAAAGGTCCCTCCTCCTCCCACACGATGGGTCCTGAGCGCGCAGCCAGGCTTTTCAAAGCCCAGCACCCGGAAGCGGATGCCTTCCAGGTGGTTCTCTACGGCTCACTGAGCAAAACCGGCGTTGGTCACGGCACAGACCGGGTCCTGCGGGAGGTTCTCGCACCCCTTCCCACGCAGATCGTCTTTTCTCAGGAGGAGCTGAAAAAATCCCACCCCAACACCCTGGATCTGATTGCCCTGAAGGACGGTGCTCAGATTGCCTCGCTGCGTGTGGAGTCCATCGGCGGCGGCGATATCCGGGTCCCCGGCTCCAGGCTGACGGACACAGAGGATATCTACCCCGAGAACTCCTTTGCGGAGGTTGCGGACTTCTGCAAATGGCGCTATATCAGCACCCTGTCGGACTATGTGGAGATGCACGAGGGCGGGGACATCTGGGATTTCCTTCTGGAGGTCTGGCAGGTTATGAAGCAGTCCATTGCGGAGGGTCTTTCCGCCACCGGCGTGCTTCCCGGCGGACTGGGGGTTCAGCGCAAGGCAAAATTCCTCTATGAGCAGGAGCCCGGCAGCGGTGCCCCGGCCCTTCTTGAATTTCAGCGCATTGCCGCCTACGCCTATGCGGTTGCGGAGCAGAACGCAGACAACGGGACCATCGTCACCGCTCCCACCTGCGGTGCCTGCGGTGTTGTTCCGGCGGTTTTGAAATATGCCCAGGAAACCCGGGGCTTTACCGACGAGCAGATTTGCCGCGGTCTGGCAACCGCCGGAATTATCGGCAGTCTGACCAAACGAAACGCCTCCATCTCCGGCGCGGAGTGTGGCTGCCAGGCAGAAATCGGCACCGCCTGCTCCATGGCTGCCGCCGCTCTGGCAGAGCTTTACGGACAGGACCTGGATCAGGTGGAGTATGCGGCAGAGGTTGCCATGGAGCACCACCTGGGCCTGACCTGCGACCCCATCTGCGGTTTGGTGCAGATTCCCTGCATTGAGCGCAACGCCGTTGCCGCCATGCGGGCCATGAATGCCTGCAACCTCAGCTATTTCCTCACCGGCTCCCGGAATATCAGCTATGATATGGTGTGCCGTGCCATGAAGGAAACGGGCCTGAATCTGAGCCACCAGTACAAGGAAACCAGCGAGGGCGGTCTGGCAAAAATCTACGACCGCCGGAAGAAAAAGGGCTGATGTCTTTTTTTCATTTGAAATATGCCTGCATTTTCTGCTATAATGGAAAAAACAACTTTTTTCCATTAACTCACAGGAGGGCTTTTCTATGAACGAACACGAAATTGTTGCCAAATTTATCAACGGCTGTGCCGGTGCTTCCCGTCCCCAGACCTTTTTCGAGGAGGCTGAGCTTGCGGATACCGATGACTATGTTCGCATGAAGCACGGAAAGGATTTCAGCAAATTTGAAAAGCAGCAGCTTCCCGACGGGCGAACCCTTTACACCTTTGACAACGGAACTGTCACCTACATCTACGAATTTACCCTGCTGTAAGTTATCCGCCCGGAATTGCCGCGGCAATTCCGGGCATTTTCACTGGGTTTCGCGATTTTGGAAAAGAAGCAAATTTATGTTGCTCAAAGCAAAACCGTGGATAGACGAACTTTCAAAATGCTGATAAGATAAGCACAACCGGGATGTGCAAATCCCACAAACACTTTTCAAGAAGGTGCATTCTTATGGCATTTGGAAGAAAAAGACTGAAGGACCCGAGTCAGAAGCTCGGATTTTTCAAGCTGCTGGCATGGAAATCCTCCGACGTGGCAAGCGCCGCCTGCTTCGTGATTGTAAACGGCTATCTGTCCATGTTCTGCACGAATTACCTGGGTATGGACCCCAAGGTCGTTGGTACCATCCTGCTTTTGAGCAACATCATAGACGGTATTACGGACCTGGTCGCCTGCTATCTGATCGACAACTCCAAGGTCACCAAGTGGGGCAAGGCCCGTCCCTACGAGCTCGGCATCATCGGTGTGTGGGTCTGCACCATTCTTATGTTCTACACCCCTGAGGGCTGGAGCAGCGGACTGAAAAATGTCTGGGTTTTCTTCATGTACACCTTCGCCTTCGGCGTGTTCAACACCCTGCGGGGCGCAGCCAATCAGCCCTATACCGTCCGGGCCTTCGGCGGCAACCGCACACTACTGGGCAAGCTGGGCTCCTACGGCGGCTTCATCACCATGGCGGGCTCCATGATCGTGTCTATGACCTTCCCCGTTCTGATGACCAAGATGGCCACCTCCGCCGCCGGCTGGCGTTCCCTGATTACCATTTATGGCCTTCCCATGCTTCTGCTGGGTCTGCCCCGGTTCCTGTTCGTTAAGGAGGACCCCAGCATCGATGCCGGCGTCCAGCACGACAAGGTTTCCCTGAAGGAAATCTTTAAAATGCTGGTATCCAACAAGTATGTCTGGTTCTATGCAGTAGTCATGATGTGCTTCAATGCCGTCACCAGCCTGGGTGTCGCCGCATACTACTTCCAGTATGTGGTGGGCAACACCGCCATTCAGGGTGTTTTCAGCGTTTTCTCCATTATGATTCTGCCCCTGATGTTCTTCATGCCCAAACTGCTCAAGCGCTTCAGCGCTCCCCAGATCATCGCCGGAACCGCCGTCATTTCCGTCTGCGGCTACGGTCTGACCTTCTTTGCCGGTTCCAACATTCCCATGCTGATGGTTTCCATCATTCTGACCGCTCTGGCAACTCTGCCCCTCTCCTATCTGGGCTCCCTGATTCTGTTTGACCTGAGTAACTACAACGAGCATCTGGGTCTGCCCCGTATGGACGCTACCACCACCGTAGCCGCCAACAACTTTGCCTCCCAGATCGGGCAGGGCGTTGGCGGTGCGCTGACCGGCTTCCTGATGTCCGCCGCCGGCTTTATCAGCTCCAACGGCACCGAGGTCGTCCAGCAGCCCGAAAGCGCTGTGTTCATGATTCGCTGCCTGTACAGCCTGGTTCCCATGGTCATGATGCTGATTCTGGTATTCTTCGCCTTCAAGCTCAGCAAGCTGAACAAGGAAATGCCCGCCATCGAAGCAGAGCTGGCAGCTCAGCGCCACACTGAAGTCTGATTTTTCCCACAAAAAGCGCAGCCACCGCTGAAAACACGGTGGCTGCTTTTTTCCGTCAAGCAGAAACCAGCTCCTGTCCGGATGGAAGGGAGCTGGTTTTTATTTGCTTACAGGCCGAAATACCGCTTGGCGTTGCTGAAGGAAATGCCCTCCACAATCCGCTTCAGGGCGGCATCGTTGTTGGGATATTCCCCATTTTCCACCCAATTGCCAATCAGGTTGCACATAATCCGGCGGAAATAATCATGCCGGGCATAGCTCAGGAAGGAACGGGAGTCCGTCAGCATTCCGATGAAGTTGCCCAGAAGGCCCAGACTGGCAAGGGACTTCATCTGCTCCTCCATGCCGGTCTTGTGGTCATTGAACCACCAGGCCGAGCCGTGCTGAATCTTGCCGGGAACCTCGCTGCCCTGGAAGCAGCCAATCAGGGTGCCCAGCTGGGCATTGTCAGCAGGATTCAGGGAGTAGAGAATGGTCTTGGGGCAGGCCCCCATTTCGTCCAGATCCGACAGAAGATGGGAAATATTGCCGCCGCAGGTATTCTGGGCAATGGCATCCACGCCGGTGTCGCCGCCCTGGGCTTTGAAAATCCGCTGGTTGTTGTTTCGCAGGCAGGAGTAGTGCAGCTGCATGGCAATGTTCAGCCGGTGGTAGGCCCGGCCCAGATGCTTCAGGATAACGGTCTGGTAGCCCTCCACCTCTTCGGTGGTCAGAGCTTCCCCACCCAGAGCCTTCTGATATACCGCATCCGCCTGCTCCACGGTGTAGTCCTGATAGGGAACATAGTCCAGGCCATGGTCGGAGGCCTTGCAGCCCCTGGCCGCAAAATATTCCAGCCGGGCAGTCAGCGCGTCCAGCACATCCTGCATGGTGGGGAGTGTCTCCCTGCCCACGGACGCAGCCAGCTGAGCCATGTATTCCTTCCAGCCCCCCTTATGGATGTTCACTGCCCGGTCGGGACGGTAGGAGGGGCCAACCACCACGGAAATGGTGGGGTCGGTAGCAATTTTTTCGTGCCAGCGCAGGTCATCGATGGGGTCATCGGTGGTGCCGATGAAGGCCACATTGGCCTTGCGGATCAGGCCCCGGGCTGTCATATCCGGGTCATTCTGCAGCAGAGCGTTGCAGTGGTCCCAAATTCTCCGGGCGCTTTCCACCGTCAGAGGCTCTGTCACGCCAAAGAACTGCCGCAGCTCCAGGTGGCACCAGTGGTACATGGGATTGCCGATAGCCATTTCCAGGGCCTCAACAAATTTCAGGAACCGCTCATAGGGGTCTCTGTCTCCTGTGATGTAGCATTCCTCTACGCCGTTGGAGCGCATTACACGCCACTTATAGTGGTCACCGGCGTAGGAGCCGTCCGGCTGAATGCCGCCCAGCCAAACCTCCGCCAGATTGTTGAAACGGCGATCCTCGTATATCTCACGGGGATTCAGATGGCAGTGGTAATCTGCCAGGGGCATCTTTTCGGCGTAGTCGTTGTAAAGATGCTTCGCGGTTTCTGTTTCAAGGAGAAAATCCTTGTCCATAAATTCCTTCATTGGGGAATCCTCTTTCTCAAAAAAGTAATAGGGACGACCATTGGTCGCCCGGGGGCGGTCAATGACCGCCCCTACAGGTAGCTCAGGGAGTCATGGGGGTTATCTCTGGATTCTGCCGGAACCGTCGCCGCCAGCCAGCTTTTCCACTTCGGACACGGTGACCATATTGTAGTCGCCGCCGATGGAGTGCTTCAGTGCGGAAGCCGCCACGGCGAATTCCACAGCAGCCTGGGTGCTCTTGCCGGAGAGCAGGGAGTAGATCAGGCCGCCGCCGAAGCTGTCACCGCCGCCCACGCGGTCGATGATGTGCAGGTCATACTTCTTGGAGAAGCAGTATTCATTGGAAGCAACATCATACAGCATAGCAGACCAGCCGTTGTCGAAGGCGGAGTGGGACTCGCGCAGGGTGATGGCAACCTTCTCGAAGCCGAACTTGTCAGCCAGCTGCTTGGCAACGGACTTGTAGCCCTCGTGGTTCAGCGTGCCGCCGTAGATATCGGTGGCCTCGGCCTCGATGCCGAATACATCCTTAGCATCCTCCTCGTTGGAGATGCACACATCCACATACTGGCACAGGTCGGTCATGGCCTCCCGGGCCTGCTCGCGGGTCCACA
>CAZDFB010000093.1:0-6392 GCA_964504605.1 uncultured Oscillospiraceae bacterium | reverse complement strand
TGGAGATGCACACATCCACATACTGGCACAGGTCGGTCATGGCCTCCCGGGCCTGATCACGGGTCCACAGCTTGCCGCGGTAGTTCAGGTCGCAGGAGATCTTGATGCCACGGGCCTTGGCGGCCTTGCAGGCATCCCGGCAGATTTCCACCACATTGGGGCCCAGGGCCGGGGTAATACCGGTGAAGTGGAACCAGTCGGCACCCTCAAAAATCTTGTCCCAGTCGAAATCCTCCCGGGAGGACAGCTGGATGGCGGAGTTGGCACGGTCGTAAATGCAGACGGAGCCACGCTGGGAGGCGCCCTTCTCGTTGTAATAGATACCCACACGGTCACCGCCCCGGACGATCAGGGAGGTATCCACGCCGTAGCGGCGCAGGGAGTTGACAGCGGCCTGACCGATGGCGTGGGCGGGCAGCTTGGTAACGAAGGCGGCATCCATGCCATAGTTTGCCAGGGACACAGCCACATTGGCCTCGCCGCCGCCAAAAGTAAATTCCACATTCTGGGCCTGGACAAAACGCTCGTAATTGTAAGGCTGCAGCCGCAGCATCAGTTCACCAAATGTAACAATTCTAGCCATGATTCAAAATCCTTTCTGCTTTTTGATTATTCGCCCCTGGCGGCCTTCCGGGCCTCCAGGCACAGCTGGGTGATCTTCTCCCAGTTACCGGCAGCGATATCCGCCTTGGGGCAAACCCAGGAGCCGCCTACCGCGTGAATGAAGGGAGCGTCAATGTATTCCTTGATGTTGGCAGCGTTAACACCGCCGGTGGGCAGGAACTTCAGGCCTACGAAGGGGCCAGCCAGATTCTTCATGGCGTTCAGACCGCCATAGACATTTGCGGGGAAGAACTTAACCATTTTCAGTCCGTGCTTCAGCGCGCCCATGATCTCTGTGGGGGTAACACAGCCGGGGGCCACGGCGATGCCGTTTTCCACACACCAGCCCACGACCTCATCACTGAAGCCGGGGGAAACGATAAACTTCGCACCCATCTCCACAGCAAGCTTTGCCTGCTCCACGTTTACGATGGTGCCTGCGCCAACCAGGACCTCGGGACAGTTTTCCGCCACAGCTTTGATTGCCTCAGGGGCGCAGGCCGTGCGGAAGGTGATCTCCATGGTATCCACGCCGCCGGCAGCCATAGCTCTGGCAGTGGGCACCGCGTCCTCCGCCTTTTCCAGAACAACCACAGGAACAACGATGGAATTGGCAAGTCTTTCCATTACAGTCATTTTCAGGTATCCTCCTAATTTCTGTCCTATCGGCTCCGCCGCAAAGGCGGGCTTAAATCAATGTAATCATACCGAACTTTTACGAAAAAATCAATTATCCAGAATATTCTTTGCCAGATTTTGGCGGTTTGACCAAAAAACAGGGGCATATATTTTACACATTCTCCCCGGTCCCGCCCGGGATGGCTCACTTGGTAGGCTTTTTGATCTTGTTCAGCTTGGCATTCAGCTCCAGCAGCTGCTCCTTTGTGAACTTCACATTCATCATTCCCGCCATATTGGTCAGCCGCAGCACGGTGAAGCCGCCCATCATTGCCATCATGTCGTCGTTGATCTCGAAGCCCATGGCCTTGGGCTTCTCGCCCGACTTTCCCTTGGGCATCAGCTTTGCCACCAGACCCATGAACAGCAGCTTGCCCTGGGTGGTCGCCAGAACGTCACTGACCCGGTCATTCAGGGAAAGGTATCCGGGGACCTCGGTAATATCAAACCAGTTCAGCACCGCGCCCTTCTCCTTCAGGCGGTAGCTTTCATTGAAGGTATCCACCTTGCGGATCACGCTGTCATCCCGGCAGGAGCCAGCCACCGCGACCAGCTGGGTCGTATCCCGGTTGGGAACCTGGAAGTAGAAGAAGGGAAGACCATCACTGTGCTGAACGCCCAGACTTTCGCCATTGGCAAACAGCTCCACCTCCGGCTGGTTGGAATAGACCGTGACCTTCGTCACATCCTCCGTCCGGTCCACATAGCGCTTGCCGCAGATATGCACCATGGGCTCCGGGTTCAGCCATGCCTTATAGGCATAGAAAGAATCTTTTTTATATTTCCGGTCCATGGTAACCAGGCCCTTGTGGTTCTGTCCGTTTTCGCCGCCCTCTGCCCGGGCATCCGCGCCAAAGTCAAACATATTCCACACATGGGTAGCCCAAAGGTAGGGCCGCTGCTGAATCTGACGGATCAGCTCCTCATGGTAGTAGGCCTGGTATTCCTCCGTATAATCCCCCTGCTTGGGGTCGGAGGTGTGCCAGTTCAGCGCCTCACAGCCATATTCCGAAATACCGATAGGCATATCCGGATAAGCCCCGTGGAATTTATCAAACCAAGGGCCGTTCATGGAGGTATCGCCGCCATACCAGCCGAAATAATGGTTGTAGGAAACCACATCCGGGATATGCACATATTCCTCGTCCATGCTGCACATGGAAACCACCGCCATGGTGGTCAGCCGGGTTTTGTCCATTTCGTGGACCATATCGTTCAGAATGTGATGGTTTTCAATGAGATCCGGGTCCTTGGCATTCTTCATGGTGATCTCATTGGAAAGTCCCCAGACCACAATGGAGGGATGGTTGTAGTTCTGGACCACCAGCTCCTTCATCTGGGAGACGGTATTTTCCCGGCCTCCGGGCATATGCTGGGAGATATAGGGAATTTCCGCCCAGATCACCATTCCCCGCTCATCGCAAAGGTCATAGAAAAACTGGTCGTGCTGATAGTGCGCCAGCCGGATGGTGGTGGCACCCATTTCACAGATCAGGTCCATATCCTCTCTGTGGTGCTCCGGCAGAAGCGCGTTTCCAAGCCACAGCCGGTCCTGATGGCGGCTGACACCCCGCAGAGGATACGCCTCCCCGTTCAGCAGGAAGCCCTTTTCCGGGTCGATGCGGAAGCTGCGGCAGCCAAAGCGGGAGGATACCACGTCCAGAACCGTTTCGTCCCGAAGCAGCTGCACCTCGCAGGAGTAGAGATAGGGGTCCTTTCGTCCGTTCCACTTGTGGACATTGCGGATGGGGAAGCGAACCTTTCTCGCCATCGTCTCATAGACAGAGATGACCTTACCCGAGGCATTGCGCAGGATGTAGCGCAGCCGCTGGCTGGCCTTGAATTCGGTCACAAAGACCTCAACCTCCACGTCCGCGTCATTTCCATTGACGGTGGGAGTAATTTTCAGGCCCGGGCCGCCCCAGTAGTCCAGGTCAAAGTGACTGCTGCTGACACAAATCAGCTTCACATTCCGGTAAATGCCGCCATAGAAGGTAAAGTCCGCCACCTGGGGATAAACACAGTCGCTGGGGGCATTATCCACCGCCACCGCAATAAGGGCGCTGCTCCCCGCCAGGAGCTCCTGGGTGACATCGCACCGCCAGGTGGAATATCCGCCGTCGTGGTGCATCTTGTGCTGACCGTTCACATACAGATCCGCCGAGGAATTCACACCGGCAAATTCCAGGTAATACCGGTCAGCCTGGGGAATCTCCTCCCGGGACAATTCCCTGGCATAGTAAGCCGTTCCCCGGTAGTAGTCATTGCCGCCGTCCTGGCCGTCAATGGCATTCCAGGTGTGGGGCAGGTTTACAAAGTTCCACCTGGTGTCAATCCCGGTGGGAACTCCCCGCGCTTCTTTGGAAAATGCCCATTTATGATTCAGGTTCACTACAGTGCGCATATCAAAACTCCTTTGTGTATTTTTCCGAATACAGTATAGCACATTTTTCAGCGATTGGATGGGTATAAGCGAAATTTCCTGTTTTTCACAAAAAGGACGCACCGGTTTTGTGCATCCCATTCAGGCCTGTCAAAAAGCCGCGCCCGGCACAAAAGGTGCCGGGCGTAACACAGGGGGGCTTAAACGCGGCCGGTGAGCTTTTCCAGCGCCGCGATTTTGATACCGGTGCACAGCACCTCCATTGCCTTCTCCAGTTCCTCCACCGGCGGCAGGCTGGGTGCGATGCGAAGGTGGGAATCCGCCGGGTCATGGCGGTAGGGGTAGGCCGCGCCGGCATTGGTCAGCACGACCCCCGCCTCCCGGCACAGCTGCCACACCCGCTTGGCTGTACCGGGCATGGTGTAGAGACTGACAAAATAGCCGCCGCTGGGCTCTGTCCACCGGGCAATACCCAGCGGACCGATCTCCCGGCTGAGCCAGTCAGAGACCACGGCAAATTTCGGAGCCATAATCGCCGCATGGCCCTTCATGATTTCCAGCGTGTGGGCCTTGTTTTGCAGATACTTCACATGGCGAAGCTGATTGACCTTGTCGTAGGAGATCATCTGCACACCGAAAACGCCGGTAAAATAACGGATGTTCTCCTCGCTGGCTGCCATGCAGCTGATACCACCGCCGGCAAAAGTGATTTTTGACGTGGACGCAAATTCATAGACCATATTGGGTCGTCCTGCCTTCTCACACAGGGAAAGGATATCCGGGAAGGGCACATATTCTCCCTTGAATTCATGCAGACAGTAGGCGTTATCCCAAATAATGGCGAAATCCGGTGCGGCGGGCTTCAGCTCCGCAAAGCGGCGGATTGTCTCTTCGCTGAAAATGCAGCCGTCGGGATTTGCGTATTTGGGAACCGTCCAGATCATCTTGACCTGGGAATCCTTCACATATTCCTCCACCAGGTCCATATCCGGCCCGGTCTCGGTCATGGGAATGTAGATCAGTTCTGCCCCGAAGAACTCACCGATTTGGAAATGCCGGTCATAGCCCGGCGCGGGGCAAAGGAATTTGACCTTCTCCTCTCTGCACCAGGGGCGGGGACTCTCCGGCAGGCCATGGGTATAGGCCCGGGAAACCACATCAAACATCATATTCAGCGATGCGGCACCGCCGACAAATACCTGCTCCGCCCGGCAGCCCAGCACATCCGCCCAGTATGCCCGGGCACTGGGCAGTCCCGCCAGCTCTCCATAATTCCGGGAGTCGATATCCCCGTCAAAGCAGTCCTGGGGGGTCTTAAGGGTCTGAAGAATGTCACTGACCATATCCAGCTGTGCCCGGGCAGGCTTGCCCCGGGCCATATTCAGATTCAACTTCTGCTCCCGGCAGAAATTATAGTGCTCCAGCTCCGTTTGATAGGCCTGCTCCAGCTCAGCAGGGCTCATGCAAGAATAAGGGGTCACAAAAATCATCCTTTCGCTCATTTCAAGGAATTTATGGCTTTATTATATGCTGTGAGCGCCAAAAACGCAATACGGAGACGCATCAAAATTCATTTTGTAGCTGTCATTTCCCACATTTTGTTGTTTTACACAAAACCGTGTGAGCCGTCCGGCATTTTTTCAACACTTTCATACCTTGCTTTTTTCCCCATATTCGCATACAATCGAATTATATTGCTTTCTTTCCCGCTTTTGGGAGGAAGCCCTGAAAATTTGACAGGAATGATAAGGAGTTTTCGGCATGAGTGAGATTATGCGCGTACCCGATATTTTTGGCAGCGACGTATTCAACGAATCCACCATGAAGCAGCGTCTCCCGGGCAGCACATACCGCACCTGGAAGAACTGCATCGAAACCGGCTCTCCCCTGCCTCTGGACGTGGCGAACACCATTGCCGAGGCCATGAAGGACTGGGCCACGGAAAAAGGCGCGACCCACTATACCCACTGGTTCCAGCCCATGACCGGAATCACCGCCGAGAAGCACGACTCCTTTATTTCCCCCACTGGAGACGGACGGGTCATCATGGAGTTCTCCGGCAAGGAGCTGGTCCGGGGTGAGCCCGATGCTTCTTCCTTCCCCAACGGCGGCCTGCGGACCACCTTTGAGGCCCGGGGTTACACCGCCTGGGACCCCACCTCCTTCGCCTTTGTGAAGGACGGCAGTCTTTACATCCCCACCTGCTTTTTCTCCTACACCGGCGAATCTCTGGACCAGAAGACCCCTCTGCTGCGCTCGCTGGAGGAGGTATCCCGGGAGGCTATGCGAATTCTGCGGCTCTTCGGTGACACGCAGACCAAGCGGGTCCTCTCCTCGGTGGGGGCGGAGCAGGAATATTTCATCATCCCCAAGAGTATGTACGCCAAGCGTGAGGACCTGCGCCTGACAGGCCGGACCCTCTTCGGTGCAAAGCCGCCCAAGGGCCAGGAGATGGATGACCATTATTTCGGCACCATCCGCACCCGGATTTCCAGCTTTATGAAGGATCTGGATGAGCAGCTCTGGCGGCTGGGCATTCTGAGCAAGACCAAGCACAACGAGGCTGCCCCATGCCAGCACGAAATGGCTCCTATTTTCTCCGACGCGGCCAACGCCTGCGATGCCAATCAGATGGTCATGTCCATCATGAAAAAATGCGCCGCAGCCCACGATCTGGTGTGCCTGCTCCACGAAAAGCCCTTCGAGGGGGTCAACGGCTCCGGCAAGC
>CAZDFB010000092.1:0-6518 GCA_964504605.1 uncultured Oscillospiraceae bacterium | reverse complement strand
GCCCGAATACGTGGCAACCGTCACCGCCGTCTACCGCAAGGCCATTGACGAGGGCAATGTAACGAAGGACATGATGGACGCTCTGTTCACCGCCTTCAACCGCCAGGGCTTTACCGACGGCTATTACACCGACCGGGTGGACAAGGGAATGTTCGGCATCCGCACGGAGACAAAGGACGATCCCAGATGGCTCCAGGATGCCCGCCAGTCTTACGAAACGGCGGAAAACGGTCTGGTAGACATTGCCTTCCGGGCCATTGTCACCGCCGCCGGAAGCTCCCTTTCCGTTTTCGACGCAGAGCGGCATATCTGCACCGTAGCCGGACCTGTTCCGGAGCCTGCCCGCACCGTTTCTCTGACCCAGGAGGCCATTACCCAGCGGCTGGAGAAAACCGGCGGCACTCCCTACCACTGCATCTATGTCCAGGCCCAGGTGGAGCCGGGGCTGATGCTCTCCGCCGCCGCCATCAATTCCATGCGCCGGGATGTGCTCAATCAGCTCACCGCCCTGCGGGCCCGGCGTGAAAACGTTTCTCTGGGCAAGCCCTCCCGTGTCACCGAATACCGGGGCGATCCGGGCCTTCCGGGCCTGACCATCCAGGTCACCTCCCGGGATCAGCTCACCGGACGCCTGCTCAATTCCGAAACCGCCATGCTCTATGTGCCCATGCACCTGCTGCTGGAGGACCGGAAGCTGTGCCATACCCTGGTGAACCGGGGCCGCCTTGCCGCGGTGCTTCCCCGGATTGTCCACGATAACGAACTCACCAAGCTGAAGCTTCAGCTCGGGGAACTCCAGGACATGGGGGTAAAGGATGCCCTGGTGGGCAACGTGGGCCTGCTTCAGTGCGTCCGGGAGGCTGGAATGCGGATCCACGGCGATTTTGGCCTGAATATCTACAATTCCCGCTCCATGCTGACCGCCCGGGAGCTGGAGCTTTCCACCGCCACCGTCAGCTTTGAAATGACACTGCCCCAGATCCGGGATTTGAGCAAGGCCGTCAGCGCCGAGCTCATTGCCTACGGTCGTCTGCCCCTGATGGTGACGGAGCACTGCCTGATCCGGAACCGGACAGGCCAGTGTACCTGCCATGTAGGCCCCATGAAGCTCACAGACAAAACCGGCGCGGAATTTCCCGTCATCAAGGACGGCAATTCCTGCCGCAGTGTGCTGCTCAACGGCAAGAAGCTCAGCTGGCTGGACCGTCAGGACGACCTGAATAAGCTGGGTCTCTGGGCCATCCGTCTGAATTTCACCACAGAAAATCCCAAGGAAGTGGACCGGGTCCTGGCTGACTACCTGAATCCTCAGCCCTTCGACCCCGGTGCCTGCACCAGAGGACTGTATCTGCGGGGGCTTGAGTAATCCCCGCCGCCCCGGAAGGGGCCTGTAGAAAGGAACACCACATATGCACTTGATTTTAGCCTCCGCCTCCCCCCGGCGGCAGGAGCTTCTGAAGCTCTTCGGTCATCCCTTTTCCGTCCGGGCAGCGGATATCGACGAAACCATGGACCCCGCCGCCTCCCCCTTTGACGAGGTCACCCGGCTCAGCCGGGAAAAAGCGCTGGCTGTTCCCCGGGAGCCGGAGGATGTGGTCATTGCGGCGGATACCATCGTTGTCTGCGCCGGTCAGGTGCTGGGCAAGCCCCATTCCCCGGAGGAGGCCGCCGGGATGCTCAGCCTGCTTTCCGGCCGGGCCCATCAGGTCATGACCGGCTGTACCGTTCTGCGGGGTGAGCGTTGCGTCAGCTTCACCGAGGTCACGGACCTGCATTTCCGCCCCCTGTCCCAGTCTGAGATTCATCGCTATGTCCGCTCCGGCGAGCCCATGGATAAAGCCGGCGCCTATGGCATTCAGGGAGGGGCCGCCCTGTTCTGCTCCCGGCTGGAGGGCGATTACTACAATGTTATGGGCCTTCCCGTATGCCGGCTGGGACAGTACCTGAAAGAAATCGCGCCGGAAATCATGGAGGAAACCGAATGAGAAAGCTTTTTAATACCAGAATCCGGGTGATTCTGGTGGTCGCCCTGCTGCTGACTGCCGCCTTGTCCATTCTGAGCGGCATCACCGGCAACAGCATTCCCCAAATGGTGGTTCAGGGCATTATGACCCCCATCCGTGCCGGTGCCAACTCTCTGACCCAGCAGGCGGAGCGGTTTTACAGCTACATTTTCCGCTATGAGGCTCTGGAGGCGGAAAACGAGAAGCTCAAGGAGCAGATCGCCCAGATGGAGGACGAAGCCCGTCTTGCCGCCTCCACCCAGCGTGAAAACGAGCGTCTGCGCCAGGCCCTGAATCTGAGGAGCATCCACGAGGACTATGATATGGTGGATGCCAACATCATCGCCTGGTCCTCCACCGACTGGACCAACACCATGACCATCAACCGGGGCTCCAACGCCGGCATCGAGGAAGGAATGTGCGCCATCACCGCCAACGGTGAGGTGGTGGGTCTGGTCACAGAGGTGGGTACCAATTATGCGGTGGTCAAAACCATTCTGGACTCCACTCTGGAAATCTCCGCCACCATTGCCTCCTCCGGCTACAACGGAATGGTCACCGGCGGCTATATCGCCGGTCACGAGACTCTGCTGAAAATGGACTATCTGCCCTCTTCCGCCATCATCCGAAACTCCGACCAGGTGGTGACCTCCGGCTCCACCGTGTATCCCCGGAATTTGATTCTGGGCAATATTGTGGACGCGGGCTTTAATGATACCGGCGTGGCAAAATTCGCCATTGTCCAGCCCGCGGCGGAGATTGCCCGGCTGGAGCAGATCTTCATTCTGACCAACTACAGCACGGAGTAAGGCTTATGGCAAGAAAAAAACCGGAATTTCGGCAGGATGCCCGATCCAGCATCCTGAAAAATATCCACATGACCCGGCTTCAGCGGCTGAACCTGCTGAAATGGGCGCTCTATGCTCTGGTGTGCATCCTTTTGCTGACCGTTCAGGACGTCATCATGAGCCAGGTCAGCTTCTACGGTGTGTCCACGGATCTCGCACCCATGGGCGTGCTGCTCATAACCGTGCTGGTGGGCTCGGAGTACGGCAGTATTTTCGCGCTGCTGGCCTCCTGCTTTTATTGGTTCTCCGGCTCCGCGCCGGGGCCCTACTGCATCGCCCTGCTCACAGTGCTGGGCATCTGCGCCACCATCATCCGGCAGACCTACTGGCGCCGCGGTCTCCGGTCCACGGTGCTCTGCGCCGGTCTGGCACTGGTGCTCTATGAGCTGTCCGTCTTCGGCATCGGCCTGATTACCGGCCTGACCCTGTGGAACCGAGTGGGCATCTTTTTATTCACGGGATTGGTCAGCTGGCTGCTGATGATCCCCCTGTACCCGCTGATGTATAAAATCGGCAAAATTGGAGGAGAACCATGGAAAGAATAAGTAAAGTACGCGCAGTCATTCTGCTGGTTGTCTTCATTGGTATTCTGTCCCTGTTCAGCATCCGTCTGTTCACGCTCCAGATCATCGACACCGACGGCAACACCGATAACACCACCACCTACACCACCATGACCCGTGTCAAAGCCGCCCGGGGCGATATTCTGGACCGGAACGGTAACAAGCTGGTGGGCAACCGGGCCAGCTACGACCTGGTTTTCAATCATTACGTTATCATCTCCTCCGATGATACCAACGAATCCCTCTACCGCCTGGTCAGTAAATGTGCGGAGCTGGGTGTGTCCTACACGGACCATTTCCCCATCACCGCTACCCGCCCCTTCGAGTATACGCTGGATAGTTACAGCTCCACCTGGCGGAAGCATTTCCAGACCTTCCTGGGCCCCAAGTGGTGCGACCTGGATACGGACATCACCGCGCCCCTGCTGATTCAGAAGCTGCGGGCCGTTTACGATATTCCCGAGGAATGGGACGATGAGCTGGCCCGGGCTATTGTGGGCATCCGCTATGAGCTGGACCTGCGAAACGTGACCAATCTTGCCAGCTACATCTTTATCGAGGACATTTCCGACGAAAATCTGGCAATTCTTCTGGAGCTGAATATCCCCGGCCTGATGGTCGAGGCCTCCACCGTCCGGGAATACTACACCACCTATGCCGCTCATATTCTGGGCAGCGTGGGTGCAATGGACACCGCCGACTGGGAGTATTACAAGCCCCTGGGCTACGCCATGGATGCCTACATCGGTCAGAGCGGCTTTGAGGAAGCCTTCGAGCAGTACCTCCACGCGGAGGACGGCACCCGAATCGACGTGGTTTCCAAGGACGGCACCATCATTTCCCAGTATTACGCCAATAAATACGACGATGAGGGCAATCTCATCGGCATTCAGGAGCCGCAGGCCGGCAACAACGTGGAAACCACCATCGACCTGGAGCTGCAAATCGCCGCCGAGGATGCGCTGGCTTTCGTCATGGACTATCTGACCGACCCCACCAAGAATGCCACCGGAGAAGGTCTGGATGCCCAGGGCGCGGCGGTGGTGGTGCTGGATGTGAAATCCGGTGATGTTCTGGCCTGCGCCAGCTACCCCACCTTTGACCTGGCCACCCTGAATGAAAACTATGCCGAGGTTGAGAAGGCGGACTTTGCGCCGCTGTACAACCGGGCCCTCTTCGGCACCTATCCTCCCGGCTCTGCCTTTAAGCCCGTCACCCTGATTGCCGCCTACAATAACGGTCTGGGCAATCTGGAAACCAAAATCAAGGACGAGGGTGTTTATACCCGGTACGAGGGCTTCTCTCCCACCTGTCTGGCCTGGTCTAACTGGCGGGTGTTCCACGGCGGCAGTGAGCCCATCGACTGCGTCTATGCTTTGGAGGTTTCCTGTAACTATTTCTTCTACGAGCTGGGCAATACCATCGCCATTGACCCCAACAGCGGTGACCTTCTGGACGAAACCGCCAAGGCCCTGGGTCTGGGCGAGCACACCGGCATTGAGCTGCCCGAGAACATCGGACACCGCTCCAACGCTGAGTCCAAAGCCGCCCAGTATACCGGCACAAACTCCACATATACCATTGGTGACCGTATTCTGGCAGCCATCGGTCAGGCAGAAAACCGGTTTACGCCCATCCAGCTGGCAGTTTACGCCTCCACCCTGGCAAACCGGGGCACCCGGATGAAGTGCACCTTCCTGGACCGGGTGGTTTCCTCGGACTACAGCTCTCTGATTTACGAAAATCAGCCGGAAATCCTCAGCACCTACACCATCAACGAGGATGCCTACCAGGGCTATATGCAGGGTATGTATCAGGTCGTCTACGGTAACGAGGGAACCGCCACCGCATTCTTTGGCGGCCCCAAGGACAATACAAAGGACACCGACTGGAACGGTTACTGGACTCTGGATGTGAAGGTTGCGGGCAAGACCGGCACCGCCCAGACCTTTAAATCCTTCTCCGATAACGGCTCCTTCATCTGCTTCGCCCCCTACGACGATCCCCAGATTGCCATTGCCCTGTATGGCGAGCGCGTGGCCCACCCCACCAACCTGATTTATGTGGCTGAGGAGATCATGCGTGTGTACTTCGCCACCGGCGAGGGCATCGACATTTCCGCCTACGAAAACCAGCTGGGCTGATGCTTCCAAAACGTCAAAATTCGGAATACCGAAATGCCGGTATTCCGAATTTTTTGCTTTTTAGAATTTTGTGTGGACAAACTCCACAAGATTCCATATAATACCCTAAAAAGGACAGGAGGAAACCCTATGCCCACTTTAGTTGAAGATGCCCTGATTGAGATTCCCCTGGGCTCCCGGAACAAATACGAGCTCTGCAAGGCCACCGGGCGAATCCGGCTGGACCGTGTACTCTACGCCGCCATGATCTACCCCGCGGAGTACGGAATTTTGGAAAATACCCTGGCCCCGGACGGGGACGCGCTGGACATTCTGGTAATCTGCAACGAGCCTACTTTCCCGGGCTGCATCGTCCCCGCCCGTATTCTGGGCTATCTGGACATGGTGGACGGCGGAAAGGTGGATTATAAGCTCATTGCCGTAGCGGACTGCGACCCCCGCTACGATTCCATTCAGGAGCTGTCCCACCTGAGCCCCTTCGTTCTGAAGGAGATTGCCAATTTCTTCTCCAATTACAAGCTCCTTCAAGGCATTCAGGTAGACGTGGGCCGGTACCACGGCAGGGAGGAGGCCGCGGAAATCATCCGCCAGTGCCGCCTCGCCTGGGAATCCTCTGGGGATTGATTTCATTTTTTCAAGTTCCGCATAAAAAGGCCACCCCAGGAGGGGTGGCCCTACACATATAAGCCGGTCCCCAGTTTTCGACGGGGTATACCTGTCCATGTAGGGACACCGCTCCTGCGGTGTCCGCCCACACAGGTCAGGAAAAAGCGCCTCCGGGAATCCAGAGGCGCTTTCTTATGCTTATAATCAGCCGTTCATTTCCTTCAGAGCGTCCTTGCGGCTGAAGTTGGCACGGCCCTTCTCATCGAAGCCCATGAACTTCACCCAGGTCATATCGCCCAGATTCAGAACATCCTCAACCTTTTCCACACGGCGGTTCTCCAGCTTGGAGATGTG
>CAZDFB010000091.1:0-6519 GCA_964504605.1 uncultured Oscillospiraceae bacterium | reverse complement strand
AGGGCAAGGCCTCCGGCAAGCAGCTGCACTACGGCATCTGCGGCGAGCACGGCGGCGACCCCGTCTCCGTGGAGTTCTGCCACAAGATTGGCCTGGACTACGTCTCCTGCTCCCCCTACCGGGTGCCCATCGCCCGCCTTGCCGCCGCTCAGGCTGCGATCAAGGGCTGATAAGGGTAACGCAAGCCAATAAACAAAGCCAGCCCTGGGTGTGTTTTCGCACCCAGGGCTTCATTTTTTTAAGCAGGAGCAGGCAGGCAATTATTGAGTAGCAGAGATGTTTTATGCCCTCTCAGGCCGAAATCAAAGATTTCGACCAGTTTTCTAAAAGGGGGAGCCAGGAATTTTGTGCCGGTGATTCTCCGGGGACGGTAATTCGAATGATAAAAAGACAGCATAAGGGCCGGGTTTCAAATCTGAAACCCGGCCCTGTTTTTCATTATTTTTTCTTTTTGAAGCTGCTGTAAACGGTGGAGAAGCCGCCCAGCAGAACAAATGCGTACAGCATACCCAGATTGGTAAGGTATGTGGAGGATTCGATTGCTCCCTCTTCCAGCAGTATGGGAATCAGGCCAAAGGCATCACCCAGAGACAGGTTAAACTCGGGAAATTCATTCATCAGGACGATTGCCCAGTCCATTCTGTCCGCAAAGTAAGGCATGACCAGCATCAGAACCGTGCAGATCACAACACCGGCTGTGCTCAGCTTGCCGCCCAGGAGCTCATAGCCCTTCAGGGTGCAAACCGCCAGAATCAGGCCGGAAATTGCCGCGACTATATTCAGCTGGCCCAGCAGAATGATGCTGCCGCCGCCGATGGCTGCGCCAATCAGGGCACCGATGATGCCGGTGAAGACATTTTCCCGCTTCATGGGAATATCGGGCTGCTGATAAACCGGGGGCATATAGCTCTGCTCCGTGGGCAGGGGATTCTGCTCAAAATTCTGAGGGGCGGAGGTAACGGCTTCCGCATTTTCCGGGTTTTTCAGAATCTGACCGCAATGTTCACACATAAAATCATTTTGATTGACAGTATTACCGCATTTGGGACAAAACATGGCGATCCCTCCTTTTTTTCTCTTCTTCCTCATTATAGCAAATAAGCGCTATTTATCAAGTTAATTTTTCTTAATAAACAGAGAAGGCCGTAGAGACATCGGTGCTGCGCTGGGGGAACGGAGCGGACAACCGTTAGCGAGTAGCAGATAGGTTTTGCCCTCTCAGGCCGAAATCAAAGATTTCGTACAGCTTCCCCAAAGGGGAAGCCGGGAATTTTGTGCTGGTGTAACTCTGCAAAACGTGAGACGGACCCCCCGGAGGGGTGTCCCTACAGTCTGCTTTCGTAGGTGGGAGAGAGTGTATTTTTTGGGGTTTGGACGCAAAAAGGGCGCACCCGTGGGTGCGCCCTTAGTCACTACAGATATTACTTTACCGGGGAGGTGGAGCGCAGGGTCACATCGTGATAGCCGCCCTCCACAATGGAGACGGAGGAAACCAGAGTCAGCTTGGCATCCCGCTGCAGGTCGGGAATATTGGTAACGCCCACGTTGCACATGGTGGAGCGGACCTTGTACAGGGAGGCCTCCACATTGTCGTGAAGGGGGCCGGCGTAGGTGACATAGGAATCCACGCCCTCCTCAAAGCTCAGCTTGGTGGAGCCGCCCAGGTCGTAGCGCTGCCAGTTCCGGGCACGGTTGGAGCCCTCGCCCCAGTATTCCTTCATATAAGCGCCATTGACCATGACCTTATTGGTGGGGGATTCATCGAACCGGGCAAAGTAGCGGCCCAGCATCAGGAAATCTGCGCCCATAGCCAGGGCCAGGGTCATGTGATAATCGTGGACAATGCCACCATCGGAGCAGATAGGCACATAGATGCCGGTCTCCTTGAAATATTCATCCCGGGCTGCGGCAACCTCGATCAGGGCAGTGGCCTGACCGCGACCGATACCCTTGGTCTCACGGGTGATGCAGATGGAACCGCCGCCGATGCCGACCTTGACGAAGTCCGCGCCGGCCTCTGCCAGGAAGCGGAAGCCGTCCTTGTCCACCACGTTGCCGGCGCCGATCTTCACGCTGTCGCCGTAGTGCTCACGGACCCAGGCGATGGTCTTGCTCTGCCAGCAGGTATAGCCCTCGGAGGAATCGATAACCAGGCAGTCCACACCGGCCTCCAGCAGGGCGGGAATCCGCTGGGCATAGTCACGGGTATTGATGCCCGCACCCACCAGATAGCGCTTCTTATCGTCCAGCAGCTCCAGGGGGTTCTCCTTGTGGGAGGAATAGTCCTTGCGGAAGACGAAGTACATCAGACGATCCTCATCATCCACGATGGGCAGGCTGTTGAGCTTATGCTCCCAGATGATATCATTGGCTTCCTTCAGAGTGGTCTCCCTGGGAGCGGTAATGAGCTTGGACCGGGGGGTCATGAAATCAGCGACCTTATCCGCGGGATTCATCCGGGAGACCCGGTAATCCCGGGAGGTGACGATGCCCAGGAGCTTGCCGTTGGCGGTGCCGTCCTCGGTGATTGCCACGGTGGAGAAGCCGTTGCGGGCCTTCAGCTCCAGAACGTCAGACAGTGTGGCATCCGGGGTCAGATTGGAAGCGGAGGTAACAAAGCCGGCCTTATAGCCCTTGACCTTGCGGACCATTTCTGCCTGACTCTCAATGGTCTGGGAGCCGAAGATAAAGCTGATGCCGCCCTCCTTAGCCAGGGCGATTGCCAGGCTGTCATTGGAAACGGACTGCATAACCGCGGAGGTCAGCGGCACATTCAGGGAGATGGCAGGCTCCTCAACGCCCTTGCGATACTTGACCAGAGGGGTTTTCAGGGTAACACGGTCGGGGATGCAATCCTCAGAGGTATAGCCGGGAATGAGAAGATACTCACTGAAGGTGTGGCTGGGTTCGGGATAATAGTAGGCCATTTTTTATTTCCTCCTAAATATATCATTCATTTTTAAATTGCTTTTCCGTCTGCTGAATCCAGAATTTTGATTTCTTCCTTGCCGTCCGAATTCATGTGCTTGAAATTGCCCATAACCTCGCTGACCTGGCTGACAACGGCGAAGGTATTGGGATAGCTCCGGACAATCCGGGCCAATGTAGCAACCTGGGATTTATTGACCACGCAGATCAGGATATTGGTCTCCTTGCCCATATACACACCTCTTCCGGGCACCAGAGTGGCCGAATGGTGGAGCTGATGGATGATGGCATCGGCAATTTCATTGGGGTGCTGGGTGATGATCTCAAAGCGGACCGCGCTGCGGCCGGATTTATTCAGCCTGTCCGACACGGTGCTGGACATGAAGCTGTAGAGAATGCACAAAATGACCGGCTCGATATTGTAATCGTATACAAAGAAGGATATACCGGCGATGAACACATTCATGGCGAAAATTAAATAGAAAATGTTCTTCTCCGGGTGGAACTTGTGAATTGCGGAGGCCACAAAATCAATGCCGCCGGAATAGGCGCTGCACTGAATCAGCATGGAATAGCAGCTGCCATTGATAATGCCCGCTACCAGAGGACCAAGGATGGTGCTGGTGCCGGTATCCGTCACATAATGGAAGGCGCTCAGGTCCACATGGTCCAGAACCAGAAGACCCAGGGAAAAGGCCACCACATAAACCATGCTCCGCAGGGCCAGGGGCTTGCTTACCAGGAAAAACACCATCAGCGCCAGGGGAATATTGATAATAAGGCTGAGATAGCCCACCCGAAGGCCGAAAACATGCTGAATCATGGTGCAGATACCGTTCAGGCCCGAGGGGGCAAACTGATTTGGGAATACAAACAGCTCATAATTCAGCGCACAGATCAATGCCAGACAGACGATGACGAGGTAGGTCAGCGCCTTTCTCACAGTGCCCATAACTTTTACTCCTATGATTTTCTTATTTTTTGTAAAGGTTTCTTAATATAAGAATATAGCATACCTTTCTCCCGGGGTCAAGGTGATAATTCGACCAATTTTCCGCAGGGAAAGGGAAAATAAATTGGAGCCCGCGGCGACTTTCCCGCCGGGCAGAAAAAAATTTTTTTGAAAGGGGTAAAATTACCCTATTTCTTTATTTAATTGTATATGCCCAAAAAAGCCTTGTATTTTATAGTGAAATGTGATAAAATTTAGTTTGAGATATTGCACCCAAAAATGCAACTTTTTTCTGTTTTGGGGCTTCCTATAGAAACACATTTTGAAAGGAGCCATACTATGTTTTCATCTGCCTACGTTTGGGCAAAGGTACTCAGCCACATGGAAGAACGCCTGGGAGCTGTGACGATTTCGGCCTGGTTTGACGACGCGGAGGTCGTGGAGCTCAACGAGGAGCACCTGATTCTCTATTCCCCCTCGGATTTCCGCCGGGAAATCATCCGCCGCCGCTGCACCGACTATATCCATGATGCCCTGAAGGAAATTTTCAATTCCGACGCGAAGCTGCTTGTCTTCGGTGACGAGGACCTGAATATCTTCAAGTCCAAGGGCAAGGCCAACACCTCCATGGATTTCAACCCCCAGTTCACCTTCGACAATTTCGTGGTGGGTCCCAGCAACCGGTTCGCTCACTCCGCCGCCATTGCGGTTTCCAAGACCCCGGGCCAGGTGTACAATCCCCTTTTCCTCTACGGCCCTCCCGGCGTGGGCAAGACCCATCTGCTTTACGCCATTGCCAACGGCATCCGCCGGAACAATCCCGATGCCAACGTGGTATACATCAAGGGCGACCAGTTTACCAATGAGCTGATTGATGCCATCAAAAACGGCAAGAACATTGAGTTCCGCTCCAAGTACCGGGAGGCGGATCTGTTCCTGATTGATGACGTTCAGTTCATCGCCGGTAAGGAATCCACCCAGGAGGAATTTTTCCATACCTTCAATAAGCTCTATGAGGAGCACAAGCAGATTGTCATGACCTCCGACCGGAAGCCCAGTGATATGCTGACCCTGGAGGACCGGCTGAAGACCCGGTTTGAATGGGGTCTGCTGGCAGACATCCAGCCCCCGGATTACGAGACCCGTATGGCCATCCTGAAAAACAAGGCGGCGAGCCTGGGCCTTCAGCTGGACGACGATGTTTGCAACTACATTGCCATCAATGTGACCAACAACGTCCGGCAGATTGAGGGTACGGTCAAAAAGATTCTGGCCTACCGGGATCTGAACAATATGCCCCTGGACCTGCCCCACATTTCCCGGGCCATTGATGATATGTTCAAGGTGGAGGGCAACGCCCTGCCCACACCCAGCCTGATTATCAGCCAGGTCTGCAAATTCTACTCCGTTGACGAGACGGTGCTCCGGGGCACCCTGAAAAACAAGGGCACCGCCGAGGCCCGGCAGGTTGCCATGTACCTGATCCGGAAGCTGACCAACCTGAGCCTGCCGGAAATCGGCAAAGAATTTGCCCGGGACCACTCCACCGCCCTTTACGCCATCCGCAAGGTGGAGGTGGCGCTGAAAAACGGAGACGCCAATATGCAGAACAACATCCGGGACATTACCGCGAACATCAATTCCTGTCTTTAAAAATTTTTCCTCCGTTTCATAAGCAAACTATACCTCAAAATTTTTCCACAGGGGCTGTTGAATGTGGAAAAACTATCTGTGGAAAACTTGCCCTCCGATTTTTCTTCCACACCTCCTGTGGAAAAATGTCAAATCTTTCACATTGGCCTGTGGATAAATTTTTGTTGGCGCTCTAAGCAAAAACCCACTTTTCCACATAAATTTCCCCTACGGCTTCTCTTACTACCTTAAATTACTTACAGATATATATATTTATATTATCTTACAGGAAAGGAAACTGAATATGCGTTTTACCTGTGAAAAAAATATGCTCGTTCAGGGACTGAATATCGCGGGACGGACCGTGGCTCAGAAAAGCAGCCTGACCGTGATCGAGGGCATTCTGTGCAAGGCCGGCGTGGGTCTGAGCCTGACCGGCTACAATATGGAAACCGCCATTACCTACGACATTGACGCGGAGGTTTCGGACCCCGGTCAGTGCATTCTTCCCGCCAAGCTCTTTGGCGACATCGTCCGGCGGCTGCCGGAGGGGCCCGTCACCGTGGTGGTGGACGAGAGCTTCAAGGTCTCCATCCGGGCGGGCTATGCCTCCTTTACCATCTCCGCCGAAAGTGCCGACGATTACCCGGAGCTTCCCGACGTGAACACCGGACGGCCCATCCGCATTCCCCAGATGAAGCTCAAGGAGCTTATCAGCGGAACCATCTTTGCCGTTTCCGAAAATCAGGGACGGCCCATCCACACCGGCGTGAAATTTGAGGTCACCAACGACTCCATCACCGCTGTTGCGGTGGATGGCTTCCGGCTGGCCCGCCGCACCTGGCATCCGGAGGAGCCCACCAACCGGGAAATGAGCTTCGTTGTGCCTGCGCCGGGTCTGAAGGAAGTGGAAAAAATCCTTACCGACGATGATGCGGATGCCTCCTTCACCCTGGGAACCAAGCACATTCTCTTCCAGGTGGGCAAGGCAACCCTGGTGTGCCGCC
>CAZDFB010000090.1:0-6521 GCA_964504605.1 uncultured Oscillospiraceae bacterium | reverse complement strand
TGGTCCGAGTGACTGGATTCGAACCAGCGGCCTCTTGAACCCCATTCAAGCGCGATACCAAACTTCGCCACACCCGGATATTTGCTTGCCGTTCCCGGCGACTTCGATATAATAGCACAGTCTTCCGAAAAAAGCAAGCATTATTTTTCATTTTTTGAAAATTTTTTTCATTCCCCTGCGGGCTTGTAAAAATAGGTGCCAGAGGCCGTCAGGCACACCTTCTCCGGGCAGTCCTTCTGCCAGGCTTCCGCGCTGAGATTCATCAGCCGCCGGGTCACGGAAACCACTCTGACCCGAACCAGAACATCCTTTCCCGGTATCAGCGGGCGGTGGTAAACCGTCTGCATCTGGATGGTGGGCGCAATGCCCTCCCCGGGCTTGATGCAGAACGCAATAAAGCCCATGGCCTGGTCCACCACCGTGGCGCACATACCGCCATGCAGCGTACCCGGCCCGTTTCGCATCCAGTCAAAGGTCCTGCATTGCAGGGTAAATTCACCCCGTTCTCTGTCCCAGTCCAGCAGCCGGTAGTCCATACGGTCACCGATGGAGTCCGGGGCGATTTCATGGAGCTGGGCGATCCGTTTCCGGACCGCCTCAGCCATATTTTTCTCATTGCTTTCCATTTTCTTCCTCCCGGGAAGACCAGATGCAGCTGCCCGGCACTCGGCTCAGGGGCTTGCGCATGGAATTCTCGTATGCGTAAAGATAAAATTCCCAGTCCACAGGCCAGTCGTCCAGCAGTCGGAAAACCTTGTCCAGAACTTCATCGCGTTTTTCCTCAGCCGTGTCGTCCCGGAAACGGAGGATAAAGGTGCTGGGGGCATAATCCTCCCGGATAGTATTTCTAACCAGATAAACCGCTTCCATGGACCCCGCCGCGGCATCCAGAATGAACTTCAGGATCTGATCCTGCCAACCCTCCGGAAGGGTATCCGTCGTCAGTTTCGCCTGAGGGGTAATTCCGTCCGATGTCCGGTCCTTATCCGTCTGGAGAAGCTCAGGAGCCAGGGAGCGATATTCCTCAAGTGCCTTTTCAAGGCCCATACGGCAGCAGTAGCTGCCTATTTCATCCAGACCGTTACGGATATAGTTGCTGTTGGTTTCCATAGCCTGATAGATGTATTCCAGGCCCCGGTCATCATAGCGGCGAAGCAGAAGCACACCCTTCCAGTATTTGGAGAAGGCGGTGGCAAAGGGGCTTTCGTTGTCCCGGATGACCCGGTCGCAGATTTCTTCCATCTTCTCCGGCTTGCCGATGGCATAATAGGCCAGCATCGGCGGGCGAAGCTCGTCCGGTGTCAGCTCCCGATTCCGGGACTCAAATTCCTCCACGATCTTCAGCTGATCCAGATAGGCTTCCTTCCGCATTGCGTCATACCGCTCCTGAGAGACAGAGGCCTTGACGGCATCCGCCGCTTCAGCCGCCGCCCAGCATTCCCGGGCAAAGGCCGTGTTTTCATCCGCGGGTGTCAGGGAATACGGGCAGCAGCCCAATGCCTCCCACCGCAGGCGGAAGGTCGGATGGCTGGCTGTCCGGGAAACCACCCCATGCTCCAGAATACGCCGCCAGTCCCCTTCCCGCTCTGTCAGCGCCTGCCGGAAGGCCCGGGCCCGGTCTGAAAGCAGATGCTGGGGAATCTTTTCGGAGGCGAACAGGGTGGTATAGGGTTCCTGTTCAAATATGTACAGCTCATGAGCACCGATCTTTGCCAGAATGCTTGCCTGCTTGAATGCATCGCCCTGCTGCGCCGCTCTCCGGTCTGCTGCCGCCTCCTTATCCTGAGACACAAACCAGTCGTACATCTGGAAGCTGAGAGAAAGCACCGTCAGGGGCCAGACCAGCAGATTATCCGCAAAAAAGCCGAAGAAGGTTCTGCTGTCTCTGCCCAGGTAGTTTAAAATCCCCTTGACTGTCTTTGTCTCCTTCACTTCGCCGGAATCCAGGTGGGCGGCCTCATGGAGCATCACCTGGCGCAGCTCTTCCTCATCCGCCACGCAGAGCAGCGTCACCCCCAGAAGCAGGATGACCCGCTTTTCATTTACCGCAACTGCCGCAGTGCATTCTCCGTTGGGAATATCATCGAGGATGCAGATGCGAAGCTCCTTTCCTGACAACGCCGGGCCTGCTGCCTCCCGGAACATACCATAGAGCAGGGGAAAATCCGCCTCCGGAAGGAGTCCCACATCGCTGTCCTTCTCCTTCGGAACGATCAGCCTGCCTACAAATCCGCTCAGCGCAAACAGGGCAATCACATTCTCGACCATGCCGACTGTGGTTTTTGCAGCCATGCCGCTGAAGAAGGGCACACTCAGGCACAGAAGCACTGCCAGAACGGTATACCCGATGCTCAGCGCACAAACCCGCCGCAGATGTGCCAGCGCCCGGCAGGGATCCTCCCGGGTAGCCTGTCTTCTCTGGTCCATGTCCGCATTGATTTCCCGGACGCTGCTTTTATCGACCTGCTTCGCATACCGGCGGGTCACAATGGGACCGATGGCGCTGAGAAGCAGGGTAACACCCAGGCAGAGTCCGCTCAGCTGGGCAACAAAGGGAATCTTCCCTCTGAGCAGCAGGCCCAGCCAGAAGCAGCCCGTGTTGAGCGCAATGGTGAGCGTCCAGGTAAGAACCGACCACCCCAGCTGCCGGTCTTTATTCGCCCCGTTCACTGCTGACCACCTTACCGATGTTCCACAGATGGGCTACGGTCCGCTCAGCCTCTGCCTTCTCCTGCTCGTTTGCATACTCCAGGAAAATGGTATGGGCACTGCAGTCCATACACTCTACCTGCACGCTCCAGCCACCCTCGTGGAGGAGCATTCCCGCACCCCGGCAAATGGGGCATTCTTCCAGCATAATGGTTTCTTCCATAATAATTTCTCCTTATCTGAATACAGTTTCATTGGTATCGTAAATTTCCAGCCGACTGCACCGGACATACTCCGGCTTCAGGTCAGGCAGATATTTTTCAACGGCAGCACTCAGCTGCATGGGATTCAGGGTGGGATTCTGGCAGCAGACCAGCCCCTCCAGCAGAATTCTGTTCTCCCCGGTCTCAACCGTCAGGCTGCGGATCATGGGAATAATATTTTGCTCCACCGGGCCGTTTTTACCCTTCTTGGTGACGATTACTTCCTCACGCTGAAACAGTTCCGCAACCCGCTGGGCTGCCGTCCCGGGAACCGGGCTGTCATATTCCAGCGTCAGCGCACAGCGAAGCAGAGCCAGATTTTTCAGCTTTGCGCCGTCATCGTAAACCGCCAGCACCCGCACGCCCTCTACCAGTGCTCCATTCAGCCGCTCCATGATCTCCTGACCGGGCAGCGTTTCCCCGGTCAGCTCAAAATCCAGCAGCTCACAGTGGCTCTCGATGCCCACCGAAAGCGGGAGGGCAATGGAAACCGCCGGCCGGGGGCTGAAGCCCTGTGTATGGGTCAGGGGAAGCCCGGCCCGCTTGAAGGCTCGCTGAAACAGGCGCATCAAATCCAGGTGAGAAATCCAGACCGCCCTTCCGGTCTTTTCAAAAAGCGCTCTAGGCATCGCACTCCACCTCTTTCAGTAAGCATTTGGCACCGCATCCGGCGCAGCCGTGACGGCAATCCGGCGTGACCCTGGACGCATAGGCCCGCTTCCGCTCCAGCAGAAGGAACTTTTTACTGACACCCACATCAATGGGATCCCAGGGCAGCAGTTCCTCCTCGCCGTATCCCCGGGTCGTGTAGAAATCCGTATCCACGCCGCAGGTCCGGAAGGCATCAAACCAGTTGGAATAGTTGAAGTATTCATCCCAGCCGTCCAGCCGGGCACCGTTTTTCACCGCTTCCTCGATCACAGGGCCCAGCCGCCGGTCTCCCCGGGCAAACACCGCCTCCAGACGGCTCAGGTCCGGTGCGTGATAGTCGTATTCAATGGACCGGGAGTAAAAATGGCTCTTCAGCAGGCGGCACCGCCGCAGATATTCTTCAGGGGTGATCTGCTTTTCCCATTGGAAGGGGGTATGGGGCTTGGGAACAAAATAGGCCGTTGCCACATGAACCCGCAGGCCCCGCTTTTTGTTGCTTGCGTACTCCTGCCAGGTTTTGATAACCTTATAGCACAGCTCCGCGATTCCCAGAACGTCCTCGTCCGTCTCCGTGGGCAGGCCCAGCATGAAATAGAGCTTAACATTGTTCCATCCACCGGAGAAGGCGTTGGCGCAGGTATTGAGGATTTCCTCCTCCGTCAAGTTCTTGTTGATCACGTCACGCAGACGCTGCGTACCCGCCTCCGGTGCAAAGGTCAGACCGGATTTTTTTCCGGTCTGCAATTTTGCCATCAGCTCCCGGGAGAAATTATCCGCCCGGAGTGAGGGCACCGACAGGCTGATATGATTCTGGGCGCAGTAGGGAATCAGCTCATCGGTCAGCTCCTTCAGCCCCCGGTAATCCGATGTAGAGAGGCTGGAAAGGGTAATTTCATTGTGCCCGGAATATTCCAGCGTTTCCCTGGCCTGACGCAGCAGGACCTCCGGGCTCTTTTTCCGCACCGGGCGGCAGGAAAATCCCGCCTGGCAGAAGCGGCAGCCCCGGATGCAGCCCCGGAATACCTCCAGATTAGCCCGGTCGTGGACAATCTCCGTAGAAGGAACGATCATTTTCGTGGGCCAGTAGGCGCTGTCCAGATTTTCGACGATCCGCTTGGTAACGCTGGCAGGGGCACCTTCCAGGGGTGTGATGGCCTTCAGGGTGCCATCGGGGTTATAACTGTGCTCGTAGAAGGAGGGCACATAGACACCGGGAATTTTTGCCACCTCACGGAGAAAGGTAGCCTTGCTCCAGCCCTGGGCTTTTGCCCGGTCATAGAGGGCCACAATCTCCACGGTACTCTCCTCGCCCTCTCCCAGGGAGAAGAAATCAATGAAATCCGCCAGAGGCTCCGGGTTAAAAGCGCAGACACCGCCGGCAAATACGATGTTCTTCAGTTCCTTCCGGTCCTTTGCGTGAAGGGGCACGCCCGCCAGATTCAGCATATTGAGAACATTGGAATAGGCCATTTCATAGCCGATTGTGAAGGCGATCATGTCAAAATCCTTCACCGGCTCCTGACTCTCCAGGGCCCAGAGGGGAAGGTTATTGGCCCGCATCGCCGCTTCCATGTCCCCCCAGGGGGCAAAGACACGCTGGCACCATACGCCCTCCATCTCGTTCATAACGCCGTAAAGGATCCGCATTCCCAGATTGGACATACCGATCTCGTAGGTATCCGGGAAGCAGAACGCCACCCGGACCCGGACATCCTCCGGCTTCTTTTTCACTTCGCCCCACTCACCGCCGGTATACCGTGCGGGCTTTTGCACTGTGGGCAGTATTCTTTGCAGTAAATCGGTCATAGCCGTACCTCTTTTGTCCATAGATAGGCCTATTGTAACCGCTTTTCCCTGCTTTTGCAAGGTATTTTTCCAGGCTGTCCCGAACCGCCGTGAGGATTACCGGCAAAAGCAGGAAATCCATCCCCGGCAGGCCCAGCCCGAGGGTCACGCCACAGAACAGCAGGATCATCTTAAGCACCCCTTCCACCCCGGCACAGATCCGTTCCCCCCGTCGGCCCAGGGTAATGCGAAAAAGGCACCGCAAAATCCGCCCACCGTCCAGCGGATACACCGGCAGCAGATTCCACAGCCCCTGCACCAGTGCGCAGATTGCGGTTCTTGGCAGCCATTGCCGAAGCAGCAGCAGGCTCAGGCTTCCCAGGGGGCCGGCCCCGGCGCAGATCATCTCCTGCCAGGGAGGCATCGGGCCAATTTCCATTCTGGCGCCGGAAATGCCAATCCGGAATCTCCAAACCTGTCCGCCCAGCGCGGAAATTGCGAGCCAGTGAAAGGCCTCATGGACCGCTGCCGCAAGGATGAGGGCCAGCAGCCAGGGAATGGGGATCAGCAGCAGCCCCAGCGCCCCCGCAATGTATACGGGCGGCTCTGTTTCAATCCGGCACTTCCCCATTTTCAAGGATCTCCCGGCAAAAGGCGGTCACTGCCTCCTGTGCATCCCCGCCGGCCCGCAGGCTGTCCACCATTGCTTCGGCAGCCCGGACCGTCACCTCCGGATCCCCGGGAATCCAGAAATTCCGAAAGGCCCCGGCTCTCTCCGGCCAGAAAAAGCCGGACAGCACGCCAATCAGCAGAATAACCACCGCCGCCAATGCCCAGAGGCGCCTCCCGCCGGTTCCTGTTTTGTGTCTTTTCGCCGTTCCGTTTTCATATTCGATGCAGTAGCCCATCCCCATCACCTCATAAAACCGATATGCGCTGGGGCGATATTTTATTCTGCCGGGAATTGATTTCTACAGCCGTTTATGCTATACTGCATAATAGAATATTATGACAAAAAGAGGTAGAATACTATGGATTATCAAGCTTTAGCAGAGCTTCTGTTTCCCGATGTTACCGAGACCCCTGATGAGGTGGAGGCCCGCTTCCCCAGACGTGAGCTGCCCGAGGGCGCTGTGGTCACCCGTATGGCCCCCTCCCCCACCGGCTTTGTCC
>CAZDFB010000089.1:0-6562 GCA_964504605.1 uncultured Oscillospiraceae bacterium | reverse complement strand
GAGATATCAGCAAAAAGAGCTGGCTCTTCCTGATCCTGTCCGGACTGGCAACAGGCGCTTCCTGGCTGTGCTACTATCGTGCTCTGCAAATTGGGGAGGCCTCCAAGGTGGTTCCGGTGGACAAGCTCAGCGTTGTGCTGACGCTGATTCTGGCTTTCGTATTTCTTCATGAAAAATTCACGCCCAAGTCTCTGATCGGCTGCATCCTGATCGGGGCGGGGACCCTGCTTATGGTGCTGTGATGGTAAGCGGGAATAAACCGGCATAGAAAACACCCCATTTCTTAGTACAAGTATTATACCATACTTGTCTAACAAATGGGGTGCAGTTCATTTTTGCCTTGCAGGGTGTTTCTTTGCGCTTTTTATTCAATATTTTATGGAAGATTATTTTCAATCGCCGCTATCATCTTATTAGGTAATTTTGTATTCTCTGCTGTGCGCAGCTTTCAGTTCTTCGCGCAGAGCATACAAGCGGTTGCTGTCTTTTGTTAAAACTTCCAGAGTATCTTCTTCTTTACCGGTAAAGTACAAAAAAGAAGTCTTTGCCTTTGCAATATTTTGCTCTGTTCCATACCCATCGAAATAGAACATTGTCAAGAGATAATGTGCAATCGCAAGCCATCTATTTACCGGAATCGGTGATAAACGGGTGCGTTCCGGCCAATCACATTGCGTTACTGCTTCAACCAGTTCAAAAGCCTTCTTCTGATCGATGCAATTTTCCTCGCTTATGTAAGCGGGATCTTTGTCAAAGTTTTCATCGTTCCAAATTTTTCCGGTTGCGTAGTACTCTGCCATCAGCACCTGAACACCTGGATTTGTGCATCCCTGAGTAAAAGCTTTCTCTAGCCAGTAAAACATTTTTCCTGAGAAGGAGAAAGAGGACTTTGTTTGTGGCTTAGCATCCTGTCATCCACTGATTTAATCCAATCTTTAGAATAACACAAGGATAGCGCAAACATACAATCTACATTTCCTGCAATAGCACCCTTGTGAAGTCCCTCGCAAATGGCTCCCATGTTATAGTTGTCTGGGGTAGAACATTCAAACCACAAAAAAAGAAATCTCCAGTACGCATTGACCGCGCCCTGATATTCTCCTGCGTCAGAGGCCATCATGTAATATTTGTAGGAAATATGATTGGCCATATGCGTTCCCAATAACATCATAGCCGGAACGTACCCCAACTGAGCCAGCTCCTCCAAATCGTGCAAATCTTCTTTGTAACAATTGAGGTATGTTTGGGACTTTGCCTGACGCTCCAGTTTATAGAATTGTTCCATAAGGACTTCTTTCCTGGCAAGTTCCCGTTCTCTTTTTTCTTCTTCGCTCTCAACAGGAACCTTCCTGGGAAACAATGCGTTCTTGATTTTGAACAAGGCCCATACTACAGCGATAGCGATAAGCACATAAAACCAGTGCTCCAATAGAAACACGAGGCAGGCAAGAGCCAGAGAACAAAGCAGCATGATTCCTAAGATTTTCAGCATCTGAATTTCTCCTATAATGTTAAAATATACCTCATTATATCCGCAACGTATCATTTTTTTAAGAGAGACGGCACACTTTCAGTGGCGGCTTCTCTGTAATATGGGGCTGTTTGGCCCTTATCAGCCTGCAGCGAAGGCCTCGATACGCTCCATGGGCTCTTTTTGCAGAATCAATCCCGCCGGAGAGCTTCAATGGGGTTCAAATTGGCGGCCTTAACTGCGGGAACCAAACCGAAGATAATGCCAATCAGCATGGAAAACACCACGGAGATCAGAATTGCCGGAACACTGACCGCAACCGGAATATCCATCATGCTGGAAATCAGCTCCGCAAGGCCAATTCCGGAGACAACACCGATGATGCCGCCCAGGCTGGTCAAAACCGAAGCTTCCGTCAGAAATTGCAGAGCGATTCTGCGCTTTTTGGCACCGATGGCCTTTTTTAGGCCAATTTCGCTGGTTCGCTCGGTTACAGACACAAGCATGATGTTCATAACACCGATACCACCCACCAGCAGGGAGATACTGGCAATCCAGATCAGCTGGGCGTTGGTGGATTCAGACATATTCTGCAGCTGCTGAGCCTGCTCCAGCATATCCTGGCTTCTGTAATCAAAGCCGGAATTGTCCGGGTCGAGGATCTGACTTTCCGTCAGCAGGTCCGCGGCGGCTTTTCCGGCGGAGGTCATGGCATCGGTGTTGACCACCTTGATGGCTACATTCTGAGGCTCATCGAACTGGAAGGCGGTGGGCCAGACCTCGGCGGGCAGATAAACCGCGCCGGAGGAGGTGTTGGCGTAGAGATAGTAATCGTTGATGGTGTTGATGGTGGGGGTAAATTCCTCGGAAAGGGAAACAACACCCACCACGGTGAAAACATCTCCCTTGAGCTCAATGGCTTTTCCGACAGGGTCCTCTCCGCCGAACAGCGTGGTGACTGCGGTGGTGTCCACAAGGGCAACCTTGCGGCAGCTTACCCGGTCTGCCGGCGTAAAGCCGCGACCGGATTTGACCTGATAGCCGTAAACATTTAGATAATTCTCGTCAATGCCGACGACCTCGCCGTTAAAGGAGGTATTCAGGTAATACAGCTGGTCAACGTAGTTGCGGTAGGTGTAGAGGGAAACCTTTTCCACACCGCTGATGCTTTCCAGCTCTTGGCGGGTCTGCTCGGTAATGACCCGGACACCGTCGGGAAGGCTGTTCCAGCTCATATCGTAGCCGTAGCCGTTCTGGTTCAGCTGGACGGTAACCACGTTGTTGCCGGCACCGATCAGATTTTCCTTGATTTGCTCGTTGGTTCCCTTGATGGTGGAGACAATGGTGATAATGGCGGCAATGCCGATGATGATGCCCAGCATCGTCAGGATGGAGCGCAGCTTGTGGCCCCAAATGCCCTGGAAGGCCAGTCTGATATTTTCAATCATTAGGATCCCTCCTTACCAGTTGTAGAGCGCGGACAGGTCGCTTTCAACGGTCTGGGCACCCTGCTTTACATTTTTGCCGTAGGGGAAGGCAATGCAGTCCTCTGCACTGATTCCGCTTAAGATCTCGGTATAGCTTCCCCAGAGGGATTTGCCGGTGGTAACATAGCGCTTTTCCAGAGTGCCGTCCTGGGCCCGGACATAGACGTAGGATTTTCCCTGCTCTGTACGGAGGAAGGGATTCTCCAGATAAATGCCCTGCTGAGCCGAGCCGGAGGAATAGGTCACGCTGACATAGCGGCCCGCCTGAAGATCGGCGCTTTCATCGACAAATACGATAAAGGGGTAGAACGACACATTGGGGTTGCCTGTTCCGTAGTAGCTTTCGGAGGTGCTGAGGAAATCACCTACGGAGGAGATGGTGCCGACATAGACCATGCCGCTGCTCCAGTCGTTTACAGTGACCTCCTGCCCGATTTCCAGGGTGTCCTTCTCCAGCTCGCTGACGCTGCCTTCAATATAGAATCCACCGCCGCCGGAGAGCTTCAGAATCGGCTGCTGCAGCTGCCGGGCTTCTTCCTCCGTCAGGACGGATACAACGGTTCCGTCAATCTGGGCATAGACCTTGCCGTCGTTTGCCTCGGTCTGCATGATTTTGTAATCCGCTTCTGTCATTTTGATGTTAAATTCCAGATCCCGGATGGTCTTCTCCTGCTGAGCCCGCATTTCCGCAATCTGGGCAGCCGTATAGCCGCTGCCGTAGTCAATCTCCGGCGGGGTGGTGGGCTGCTCGCTTTCGGTGAGGGTGTGATCCTTCAAGCCATCGGCATTGAAAAAACGGAAACTGAAGGTGTTTGTGCCGGGCTCCCGCTTTACATACAGACCCTGCCAGGTCTGGGTGGCACCCAGAGACATATTGCCGGAGGTGACCTTGAAAACAACGTAAAAGTTATCAACGGTGACTTCGGTGGGCTCTGTTTCCTCCGGGATCGTCTCTTCCGGCTGGGAGGCATCGCCCTCAGAGGGAACTTCCTCCTCCAACTGCGCCTCGGGCTCCGTAGGCTCCGGTTCCTTTTCTGCGTTCTCCTGCTGGAAAACCTCCGCCTGCTGGCGGATTGCCTCCAGAACGGCATCGTCCACGTTTTTAATGTCACGAATCCAGCAGATCAGCGCCTTTTCCCGGGAACTGCCGTCGTATTTGCTCTGGGTGGAGAGCTGGTAATCCCCCTTCAGGCCGGTGCCCAGGTTTTCGTCCGGCTCCTCGTCCTCCGAGGGGGTGGGAATCACCATGGGCCGCATGGCATTGATTTGCCGCAGGTCGTCTTTGGCGTCCTCCAGCTGGAGCTTCAGTTTTTCAACCTCTAGGCGCTTGCGCTCCAGGGCTAGATCCGAGAGGGTGGTGTCAAAGGTCATCAGCAGATCGCCCTTTTTAACAGAATCACCCTGGGAAACTAGAATTTCCGTTACCGACTGGGTGCCGGAAAGGTAGACTGTCTGAATGCCGTCGGTGGATACGGGCCCATAGCTCTCACGGGAATCACCCCAGTATTCTGTCATACCGACGAAGGAGAAGGGGTATACGTTCACGGGCTCGGAGCTGCTGTGACCGGCATAGTACCATGCGCCCAGGCCGATGGCGGCAGCCAGAACCAGGGCGATGGAGGTAATCAGAATTTTTTTCTTGGGGGATTTACGCTTCATCACTGCTGCCTCCCTTCTGGAGCTCCATAAGCTCGGTCCGGAGCTCGCCGTCGAGAATGTGGAAGGTTTTGTCCGCACAGGCGGCAATGCTGGGCTCGTGGGTAATCATGATAATGGTCATACCCTCCTGGCTCAGCTGCCGGAAAATGTCCATAATCTGGTTTCCTGCTTTTGTATCCAGCGCACCGGTGGGCTCGTCCGCCAGAAGCAGGTCCGGCTTGCCGACCATTGCCCGGGCAATGGCTACCCGCTGGCACTGACCGCCGGAAAGCTGGTTGGGCAGAAAATGAATCCGTTCGCCAAGGCCAACGGTCCGCAGGGCCTCCTCCGCTCGCTCACGACGCTCCTTCAGAGGAACACCGGCGTAGAGGAGGGGGAGGGCAACATTGTCCACCGCGTCCATTTTCGGCAAAAGGTAGAAGCTCTGGAACACAAAGCCGATATGGCGGTTGCGGATTTCAGCCAGAGCGTCGTCACTCAAATCCCGCAGGTCCCGTCCGTCCAGTTCGTAGGTGCCGGAGGTCGGCACATCCAGACAGCCGATAATGTTCATCAGCGTGGTTTTACCGGAGCCGGAGGGACCCATAATAGCCAGATAATCGCCTTTTTCAACGGTGAGATCAATATTTTTCAGAACCCGCACAGGCTCTTTGCCCTGGATATAGTCTTTGCAGATGTCTGTCAGCTTCAAAATCGCCATTTAGCCCACCTCGCCTTCCGGTACTTCCTCCTCGATGTATTCGTGGGTAGTGGCCGCACCGGCAACACAGAGCTCCTCATCGGGGAAGGCGATAAAGTCCTGCTCCGTAAGACCCTCCAGAATTTCGATGGTGTCCAGCATAGGATTGTATTCACCCACGCTTACAGAGCGCTTTTCCAGCTTGCCCCGGTTTTCGGCCCAGACGTAGGCGGAGCCGTCCTCATCGTAGCATATGAAGGCACTGCTGATGGACAGACCGGTGGCGGAGTCATCACCGGAATCCAGTTCAATGTACAGATGCTGCCCCAGAATCAGACCATCGGTGCTGTCCAGCTCCACATAGAAGGGGTATTTGCTGGAGGTGGTCATTTCATCCACAGTGAAGCCGTAGTACATATCATCACCGCTGCCCTGGGTGGCGTTCTCGTAATCCACCAGGGTGACGGTGCCCAGCCAGAAGACGCTGGCATCCGTGCGGGAAACGAGCCGGACACGGGTTCCTTCCATGATGCCGCCCCGCTGGAGCTCACCGATGGTACCCTTGACCCGGTAGGAGCCGGACTGCTGGATGGTGATGTAAGGAACGGGATTACCATAATTATCTGTCCCGCTTTCGTTGATGGACTGGATGCGACCGGTAACCGGGGAAACCACAGTGGCGTTTTCCATGATGCTTTCGGAATTAGCAACTGCCCGTTCCTTATCTGCCTGATTGAGCTCTGCTTCCTTAAGGTCTACCTGCAGCGTCTGAATCTGGACGGTATACTCCAGCTTGTCCTTTGCGGATGCCCGGTCACGGTACTTTTCCAGCTCCTTGATCTGCTGCTTGTAGTTTTCAATGGTAGCCAGCAGCTGCTCCAGCTCCAGCCGCTGCTTATCCAGCGCCAGCTGAAGTTGCTCGGTGTCATAGGAGAAGAGCTCCTGACCTTCCGTTACATCGTCGCCCTCCCGGACCAGAAGCTCACCGATGGTTTTATCGGAATCCTTCTGAATCTCGGCAACATTTTCCGACACAACCATGCCGGGAAAACGGTCACCGGGGGCAATACCGCCCAGACCGGACAGCTCAGCCACAGACTGCACATACACAGCGCCCTTGGCGGTGGAGCAGGCGGCGAAGGTCAGCAGCAGACAAAGAGCCAGCAGCAGACACGATACTTTTTTCATGCGCATAGCACATACCTCCTGATGAAATAAAAATGGTTTCTTTCTTAAATATATCATACTAAAGGACCCCGGTGAAGT
>CAZDFB010000088.1:0-6580 GCA_964504605.1 uncultured Oscillospiraceae bacterium | reverse complement strand
CCCGCGTTCGCGTCTACGAGAACGGCACCGGCTCCATCATCATCAACGGCCGTGATATCGACGATTACTTCGGTCTGGAGACCCTGAAGCTGATCGTTCGTCAGCCTCTGGTCACCACTGACCTGCTGGGCAAGGTTGACATTGTTGTCACCGTCGCTGGCGGCGGCGTTTCCGGTCAGGCCGGCGCTATCCGTCACGGCATTTCCCGTGCCCTGCTGACCCTGAATCCCGAGTACCGCGCTTCTCTGAAGGCCGCCGGCTTCCTGACCCGCGACCCCAGAATGAAGGAAAGAAAGAAGTACGGTCTGAAGGCCGCCCGTCGGGCTCCTCAGTTCAGCAAGCGCTGATTTTACCCGTATTTCAAACCAATATGGATACAAAGCACCGGAAATCCGAAGATTTCCGGTGCTTTTGCGTATATATCAGGTTGATACACTTTTGCCAGGTTTGACCAACTTTGATGTTTTCTATCAAATCGTGTCAGTCTATTTACCCCAAATTGGTAGTACCGTGATGGCACAGTGATTTCTTTTGTTCTATGTGAAACTGAAGTTGAAGGTTCATTGTGTCAATTGTGCATATTGCAGAGTATCCTTATCGACAGAGTACAGGACACTGCTTTCATAATCTGAAATATACATAGCGGTGTCGGTACTGATGCAACAGACAAATCCCGGGCAGGAAACGTGGGTTTTCTGACTACCGTCATGGTTCAGGCGGAATAAGCCGTCCGTGGAATCGATCCAGCAATAATTTTCGTCCCAGTAGAGGGCATATGCCTCGGTGTCACCCAGCTTTTGGGGGATTTGCATGAAATCATTCCAGTAGTAAAGCATGCTGTTATCCCGAATGTTTAGGAAATAAATCCCTTCGGGCGTATATACAAAGTCCCGTGCCACAACATTATCCAGCACCTCAACAGTTTCAGTTCTCAGATCAAAGATCGACAGGCGGTTGTATTGGTCGGTATAATAGAGATTTATTCCATCATAGGCAAGATTTGTGCCCGGATTGGGGAGCTTGAGATATGCCTCATACTGCCCGCTTTGCAGATCCATCCTGTAAAGTGTATCGTCATTCGGATAATACAGTTTCCCTTCATGCAGGAAGAATGAATCGATATAGTAAGGACTGGGCTCTGCGCTGCCTTTATCTAGCGCTCCGAAAAACCATTTCGTGCTTTGCTCCCATTGGTAGACCACACGTTCGTGCATGGTCGCATTGTCCAGTTCTACACGCGAAAAGTATTCTGTCATTGCTTCTGCATTTCCTGTAAGGGCTTGCTGGTGTACTTTCAGATAATACAGTTTCCCGTTTGCACTGTAAAAACTGCCTGTAACCTTCGAAGTTTCACCCTGAAATGCATCCAGTGGAAAGTTGCGCACAGTGTCCGTCTGCTTGTCAACGAAATAATATCCACCCAAACCATCCGCGAACACAATATACTGCTCTGACTCAAAGCAGTTGCTTTGCTTACTGTTATAGCAGAGCGTCTCTGCTTGTCCAGCACAGCCTGTGCATAGAAGCATAATACTTAGCAACATGGCAACCGTCCCAGATTTTTTGATACGCAAATGATGGTTGGTATTCTTGTGCCGAATGCAAAGCAGCATACACAGGCAAATTATGATGGACAGCGCCAACACCTCCGCCAACTCAGCCCATGCTACTTCCGGCACAGATACAACCGAACCGCCACGAAGCTGGAAGCTTTCGCCGTTTAAGTAGATGCTGCCGACCGTGAGTGCCCATGGAGCGGGAATGAGTCGCAGGCTGGAAATGGAATTGACAGTAAAAAAGGGGATAAGCAGAATTACCATGTCTGCCATCAGTACAAAAGCATATTTCTTCACCAACACACTGATATACAGGATCAGCATTGCCGCATACAGATAGCCAGTTTCTTTCAGCGCAAACTGTAGGAAAAAAGCCTGCCCCAATGTTAAAGTCTTTTGTACAGAACCAAAGCTATACAGCGATTGCAGACTGTAATCCCAATGGGGAAGTCCAAACGCAATCGCACAATATACCAGTTCAAACACCTGCAAAACAGCGGTCAGTGCTGCGGTCAAAATCAGAGCAATCGCCACTTTGTCTTGCCATTGGTATTTTGCGCTTCTTTTCTGGGTCAGCAGTATTTGATCCATTTGATTGCCATACTCCTGACAGAAAATTGGTGCGATCAGGAATATCAGTAATAGCAAAAACAGATAATCAGGCTCTTGATCTCCCAAGAGGACTTCCCAACCGCCGGTATAGAGAAAACTACGATCTTCTGACTCTCTTACATAGATATACTGGGTGTATAGTTTAGAAAAACCGGGATAGTCGGCATTTTCATCCGCCAGTATATCGAAAGATGAACGAAATTCGGCCTCGGCAAGTGCCCCTTGGTAATAATCGCTTTTCAGTTGCTCCAATTTTGTGTTGGCAGTATTCAGCCGTAACATTTCATCTTCCAGAAATTGCTGATTTTCCACCGTGAGAGGACCTTCCACCTACGATAAGTAGCGATCATAGACAGCACGATTCGCTTCCAAATCTTTGTCGTAAGGCTTGGTCAATAAAATTGTTCCCATAAGTTCAGCAATCAGGAATACGGCGATCAGCAGAAGCCCCCTGCGATAAAGCAGAAGCTTTTTCCATTCAAACCGAAGCATTGCGCCCACTCCTTCCTGCTTGGTGGTGATAACTGCGGTTGAGGTGCACTATGCCACAAATCATGGCTACCGTGATCACCATTACGCCGATCAACACAAACGCATACAGGCGCATCGGCGTACCCAAAATATTGACATACACATCCCGCCAAATCAGGCTTCTGGGAATGACCAGCTCCACCGGATTGCACCAGCGGAAAAGCACATTCCCTTTGCTAAATTCTTGTAAAGCCACGCATCCCAGCAAAAGCAATAGACCGGTAAAGAAAGCACCCAATGTGGTTTTGAAGATGCTGGAAATCAACAGCAGCATTGCACAGCAAGCCAGTATCCCCAAAGTTTTGACCATTGCAGACCAAAGAAAGAACTGTCCCACAGTCATATTCAGTGGCGTGGATTCCAAGGTTCTGAGGGCATAAACGGGTGCCTGCAGGGCTTCGTTTCTCGGACTGGCAAAATAGATCGTCAGAAAATCCTGTGCAAAAAATACTGTGCAGACAACAAGGACAAAGAGAATGGATGCCGTCAGTTTTGCCACAACGGTGCGGTCAGCACCATTGCGGGTGGTGCGCAGGAGCATATACATATCCGTTTCCCGCTCATTTACGAATACACCACATAATGCGAAGATGCTCAAAAGCAAAATAAGCATAGCAGAATAATCGTAATTCAGCAGCACCTCATAACCACGGGTATCGGAAAAGGTATCGATGGAACGCCCTAAAAAAGTTTCGGCAATTTTCCTGTTTTTTGTAGCTTCAAAGCTGTTTCCGATGCTTTCGTAGAATTCATTCAGCGCAAGGGCATCCCGGGTGATACGATAGGCTTCATTCCGGTACAGATAATCGTACTTTAGCTCTGTATAGAACAGCGTACAGTAGAATTTTTCATCCATCGCCTCGCTGTAAATGTAAGCATCGGGATCGTACGCATCATTCAGTGAAAAGGTGTTCTTCTTTTCTTCCAATGGCGCATAAACGGTCATCAGATCGGATATCTTCTCCGCTGTGATCTCACCGCTGTATTTTTCGTAAGTTTGCGCATATTGCGCTTCATAGTCATCCCAGTAAGCAACCTTTTGCGTATAACTGTCCCGAATCTTCCAGCCATTGAACAGGAGCAGAACGGCAAAGAAAATGACCATGCCCGGATTCCAAAAGGCTTTCCGGCATTCAAATCCGACCAAGTGCCAATATTGCTGCGCCTTCATTGGACTTCCTCCCCACAATGGTAGAGAAATACTTCTTCCAAATTTGCCGTAACAGGAACAGCATCTGGATGAGGTTTTTCTTCGGAAATGATCCGAAGGCGGATTCCATCACCCTCCCGAGCCATATTGCTAATAGTGTGGTGTACCAGCTCAGTAGGAACGTCCGATTCCTGAAGCTGTAATGCCCATACCTTGTCCTGCAATTCATAGCAAAGCTGTGTCGGTGTTCCGAATTTGAGTAGTCGGCCTCCGTGGAGCAAAATGATCTTGTTAGCAATAAACTCAATGTCGGATACAATATGGGTCGCCAGAATCACAATTCGATTTTCCGCAAATTTTGCGATCAGATTGCGAAAACGGATACGTTCTCTGGGATCAAGGCCAGCGGTAGGCTCGTCCAGGATCAGAATGCCAGGGTTAGACAGCATAGCTTGCGCGATACCCAGACGTTGTCGCATACCGCCGGAGAGTGCGCCCACTTTTTTGTTAACGGCGTCCGTCAGATTCACCGTTTCCAGAAGCTCTGCGATCCGATCCTCGCCCACATCTTTGGGAATGTCCTTCAATGCGCACATATAGCGCATGAACTCGATAACCGAGAAATCCCGATAGAATTTCGGGTACTGAGGCAGATAGCCTATGTTTCCCAAGAAGTCAGCACCCATCGTGCGAATGTCCTTTTGGTCTATGTAGATACTGCCACCATCGGACTTAATGATCCCCATAAATGTGTTGATAAGTGTCGTCTTTCCTGCGCCGTTTGTGCCGAGCAGACCATAGACACCGTTTTCTAACGTGACTGAAAAGTCCTGTAATGCATACTTTCCCTTGTATTTTTTAGAAAGATGCGCAAACTGTACATTCATGACATCACCTTTTCGTCAATAGAATCGTTAATTCTCCCCTGAAACAAGAAAAAATGTTCTGCTGTAGTCAAGCGATGCTTGTGTCAAAACCTCGCTGGTGCGGAAATTACGGGGGACTAACATCACATAAACGACACTTTCTCCGTCAAAATCCGACATATCCAGTTCCGCTTCGATCACTGTCTTTTTGCCATTTTGTACCTCGACGGGAATGAAAGAGTTTTCGGCAGTAAATACAGGCTCATTGTCTACAAAGACGACCAGACCATACTGCACATAGGGACTTCCCCATACCTCATAGCGAATAGAAAGATTCTCCTCGGCTGTAACACCATAGACGATGCAATCTCTGGTATCATCTAGGTCGTTCACATAAAGATGCGCTTCGACTTTTTCCATCAGATCCTTGTCGGACCATCCGCTGATCTCTGCGTATTTCGTGTCAACATAAGAAGTGGTGAGGGAAATGATTCGCTCATTTATGAATTCGTCATCGCTGAAAGATGGTGTTGCATCAAATTTTAAGCGAGTGCCGGAAACAACAGCGCCGGAGGTATATACGAATCCGCCGATCCCCTCCGCAATGCTGAAATTCGGGTTCAGTATCGTTGACGCATACAGCTCCAGAGTGTCCCCCGCTTGACCGGTGACGGGGGTGAAGGATATGTCCGCGATATAGGATTCGCCGCTAACGGGATAGAATATATGCATATATTGATAGGTACTATTGTCGGAAGTTTTATAGGGCTGGGGTTTGCCATCGATAAAGAGCAGGATACCCATGCCCTGATCGGCAACGGTACCGGTAGCATTGATGGTGTAGGGCATATGCAGTTCGCCGCCTTCATACAGGCGATACGGGCCAACCTCGTCTTTCAGCGCAACACCGCTTGGCCCTATCTGAATGTAGCCCATGTTGCCCTGCTGTATTGTCGGCTGCTGTGTGGGAAGAACGGGTTCGGTGGTTGCTTCGGCGGTCGTATTTTGAGGGATCGCAGTTTCTGTCGGTTTGGTGAAAATGTTTTCTACCGTTTCGTTAGCACCCAATATACTTTCGATATCCTCGGGCGTTTTTGAACACGCTGTGAAAGCCAGCATCAGCATAATCGCGATCGTGAAAATAAATGGTTTCCGGAATTTCATTTTGCACCTCCATCTCGAAAAATATTACAAGCAGAGCCTGCCTCAAAACAGGCAGGCTCTGCTTGTAATATAACGGTCATTTCTGCCGTGTCAATCTGCCAGGCACGAAAGGCTGGTGTATCTGTGATAAATCAGTATGCCACGCCCCAGTAGACCATCTTCCTGGCGGGCTTTCCGCAGCAGGCGCAGGTTTCACCCAAATTCTCCTGGGCAAAGGGGATGCAGCGGGAGGACATACCGGCCTTTTCCTTCATGGCCAGCTCGCACTCCAGGTCGCCGCACCACATGGTCTTGACATAGCCGCCGTTGGCCTCCTGGAGCTCCCTGGCCTCCTCGATGGAGTGGGCCGTGTAGATGTGCTCATCCAGGTTCTTCTTTGCCTTGTCGAACATCTGCTGCTGAACAACGACCAGCTGCTCAGCCACAGCGGTCTCCAGCTCTTCCAGCTTGACCACAACCTTCTCCCGGTCGGTACGGCGGACAATGACGCACTGTCCGTTCTCCAGATCCCGGGGGCCGCACTCCACACGCAGGGGCACACCCTTCATCTCGTACTCAGCGCACTTCCAGCCCATGGAATTGTCACTGCTGTCCATCTTCACCCGGACACCGGCAGCGGCAAGCCGATCCCGGACGGCACCGGCACCTTCCAGAACGCCGGGCTTGTGCTGGGCAATGGGCAGAACCACCACCTGGACAGG
>CAZDFB010000087.1:0-6588 GCA_964504605.1 uncultured Oscillospiraceae bacterium | reverse complement strand
CCTCCATCAACGCCTTTGCCCTGGGTGCCCAGATGACCAATCCCCGGGCCCAGATCGAGCTGCGCTGGTCCTGCTGCCAGGGAACCCACCAGGCCGACTTTTTCCGGGACGGCATCCGGGTGGTGTCCAACCGGGACGTTCCCACCAAGGACCGGATGTATATGCAGTTCTGCAATTACGGCACCTATCTTCTCGATGACCGGGGCAGCCTGATTCCCCTGGCCTCCCCGGTGTGGGCCTGGGGCAAATTCTACGAGTTTGCCATCCGCTCCATGCTGGCAGGCACCTGGAAGGAGCAGAAGGGCTCCATCGGTGCCGTCAACTACTGGCTGGGCATGGACAGCGGCACCATCGGCATCAATTTCTCGGAAATGCTCCCGGCAGGTGTCCGTTGCCTTGGCGATCTGCTGCAAAAGGACATCTGCGCCGGCACCCTGGACCCCTTCCATCGGAAGGTCGTGGCTCAGGACGGCACCGTGAAAAACGACGGCAGCCGGAGCTTCACCGTGGACGAGCTGCTGCACATGGACTGGCTGTGTGACAGCGTGGTGGGCTCCATTCCCACCTTTGACCAGATTCTGCCCATCTCTCAGGCCACCGTCCGGGAGCTGGGACTCTACCGGGATAAAATCCCCGCAGTAAAGGAGGTTTCTTCCGGTGAAGTTTTTGATCGTATCTGACGAAGAATGTCAGGCCCTGTGGGACTATTATGTTCCCGGCCGTCTGAAGGACTACGACCTGATTATTTCCTGCGGCGACCTGAAGGCCAGCTATTTGAGCTTTCTGGTCACCATGGCCCACTGTCCCGTGATCTATGTCCACGGCAATCACGATACCGGCTACGCCAAGGCCCCGCCCGAGGGCTGCGACTGCATCGACGATCACATCGTCACCTTCAACGGTGTCCGCATTCTGGGTCTGGGCGGCTGTCCCTGGTACCACCCCGGTGCCCACCAGTACACCGAGGCCCAGATGCAGCGCCGGATCCGCAGGCTTCGCTACCAGCTCTGGAAGAACAAGGGTGTGGACATTGTGGTCACCCATGCCCCGCCCAAAGGCGTGGGCGATGCCCCGGATCAGGCCCACCGAGGCTTTGAGGCCCTGCTGGACCTGATTGACAAATATCACCCCACCTATCTGCTCCATGGTCACGTCCACCTGCGCTACGGTCACGACCAGACCCGCCTCCGGGAATACCACGGCACCCAGGTCATCAATGTCTCCGAGCGCTATGTGCTGGAAGTCCCCCAGGGTACATATCCCGGCAAGGAGTACGGTCAGGTCATCTGGAAGACCCGGCACAGATCCTCCTGGGACTGAAATTTACAGAAAGAGGGAACAACCCTATGTTTACCGGCTTTACCCCCGAGACCGTTGACTTTCTCTGGGGCATTCGCATGAACAACAACCGTGACTGGTTCACCGCCAATAAAAGCGCCTATGTCACCACCCTTTATGAGCCCATGAAGGCCCTGGGTGCGGAACTTTTCCAGCCCTTTCTGGATAAACCCGGCAATATTCTGAAGGTCAGCCGTATCTATCGGGATGCCCGGATGCACCCCCCGGAGCCCTATAAGGAGAGCCTTTGGATCTGCATCCGGCAGGATGTGGAGTGGTGGGCCGAGAATCCCTGCCTCTATTTTGAGATCAATCCCGAGGGCGTGGACTATGGCTTCTTCATCTGGAAGCCCCGCACCGCCGTCATGGAGGATTTCCGCCGCCGCATTGCGTCCCAGCCCCGGGAATTTCTTACCATGATCCGGGGTGTGGAAGCCGCCGTTGGGCAGAGCGTCACCGCCGAATGCTACAAGCGGCCCAAGCCCTGCGAAAATGAGGCACTGCTCCCCTACTTCGCCTGGAAGGCCCAGATTGGCTGCACCCGCCACGAGGATTTCAGCGAGGATACCTTCGGCCCCGCCCTGGGAGCCCGGGTCCTGGACTTTTTTGAGAAGCTCATCCCCCTTTACGACTACTTCAATCAGTTTAAGGTCTGATTTTTTCCACACAAAGGAGCGCCACTATGAAGCAAACCATTTTTGAGGGTATGGCAACCGCCATCGTCACCCCCATGACCCCCGACGGCATTGATTACGATGCTCTGGGCCGGCTGATCGAATTTCAGATTGCCTCCGGCATCCACGCCATCGTCGTCATGGGCACCACCGGCGAAAACGCGACCATCGAGCCGGAGGACCAGCAGAAGGTCATCGCCTACACCGTCCGGCAGGTGAACCACCGGGTTCCGGTCATTGCCGGCACCGGCACCAACAATACCCAGCACGTTCTATCCAACACCCGGGCCGCCTGTCAGGCGGGAGCGGATGCGGTTCTGGTCGTCACTCCCTACTATAACAAAGCCACCCAGAGCGGCCTGATCGCCCATTTTACCGCCGTTGCGGATGCCTCCACCGTCCCCGTCATTCTTTATAATGTCCCCGGTCGTACCGGCTGTGCACTTCAGCCCAAAACCGTAGCCACTCTGGCCCGGCATCCCAATATCGTGGCCCTGAAGGAGGCCACCGGCAACATGGCCCAGATGGTGGAGCTGCGGGCCCTGTGCGGCGACACGCTGGATATCTATTCCGGCGAGGATGCCCTGACCGTTCCCATGCTGGCTATGGGTGCCAAAGGCACCATCAGCGTCCTCTCCAATGTGTGCCCCCGGGAATCCGTCGCCATGACCGACGCATTCTTCGCCGGTCGGATCCGGGAGGCCGCCGACTGGCAGTGCCGGCTTCTGCCCCTTATCAACTGCCTGTTCAGCCAGGTCAACCCCATCCCCGTAAAGGCCGCCCTTGCCGCCATGGGCTATGGCGAAGATTACCTCCGCCTGCCCCTGACCCCCATGGAGGAGCCCTACCGCTCCGCCATGCTGGAGGAAATGAGAAAGCTGGGGATTTCGGTATGAGAGCAGTTGTTTGCGGTGCCAACGGCGCCATGGGTACCCTGATCTGCGATGCCCTGGGCCATGAGGTGGTGGGCCGTGTCAGCATCGACGGCGAAAACGGTGCCTGCCGCAGCTTTGCCGAGCTGGGAGCAGTGGAAGCGGACGTGGTCATCGATTTTTCCCACCACAGCGCCATTTCCGATGTGCTGGCCTATGCCGGGGCCATCCACGCCGCCGCTGTCATCGGCACCACCGGTCACACCCCGGAGGAGAAGGCCCTGATTCATCAGTCAGCCCGGGAGCTTCCCCTGTTCTATTCCGGCAATATGAGCCTGGGCATTGCCGTCCTTTGCCGCCTTGCCAGGCAGGCTGCCGCCTGCTTCCCCGATGCGGATATCGAAATCGTAGAGGTTCACCACAACCGGAAGGTGGATGCCCCCAGCGGCACCGCCCATATGCTTTTCCAGGCCATTCAGTCGGTGCGCCCCAACGCCACCGAGCACTGCGGTCGTCAGGGCGAGGGAAAGCGCAGCCGGGACGAAATCGGCATTTCCTCCCTGCGCATGGGCAATGTGGTCGGCATTCACGAGATTCACATCTGCACCGGAACCCAGACCCTGACCCTGCGCCACGAGGCCACCACCCGGGCCATGCTGGCTGACGGTGCCATCGAGGCCGCCCGCTTCATGGTGGGCCGGGAAAAGGGCCTTTACAATATGGATACACTGCTGGAATAATTCTTCCAGCCCTTTCTTTGGAGGTTTTTTATGGAAATTTGGTATATGAACGGTGCCGGCAATGATTTTATGGTCATGGATGCCCGGGATGGCAGCTATGACTTTGAAGCCATCGCCAAGAAATTATGTAAACTGTCCGGTGCCGACGGCTTCATGGCTGTTGACCACTCTCAGAAAGCGGATTTCAAGCTCCATTTCTACAATTCCGACGGCTCCCGGGGCGAAATGTGCGGCAACGGTGCCCGCTGCATCTGCCGCTTTGCCCACGATATCGGCCTTGCCGGTGACACCATGGTGGTGGAAACCGATGCCGGTCTGGTCCCCGGTGCCCGGCTGACCCAGAGCCAGTACCGGGTCCGGCTGAACAACCCCGGCGTTCTGGACCTGAACCGGAAGCCCGCCATCGCCTATGTGGAGCTGGGCAATCCCGGTGTGCCCCACGCGGTCACCGAGTATCCGGGGGATCTCTGGGCCGACGCGGATTCCATCCGGGAGCAGCTGCGGCAGCTTCGTCACGACCCCGCCTTCCCCAAGGGTGCCAATGTGAATTTCTACCAGTGGGTAGGCGAGGGTGCCGTCCGGGTCCTGACCTTTGAGCGGGGCGTGGAGGACTATACGCTGGCCTGCGGCACCGGCTGCGGCTCCACCGCCGCCACCTTATGGGCTCTGGGCAAGCTTCCCGATGGTCGGCTGACCTGCCACAACCGGGGCGGCGACCTGAATGTTGCCATCACCGGAGAAAACGGTCATGTTACCGCCATCGATCTGGAAGGGCCCACCGAGGTAGTCCGGGTCTACGAGATGGACCTGTAATGCCCCTTCCTTAATAACAAAAAGGAGCGTGCCGCGGCACGCTCCTTTTCCGTTTGTCAAAAAAGTATCAAATTCTGCCCTTCCGTGCCTTTTGCGCCTGCGGAGGTCATCGCAGGGACGCCCGTCCCCGGGATCTTGCCTCTCCCTTTAGGCGGCTCTTGGCGAGTTGCAGAGAGTGCTTCGCTGGCTCTTCCGCCTGCCACAGCTCCTATTGCAGTTTCGGAGGTCATCGTAGGGACACCCGTCCCCGGGTGTCCGCTTCCTCACTCAAAGCGAGTCTTCCGGACACCGCAGGAGCGATGCCCCTGCAATATCCTGTTTGCCGGCGGCTCCCCGGGGAAGCCCCGATTCCGCCGTTGTAGCAGTTACAGCACAAGGAAGGCACAGCTTCCCGGGGCGATTTCCAGGATACCCGCCGCCACATGGGCGCTCTTCAACTCAGGAAGGGTGTCCCCTTCGCCTAGCTCCAGTCTTCTGCCGTTGAGCAGCATGGTGCGGCTGCGCATACCGGTTTCCCCGGTCAGGGCATAGACCTCCGCTTCCCTGGGCAGCTCCACCGTGGTGGTCTCCGTCCAGGAGTTGTTGATAACCAGATAAGCGGTTCCGGGCTTTCCGTCAGCCCGGGAGTGGGCGTAGACATGGGCGCCCTCCCGGATTTCCTCGCCGGAGGCATAAACCGTATCTCCCATAAGCCGCTTCCAGAGCAGGACGGCAAAATAGCTGGGCCGGGGCTCGAAACTGCCGTGCTTCAGCCAGCCGTAGTCCGAGGAAGCCAGGGTGTTGTGGAACACAACGCCGTTGGTAACGGTGCAGAAGCTGCCAAGCTCATTCAGTACCCGGGGAACCTCCAGATATGTGGAGGCCCAGGTGTGTCCTCCCGCACCGGCATCGCCGGATTCGGTGACCCACATTTCACCGCCGGGAACATACTTGTCCCGGTATTTGCTGAAGCACCGGGCACAGTGACCCGCCATGCCCAGATAGCTCTCGCTCATTGCTCCCTCCGGGGGCGTATACATGGCGGGCATCATGGCTGCCATACGCTCAGAGACACCATTATAATAGTGGTAGCTGAATACATCCAGCTTTTCGGTACAGCCATCCAGCAGCTCACCGGTGGAGCAGTAGGGCAGCACATCGGCAATGCCGGCGCCTCCCGGACCGGTTGCCCCGTCCGTCATCACCTCGGGGTCCGTATCGCTGGGGCCCACAATGGTGCACTCCGGGTAGTTTTCCCGCACCCATTTGTGGAAAATATCCTGATCCCGCCGGAAATCCGTCGGAGTGTAGCCCTTGGGGAAGCCCGTGCTCTCCATCATATTCGGCTCGTTTACAAATTCAACGGCCTCGATGGGCACCCCCATTTCCCTGCTGAGGGCGAAAATCTTCTCCGCCTGACCGGGATGCCAGGGCTCGTGGGCACTGTGGAGGCCCTCACAGTTGGCAACGGATATCTTCAGCTTGCCGTTTACCGCCTTGACGAAATTCAGCAGATTGATCCACTGCTGCTTGTGCAGGTGATTGAAGTATCCCTCCGGCAGGCCCGTCTCGTCAAAATCATAGTAAGTCCGTGTGGCCCAGGTTCCGGAAACCCGGATCCAGCAGCTGCCCAGCTCCCGGGCCAGCTTGATAAGCCGGGGATTTGTGGTGTCGATGGGGTCATACCACTGGTGCATGGCTGCGATTCCCTTGGAAAAATCCGGAGGAGGAACCTGCTCCGTGCCATCGATCTGGGCATCGGTGTAGGCCTTCCAGAAGGTTCCGCCGGTGACCTCCGTCATTTCAATATTGTAGGAAACCAACCGGGGATTCATGGTGCGGAGCACGGGCAGTCCATCGGGCTGCAGCTTGATATGTTGTGCCATGGCTATGTTCTCCTTTTCCTGATTGATTTGTCTTTTTCAAGACTTTCTGCTCCTATTGTACAGGATACACCGGAAATTTGCAACCTTTCCACAGATTCTTCGCTTATTTTCTTCCTCCGCCCCAAAAACGCCCCCTCGATGCCTGCCATTACATATTTTGCTCATACCTGCAAATACTACCTGCGGACACAGAAAAAAGGAGCGAGGAATATGAAAGCAACAGGTATCGTGCGCCGGGTGGACGATTAGGTTATAATAGGGACAAGGTCAGAAAGCCTTGAAAACA
>CAZDFB010000086.1:0-6971 GCA_964504605.1 uncultured Oscillospiraceae bacterium | reverse complement strand
GCTCCCAAGCAGCCTGAAGCTCCCAAGCCCCAGGCCCCCAGGGCTGAGGCTCCCAAGGCTCCCGTGGAGAAGAAGCCTGAGACCCCCAAGGCCCCCCGCCAGGACAAGCCCCGTCAGCCCAGGGCTGAGCGGAAGGTGGAGGAGCCCAAGGCTCCCGCCGCTCCCAAGACCTACGCTGCCGCGGAGGCCGGCTCCGTGGAGGAGAAGATCGAGCAGTTCCTGAAGGGTCTGCTGGAGAAGATGGGCTCCTCCGCCGTGCCCCACGCCTGGAAGGAAGACGGCACTACTTACAAGGTGGATCTGGTGGGCGATGACCTGGGCTATCTGATCGGCCGCCGGGGCGATACCCTGGATGCCATCCAGCACCTGGCCAACTACACCATCAACCGGGGCGTTGAAGGCCACATCCGCATCAATGTGGATGCTGAGGACTACCGCGAGAAGCGGGAGGACAGTCTGCGCCGCTATGCCCGGAAGAAGGCACAGCAGGTTCTCAAGAACCGCCGCCGCACCACGCTGGAGCCCATGAATGCTTACGAGCGCCATGTGATCCACGCTGCCCTGCAGGATATGGAGAACATCACCACCCATTCCACCGGCACCGAGCCCAACCGCCGTGTGGTTATTGAGTACGTCCGGTAATCCGGAAAAAAGCATATGAATTTACCTCCTCCGCTGTCCGGAAGCCGGATGACGGAGGGGGTAATTTTTTTCGGGGATATCAGCTCTCTGCTTCCGGCTCCTGGGGAGCGGGGGTTTCCTCCTGAGACGGGGATACCTGATTGACCAGCAGGGACTTGGGATCATGGGGCCGCCAGTGCTGCCAGAGCAGCACCGCCACGGCGGCAAAGCAGCTGACCGCCGCCAGAAGCTGGCTGACCCGGAAGGGGCCCCAATAGAGGCTGTCCATCCGCAGACCCTCAATGAAGGCCCGGCCCAGGCCGTACCAGGCGGCATAGCCCAGGGCTATCTGACCGTCGTAGCGGCGCTTTTTGGACAGGAAATGCAGACCGATGAAGCCCGCCAGGTTCCACAGGGACTCATACAGGAAGGTGGGGTGGTAATATTTGGTCACCCCGGTCAGGCTGTTGTACAGGCCCATCCGCAGGAAGCTTTCGGTTTCCGCGCCGAAGGCCTCCCGGTTGAAGAAATTGCCCCAGCGTCCGATAAGCTGACCGATGAGGAAGCCCAGGGCAACCAGGTCCAGAATGGTGGCGATTTTGATTTTCTTGATCCGGCAGAAAACCACCACGCCGATCACCGCACCCAGCACGCCGCCGTAAATGGCAAGGCCGCCGTTCCAGATGTACAGAACGGAAATGGGATCCGCGGCGTAGTCGGACCACTTGAAGGCCACATAGTAGGCCCGGGCGCAGAGAATGGCAAAGGGCGTGACCCAGAGAACGCCGTCCAGCAGGTCATCCTCCCGGATGCCGAATTCCTTGCTGCGCATACAGGTGTAGAGCACAGCCAGCATCAGGCCGCAGGCGATGATGATACCGTAGTAATAGACCGTCAGTGGCCCCAGCTGGATGGAGCGGCCCGGATTCATCTCCAGGCCCAGGCCCGGAAAGCTGATGGTTGTGAAATGGTTCATGGGGTTTCCTCCTCATCAATGGGACGGATCACGGAAAGGCTGCACCGCTCAGGGGTGACCACCCGGGCCAGAAAGCCCTGCAGATCCTCCACGGTAATGTTCTGATAAACTTCCGGAAAGCGGAAGTAGTCAAAGCCGGAATAATGGTAGGCGCACAGCCGGAAGCAGGTGGAATCGAAACTGTCCAGCTCCCGGATCCGCCGGCCCAGGGCGCTGCGCTTCATCCGGCGGAAGGCATCCTCCGGCACACCCTCCCGGGCAAGCAGGTCAGCCTGCCGGAGAATGGCCTGGCGGACGGCCTGGGGGTCGTCGCTGTCGCCGGAGCACATCAGCATGGCGCAGCCGTCCACCGTCTCAAAGCCGCCGCCGAAGGCGGAATCGATGAGGCCCTGCTCATAAAGCCGCAGGTACAGGGCGGAGCTTTCGCCAAACAGCGCTTCGGCTGCCAGATCCGCAATCATTTCCCGGCGCACGCCCTCGTCACCATCCGGGATGGGCTCACACTTGAAGGCCATGGAGAAGGTGGGCATAGCCACCTCCATCCGGCCCTCCACCAGGGGGCGGACAACGGTCATGGGCTCGTTCCAGTCCCGGCATTTCCGGGCGATTTCCCGGGACGCGGTGCCAAGCACCGACTGGGCGACGGACAGAACCTCCTCCGGGTCCACATCGCCCACCACGCAGAGCATCATATTCCCCGGGGCATAAAAGGCCTGATGGCAGAGATTCAGAATCCGGGGCGTGATCTGGCGGATGGTCTCCCGGGTGCCGAGAATGGGCTGGCGGATGGGATGATTTTGGAAGGCAGCCTCCATCAGATTCTCAAAAAGCACATTGTCCGGTGTATCCAGGCTCATGCCGATCTCCTGATCGATGATGCCCCGCTCCTTTTCCACACTTTCCTCTGTGAACCAGGCTGTGGAGACAAATTCCAGCAGAAGCTTCAGGCATTCCTGAAAATGATCGGTGCAGGAAAAATAATAGGCGGTCATGTCATAGCTGGTGAAGGCATTGGTGCTGGCGCCCAGGGCGGCAAAATCAGCGGAAACATCCCGCCCGTCGGGCATATCAAACATTTTATGCTCCAGATAGTGGGCAACGCCGGCAGGAACGGTATACGCCCGGCCCTGATAGGTGAAGTCTGTGTGCATGGAGCCATAGTCCGTGACCAGATAGGCCAGCTTTTTGGAAAAGCCCCTCCGGGGAACCACGGCTACCGTTAAGCCGCAGTCCAGCCGGGTCTGAAAAAGAACCTCATCCAGCTTTTCGTAATAGATTCTGTTCATTGTCCCACCCCCCTGAGAAAATAGCTGCTGTGGGGCACCACCGTTCCGGCGGCTTCCGCAACCTGGGGCAGCTGCACCTGCTCCAGGGCATGGCGGTACTGCTCCGGTGTCATATTCAGGCCGCTGAGGGCCGCGGTGGCATAGTATCCTTCGATGGAGCCGGGGGAATCGTGGGTTGCCCGCAGGGAGGAAATCAGAGATTCCCTGGCTGCCTGCAGTTCCTCTCGGGTAATCCGGCCCAGGCGGCACTGCTCCAGCTGGTTCAGAATCTCCTGACGGGTCTGCTCCTCCCGGTCGAAGTCGATGCCGGCGGAAACGGTGAGGATACCCTTGGTGCTGTAGTAGCCGGAGCCGATGTGATAGCAAAGGCTCAGCTTTTCCCGCAGATTCATAAACAGCTTGCTGGTCATGCCGGCACCAAAAACCGTGTTAAACACCTGCATGGCGGCAAAATCCCCGGACCGGTTGGTGATGGGGGTGGTGAAGCCCAGGCAGAGCTTTCCCTGGGTCACATCCATGAACTCCACATCCCGGAAGGCAGCGCTCCCCCGGAAGGGGGTCTGCTCCGGGATTTGACCGTCCCGGCATCCCAGCTGCTCCAGCAGAGGCATCAGCAGGTCCGCTACAGTATTGATATCGGCGCTGCCTACATAGAAGATCTGAATGGGGCTTTGGGCCAGAATTTTCCGGTAGTGGGCATAGAGCCCGGGGGCATCCACGGCGGCAACCTGCTCCGGCTCCCCCAGCCGGGGCAGACCGAAGCTGTCACCGACGCACATTCCCTTGAAAAGCTGGCTCATGGCGTAGGCCCGCTTGTCGTTGCGCTCGGATTCAATGGCGGAAATCAGGTTTTTCTTTTCGCTCTCCACGATTTCCGGCAGGAAGGAATCGCCGTCCGTCAGCGGCTCCAGAAGCAGCTCCTCCAGAAAACGGATCATGGGGGCCAGAACCCGGTCACCGGTCAGGGCAAAGCGGTCGTCCATGAAGCCGCAGTAGAGGCCCACGGTCTGGCAGTCTCCAATCCGCCGCACCAGCGTGCCGACGGAGGCACCGTACAGCGTATCCAGGTGGGCGGTGATGGAGCGAAGGTCCGGGTGGGGCCCGGTGCCCCGCAGGAGCACCGCGGGAATCAGGGCATTGAGGGCGGAATCCCGACCGACCATGGGGCGCACCAGCTGGAAGCTCAGACAGCCCTGCTTAAAGCGTGTATCCCGGCAGGCACGAAGGGTCACGCCGGGCAGAAGGTTTCGTGTTTCAATCATGGAATTCTCCTTAGGGGGAATGATATGACCATAATTATATACCATATTTCTGAAAATAGGAAGTAGGACACAAAAATTTAAGAGTTTTTCAGTTGTTATTTTCCCGGAAATGCGGTACAATGTAGAAAATATCGTCTGCGTAAGGAGGCACATTATGGCCTGGCTGGAAATTACCATCGATACCACCGCTGATAAAATCGAAGATATCGCCACCCGGCTCACCGCCCGGGGATTTTCTGACCTGGTTATTGAGGACCAGCAGGAATTTGAAGCGTTCCTGGACGAAAACCGGGCATACTGGGACTATATTGACGAAACCCTTCAGGAGAAGCTTCAGGGCCTGTCCCGGATCAAGCTCTATCTGGAGGACACGGACAAGGCCGCACTGGACCGGCTGGAGAAGACCGCCGGGGAGCTGGGAGTGCCGATGACGGCAGTCCCGATGGCGGATGTGGACTGGGAGGAGAGCTGGAAGGACAACTACCCGCCCCAGGAGGTCGGACAGAATCTGGTGGTTCTCCCCTGCTGGCTGACGGAGGAATACACCGGTACCCGGCTTCCCGTTATTCTGGACCCGGGCCTGACCTTCGGCACCGGTGCTCACCCCTCCACCCAGATGGTGCTGGAGACAATGGAGGAAACGGTCAAGCCCGGCTTCCACTGCCTGGACCTGGGCAGCGGCAGCGGAATTTTGTCCATTGCCGCCCTGCGGCTGGGCGCGGAAACCGCTGTGGGCATCGACATTGACCCAAAGGCGGAGGATATTGCCCGGGAAAATGCCGGCTTCAACGGCTTCTATGCCCCCGGCTTTATTGCCCTGACCGGCAATGTGACTGAGGATCACGAACTGATGGAGCAGCTTTCTGCCCAGAGCTATGACCTGGTGCTTGTAAATATTGTGGCAGATGTAATCATCGGCCTGGCACCCACCCTGCCCCGGTTCCTCAGCCGGGATACCACACTGATCTGCTCCGGTATTCTGGACAGCCGGCTGGACGATGTGACCGCCGCACTGGAAAAGGCCGGACTGACCGTTACCGCCGTCCGCAGTAAGGAGGACTGGCGCTGCGTTACCGCCCGGCGGTAACCGCCGGGGCCACCGGCCCCCAAACTGGTTTTCAAGGAGAGCTTTATGAACATACCCTATCGCACCCGGCGGGTCCTGAACCGGCTGGGTATTGCGGCGCTGATTATTCTTATGATTTTTGTGCTGATCTGGTTTTGCTGGGTAATCTGGCTGGACCGGTACATCATTTACACCCGGGACGGTGCCGTTATCGATTTTGACCTGCCACAGGATCTGCCCCAGGGCGAAATCGCTCTGCCCCCCTCCGGTGACACGGATGTGCAGATTTATTTCAACGAGGGCGAAAACTCCATCGAGACAAGCAACGAGCTGACCCAGCTCAGCGGCTACTACATCGATACCAAGGCCCTTGCCGGGGATGTAGCCGGGCTGCTGGATACGGTGCGGTCCCTCCCCTCCGGAACCCCAGTGATGATCGACATGAAGAGCATCAAGGGCTATTTTTACTATTCCACCGGACTGACCGACGCGGAATATGCCAATGTGGACATCAACACCATCGACGCGCTGGTTTCGGAGCTGACCACCGGAAATTACTACGCCATTGCCAGAATCCCGGCCTTCCGGGACTTCTACTACGGCCTGAACCATGTTTCCTGCGGACTGGCTGTGCCGAAAAAGGGCTATCTGTGGATGGATGAAGAGGGCTGCTACTGGCTCAACCCCACCAACAGCGAGACGCTGAACCGGATTATCCAGATTGTGGAGGAGCTGAAGCGGCTGGGCTTTGACGAGGTGGTGCTTTCAGATTTCCGGTTCCCCACCACGGAAAATATCAGCTTCGACGGCGACAAGACCGCCGCCCTGACCAGCGCCCTGAACACCCTGCTGACCAACTGCGGAACCAGCAGCTTCACCCTGTCCTTCGGTGTAAGCAGCTCCAGCTTTGCTCTGCCCGATGGCAGAAGCCGGCTGTATCTGGAGGGCGTGGAGGCGAAAAATGTGGGCCTTTCCGTTTCTCAGGCGGTGCTGACAGACCCCAAAATCCGGCTGGTATTCGTTACCTCCACCAACGATACCCGCTACAATGAATACGGCGTTCTGCGTTCCATCGACCTGGCATCCCTGCTCAGGGAATGAGCGGGGCCGGGGGATTCGGCAAAGAATCAGACCTTTGGAAAACAGATTGTACGGACATCCCTTCCGGGGTGTCCGTTTTTCTTCCTCCGGGGCAGCACCGGTGCAAAAATTCCCGGTTTCCAGAAAATAAACTGTAGGGACACCGCTCCTGCGGTGTCCTCTATGGGAGAGGTAATTCTGCACGCCCCGTGGGTGTGCATTTTTGGCGGGGATCATCAGATACAAAAAAATGCACGCCCGGAGGCGTGCATTTTTTAAAAATTCAGGAAATTACAGCTTGGGGCCAGCCTCGACCAGAGCCTTGCCGGCATCGTTGCCGGTGTACTTGACGAAGTTCTTCACGAAACGGCCAGCCAGGTCCTCAGCCTTGCGCTCCCACTCGGAAACGTCGGCGTAGGTGTCCCGGGGATCCAGGATAGCGGGGTTCACGCCGGGCAGGCTGGTGGGAACCTCCAGGTTGAACATGGGGATGGTCTTGGTCTCAGCCTTCAGAATATCGCCGGACAGGATGGCGTCGATGATGCCACGGGTGTCCTTGATGGTGATACGCTTCCCGGTGCCGTTCCAGCCGGTGTTGACCAGGTAAGCCTTGGCGCCGTTGGCTTCCATCTTCTTGACCAGCTCCTCACCGTACTTGGTGGGATGCAGCTCCAGGAAGG
>CAZDFB010000085.1:0-7005 GCA_964504605.1 uncultured Oscillospiraceae bacterium | reverse complement strand
CATTTCTTAGTACAAGTATTATACCATACTTGTCTAACAAATGGGGTGCAGTTCAGACTGCGAAGAGCGGGCGGTATTTTATATTCTTTGCGGGAAGAAGCTTACCGGCTGGACTTTATATAGTCCTTGTTTACATAGCCGCGCAGGTTCTGGTATTCCACATAGGCGAAATTTCCGCTCCAGCCCAGAAGGATAAACGCATCATCCGCCGGAATTTTGGCAATACCCTCCGAATTTACATCTGCGGAAACACGCAGATTGATATATTCGTTGCAATTGGCATACCAGGTTGCCACCTGACCGGGGTCAAACACCGTCTCCACGCCATAGTCCGTATTGTCGGTAAAGTGCCACCATTCCGCCTGCAGCCCGGTAAAGCCGTATTTCACCATTACATCCTCCAGAAGCTGGGCATTTTCAGCCGTCTGAGGCGTGCAGTCGGAATAGTTTCTGTCCGCCAGGGAGGTGAACACATCAAAGCCGGTGGGCATCTCCAGCTCTGCACCGGAGGCATCCACCAGGGTGACATCCACCGTGTTGCCACGGCTGTGGCTGCTGCTGCCCTGGGCCGGATTTGCCACAAAGGTGGGATTGGGGCAGGCCTCCCAGAGCGCCTCCTGGGCGGCGGTGGGCCGGAAGGCATCCCAAATTTTCAGAAGAACGCCCTTTTCCCGCAGTTCCGCCTGGACCTGCATAAGCTTGACAACGGTACCGTACCGCAGATACACACCGTCAAAATCATAGATGACCTTACCGGTAATATTGTCGTTGGTGGCATATTTCAGCTCCACCGCCAAATCCGGTATGTAGTTCAGCACATTCACAAATTCATTATTTTTCCAGGCAGGCTGGCCCGCAACAGCCGCCAGCTGCTCAGCAGAAAGGGAAATGGGCTCCCGCGTTTCATTTTTCGGCTCATCCAGCACCGCCGCGCTGCCTGTGCTGGTATTCCATTTTGCCGGAAGCATAAAGCGCATTTCCAGCGCAGACGAGCCCTCGTATCCCGGCGCGAAGCAGCAGCCGGAGAGAGAAAGTACCACCACGAGGGCAGTTAACATACAGCCGATCCGTTTCAAATGGATCCCTCCGATCCTGATTGTCTCCCGAATTTCTTATGGCCTCGGGGCATAATTTCCATGCTATCCATTATACCTGAAAAAAATGGAAAAATCCAGTATTTTGTCGTAAATTTATCCGTCATCCAAAAACTTTTCCCCCGCACCTGCCTTCACCTCCCCGCCGGGCGCATAGAGCGCGAAAAAAAGGCATAGATTTTTCTGGTAGCACACAGCATCGGAGGGAAAAATATGGATGATCGCATTGAAAAACGGGCCTGCGAGCTGGCTGTGTACATCATCGAAACAGGTGCAACGGTCCGGGCCGCAGCGGCCCACTTCCGCATCTCCAAATCCACGGTCCACAAGGATCTGACCCAGCGTCTCAAAGGCTGCAATTACGCACTGTACTGCCAGGTTCGCCCCGTGCTGGAGCGGAACAAGCAGGAGCGACATATCCGGGGCGGCTTAGCCACCCGGAGAAAGTACAAGGGAAAATGATCGGAACGGCCGGATGCTATGCATTTGGCCGTTCCTTACGTTTTAAAGGTCATCCGCATCCTGGACAGGTTCTTCATCCTCCCTGGGGCGACCGGTGTAGCTTCCCTGGGGATCGGTTACGATTGGCTTCTCCCGCTTCATATTGCCACCTCCTCATTGCGTTATGGACGTTCCTGTGATATAATACCCCCAAGGAGTGGTTTTATGTTTGATATAACCCTGATTACCATGGGAAAGCTCAAGGAAAAATTTTACATTTCCGCCGCTGAGGAATACAAAAAGCGTCTGGCAGGCTACTGCCGGTTTACGCTTCTGGAGCTTCCCGAGGTCCGGCTCCCGGAGGACCCCTCCCCTGCGGAAATCGCCGCGGGTTTGGAAAAGGAAGCAGATTCAATTTTCCAGAAGCTGCCGAAGGGAGCCTGGTTCTGCATTTTCACCCCGGAGGGAAAGACCCTTTCCAGCGAGGCCTTTGCAGAAAAGCTGGGAGAAATCAAGCTCTCCGGCAAATCCAGCGCCTGCTTTCTGATTGGCTCCTCCTTTGGCATCGCTCCCCGGGTCAAGGCCCGGGCAGATTTCAAATTGTCCATGGGCCCCATGACCTTCCCCCACCATCTGGCCCGGGTCATGGTCCTGGAGCAGCTCTACCGGGCTGAGGCCATTCAGGCAGGCAGCAAGTACCATAAGTAAATTCTTTCAGCCAGCCGAATCCGGCTGGCTGATGCTTTAAAATTCTCCCGCAGCGTACATGACGGCGGACAGTGCGCAAAGAGGTGCCGTCTCGCAGCGCAGGATTCGTTTTCCCAGAGTGCAGACCCGCATACCGGCATCCATTGCCCGGGCCACCTCTCCGGGCTCCAGGCCGCCCTCCGGCCCCGTCAGCAGGCTGACCGTTTTCCATTCCTTTTCCTCCAGGGCCATATGGAGCGTGGTCGCCTGTTCATTTTCATAAAACAGCAGTGCCCGGTCAGCCTTCGCTGCCCGCTCCAGCGCCGCCTGATAGCTCCCAAGAACGATCACCTGGGGAATGCGGCCCCGACCGGACTGCTCCGCAGCGGAGGCAGCAATCTTCTGCCAGCGCTCCAGCTTCTTTTTCAGGCTTTTTTCATCCGGTCTGGAAACGCATCTTGCGCTAGGAAAGGCAACTACCTCATAGGCTCCCAGCTCCGTGGCCTTTTGAATCACGTGCTCCAATTTATCCCCCTTGGGAAAGGCCATATAGACACTCACCGCCACCCGGGCCTCCGTCTGGGATTTCCCCCGCTTTTGCACCACCAGGCTGATCTGACCCGGGCTGACATCGCTTACCGTGCAAAGACACTCCGTGCCCGCTCCGTCGCAAACAAGAACCTCCTCACCATTTTTCAGACGCAAAACTTTGGCGTGCTGGGCATTTTCGCCTGTAAGTACCAGAAAGTCCGGCTGCAGTGCCTCCGGCTCCGCAAAAAAACGTGTCATCGCTATACCCTCCATCCTTTTTTCTATAGTTTACCAGAGGAGGCGCATATCCGCAAGAGTTTTTCACAAAAAGTTGTTGACAAATTTACCAGAAACAGTTATAATACTTAAGCACTTGCGAGAGTGTTGGAATGGTAGACAAGCACGTTTGAGGTGCGTGTGGTTACGCCGTGTGGGTTCGAGTCCCATCTCTCGCACCAATAAATCCCCTTGCCTGTTCGGGCAGGGGGATTTTTGTCGTCTGGAGCCCGAAAAGGACTAAAAAAGAGAGTAGCATTGCTACTCTCTTTTTATCAGTTATTAACACCGTGATGGCAACCGGGACTGGTGGCATCCAGCGGGAGGAAGGTATACCCATTTTCAATACCCCATATGATAATGCGTTCCACCGCCTCCACACTGAAGCCCTTGATATCATGCTGCAGGACAATGGAAATCCGTTTTCCACCGATTCCCTCCACCACATTTTCAAATACCTCATCGGAACTTCTTGCGCCTCCGGCATCATTGCTGTCCACATTCCAGTCAAAATACTGGAAGCCGGCATCCCGAACAGCCTGGGTCAGCCGGGACATAATTCCCCGATTAAAGCGGCTGACCGTATTGGAGCTGCCCCCCGGGAAGCGCAAAAGGGATGTCTCCTCCCCGGTCTTTTCCAGGATCAGGGTCTGAACCTGGTTCAGGTCCTGGAAATAGGCCTCCTCACTGGCATAAATGGTACGATAGTCATGGGTTGCGGAATGGATACCCACAGAATGGCCACCGGCGGCAATTTCTCCGATTATATCCGCATATTTATTGCAGACCACGAAGAAGGTCGCTTTCACGTTGTACTGTTCCAGCACATCCAGGAGCTGCTGCGTGTAGGGCCCCGGTCCGTCGTCAAAGGTCAGGTATATCACCTTTCCCTCCGGATTCACCCGCTCCGGCTGGGCCTTCGGCACCACGGTTACCTTTCGCTCCACCTGGGTTGTGTTTCCAAAGGAGTCCGTCAGGGTATAGGTCAGGGTATATTCTCCGCTGTGGTAGGGATTTACCGTTCCCTCCACGGTCACCAGCTCCGTGATATCACCATCGCAGTTGTCCCAGCCGGTGTAGCCCGGCTCCTCATAGGGCGTTGCGGTGTAGATCTCCATGCTGCTTTCACCGGTCAGCGTTATCTCCGGCGGGACGGTATCATCGTAGTGGACCAGCCGGGTCTGCTCTGTCCGGTTTCCCGCCTGATCCTCCACCCAGTAGTGAATTCCGTCTTCCTCCTCCCGGGTCTGGACCCGGTCAGTCAAATCACCGTCGTAATCGTCCCATGCGGAATATCCCGGCTCCTCATATACCTGATCCGGGCGAATATACTTCTCCGCCGGACCCTCCAGCGTAAGCTCCGGGGCCCTCCGGTCCACAATGTGGATCACCCGCTCCGCCCGGGCGTGGAACCACAAATAATTCGCCCGATAGATCAGGGTATAGGTTCCGGTCCTCTGGGTATCCACCGTTCCCTCTCTGGACAGCGCCGCGTCAACGGGAAGTCCCTCGTTAAAAAAACGGGTGCCGGAAAACTCCACTTTGATTCCCGGATCCAGGAAGGTTTCCCCGTAATCCAGGGTCATATCCATTTCCCCTTGGGGAATCAGCGACAGCGTAAACCGGTTCCAGCCAAACAGCACCGCCACAGCACCGGCGGCAATCAGCACCACCGCGGCAAATCCGCACATCAACCAAAGCCAGACTCTCTTTTTGGGTTTATCAACCGGATACATAAGAGCACCTCCTCATCGTTTCCATAACTATAGCGCACATCCCGCGAAAAAGGAAGGTTTCTGTCGAAAACTTAAGGAAAACTAAAGGAGTGGGGGCACCACTCCTTTGTATTCGCAAGCTCAGTCCACATCCATATCGAGGCCCAGCTCCCTGGGACGGAAACGGGGACAGACATTCTCCGACGTAATGATTACGGATGCCGCCAGGTGGGCACCGATCTCACAGGCATCCTTCAAGCTCTTGCCGTAGGTAAGCCCGATGGCTGCACCGGCACAGAAGGAGTCACCGGCACCGGTGGTATCCTTGACCTCCACCTTTCTTGCCGGGCAGAAGCCCTTATCGCCGTACATATCGGCATACACCGCGCCATCGCCGCCCATGGTAACGATCATGCTGGGAATCTGGGCGGCCTGAACCTTGCTGGAGACGATCTCCACCATTTCGTCGGTGGTCTTTTCGCTGTAGTCATCTGAGAACAGGATGCCCGCTTCCTGGATGTTGCATACAAAGCAATCAATGGACTGCAGAAAATCCCGGCGCTCCAGAGCGATGCTCATATTCGCCACGACGGCGTATACCTTCTTATTATATTTCTTTGCCAGCTTAAAGGTGCGCTTTACGATTTCCTTATCAATGTCAATTTCCATAATCACGCTGTCCGCGTTTTGGAAGATCTCATCGCCCTGCTCGTCCAGAATGTCCGCAATGGGCAAAAGATTCGGACGCTTGGATATGGAGGCGCACACATCACCGTCATTGTCGAAAACCGCAAGCCAAGCGCCCATGCCGTCCCGGCTCTGGCGGATGTAGTCCGTGTTGACCTTGTGGCTTTTCAGCTTGCGAACCACGTCCTCGCCGGTGCCGGTATTATCCACCAGGCTGATAAAGGTGGGCCGAAGCTCACAGTTTGCGATATCCTCCGCCACATTCCGGCCCACGCCGCCGTGAACCTGCTCCACTCTGCCCACATTTCGGCCGTTGGGAATGAAGCCGGCCTCCGGGTAGCCCTTGATATCTACAAAAACCGCTCCGATTACTACAATACCCATAGCAATTCCTCCAAAATTATGTATGGGCCCATTATACCACAAGTCTGCCATTTTGCAACAAAATACCGCAATGTTTTTCTGCATCTGTTGTTACATCGCCAAAATTTCTGTTTTTTCAAATAAACAGTTGCAGTATGGAAAAACTGGGATTATAATATCTACATTAAATAACCCGCTGCATTTAATCTTATTTTTTGGAGGGTATTTCTATGTCTAGCAATGTACGTCCCGAGTCCATGGAACGCATCACAACCCCCGAACTGGCTCAGGCCTTTATCCACGAGCAGATCGCTGAGATCCGCACCCAGGTCGGCACCAAGAAGGTCCTGCTTGCCCTTTCCGGCGGCGTTGACTCCTCTGTTGTTGCCGCTCTGCTGATTAAGGCCATCGGCAAGCAGCTTGTATGTGTCCATGTCAATCACGGTCTGCTTCGCAAGGGCGAGCCTGAACAGGTTGTCAAGGTCTTCCGGGACGAAATGGACGCCAATCTGATTTATGTGGATGCGGTTGACCGCTTCCTGGACAAGCTGGCCGGCGTATCCGATCCCGAGACCAAGCGCAAGATTATCGGCAAGGAATTCATTGAAGTCTTCAACGACGAGGCCAAGAAGCTGGAGGGCATCGATTTCCTGGCTCAGGGTACGATTTATCCCGATATTCTGGAGTCCCACGGTGTCAAGGCTCACCACAACGTTGGCGGTCTGCCCGAGGGCATGAAGTTTGAGCTGGTGGAGCCTGTGAAGCTGCTGTACAAGGACGAAGTCCGTGTCGTAGGCGAGGCTCTGGGTCTGCCTCACGGCATGGTTTACCGTCAGCCCTTCCCTGGCCCCGGCCTGGGTGTCAGATGCCTGGGTGCCATCACCCGGGACCGTCTGGAGGCTCTGCGGGAGGCCGACGCCATCCTGCGTGAGGAGTTCGACAAGAACGGTCTGGCTGGCAAGGTTTGGCAGTATTTCATCGCCGTTCCCGACTTCAAGAGCGTCGGTGTCCGCGACAACAAGCGTTACGAGGGCTGGCCCGCCATCATCCGTGCAGTCAATACCACCGATGCCATGTCCGCCACCATCGAAGAGATCCCCTATCCCCTGCTGCACCATATCACCGACCGCATCACCCACGAAGTCGAAGGCATCAACCGTGTCCTCCTCGACCTTACCCCCAAGCCCATCGGCACTATTGAGTGGGAATAA
>CAZDFB010000084.1:0-7236 GCA_964504605.1 uncultured Oscillospiraceae bacterium | reverse complement strand
TGTCCAGAAAATAGGCATAGCAGTTCTGGCAGCCTTCGCTGCACTTGTGGCAGCCATGCCAGGGGTTCCAGATTTTATCATTTAAATCCATAATCGTTTCCTCCTTAAAGCCGGATGGTTTGGGTTCGCTGGCTGGCAAACCATTGGGCTTCCACGCCGGTGAATTTCAAAATGCAGTAGTCCGGGTCTGTAACACCCTTCCGGTAAAACCGGGTGAAGAAGGGCTTCCAAAACCGCTCTTTGGTGGCCTGGTCGGTGCAGACCTCCATGGTGCCCTTCAGCTCCGCCCCCTGGAAATTCCGGCCCTTTTCGTAAAAATACACACAGGCTCTGGGATTGGCCCGGTAGTGCCGGACCTTCCGGGAGGAGGTGTAAGTGGCAAACCAGATCACATTCTCCTCTATGAGCACCGGCTGGATCAGCGCCCGGGTAGCCGGGTAGCCGTCCTCCCCCACCGAAGAGAGAATGGAGGTCTTCTGCCGGGCGATAAATTCGTAAATTCCTTCTTTTGTCATTTTTCTCCTCCGTTTCTATCCTCCAGAACCAGGGATGCCTTCTGGGTCAGACGAACCAGCGTGTCAAAATCCTCCCGGCCCAGGGCGGCGATCAGGTCATTCAGATGCCCGTCGGCATCCTCTCTGGCTGCTGCCACCAGCGCATCCGCCTTCGGTGTCATCCGCACAAAATAGGCCCGCTTGTCCTCCCGGCAGGGCTCCCGGGTGATGTAGCCCTTCTTCGACAGCGCCGTGACCAGGGCGGTAATCATGGGCTTGGATACCCCCAGCCGTTCCGCCAGCATCACCGGGGTATGATCCTCGGGAAAAACCGCCAGAATATTCAGCACCGCCATTTCACTGGGCCGAATGGGGAGATTCCTTTTCAGCCCCATATAATTCCGGCTGAACCGGGAAAAGACGGCATTGGCAAGCACATAGTAATCCATGCAAGCACCTCAAAATTAGTTCATGTAGATTAACTTTATTATAGTCATGGCCCCTTCATTTGTCAAGCTTCCTGAAAATTCCCCTTTTCCTGCCCATCAGCAAAAAATTACGGGTTTCCTATCGACTTTCCGCCCCGCTCCGTGGTATAATGGTCAAATCAACCCATGAGAGGGGCTTTTTTATGCCTGAACAACCGAATTTCATACCCTGCTGCACCGGCCTGCTGGCCCATGTGGATGCGGGAAAGACCACCCTCTCCGAGGCGCTGCTCTATACTTCCGGCACCCGGCGGGTGCTGGGCCGGGTGGACCACCGGGACGCGTTTCTGGACACCCACGATCTGGAGCGGAGCCGTGGCATTACGATCTTCTCCAAGCAGGCCCGGCTTTCCACAAAAAGCCGGGATATGATCCTGGTGGATACCCCGGGCCATGTGGATTTTTCCGCTGAAGCGGAGCGGACCCTGTCCGTCCTGGACTGCGCCGTGCTGGTCATCAGCGGCACCGACGGCATCCAGGCCCATACCGTGACCCTGTGGCAGCTGCTTGAGCGCTACGGCGTGCCAACCTTCCTTTTTATCAACAAAATGGACCTGCCCGGCACCGACCGGGCCGCGCTGCTTTCCCAGCTTCAGCGGGAGCTTTCTCCCGGCTGTGTGGATTTCACCGCCGGGGAGGCCGCTCTGGCGGAGAGCTGTGCCCTGTGCGACGAGGCGCTGCTGGAAGCCTATCTGGAATCCGGTAGCGTAACGCCCGCCAATATCCGGGGCCTCATAAGCGCCCGCCGGGTGTTTCCCTGCTGCTTCGGCTCCGCCCTGAAGCTGACCGGCGTAGCGGAATTTCTGGATATTCTGGATATCTACGCCCCCATTCCCGCCTATCCCCCGGAATTTGCCGGACGGGTCTATAAAATCTCCCGGGATCCCCAGGGAAACCGGCTGACCTGGCTGAAGGTCACCGGCGGCACGCTGCGGGTCCGGACACCTCTGCATTACACCAACCAGCTCGGAGAGCCCCGGGAGGAAAAGCTGATTCAGCTCCGTCTCTATTCCGGTGAAAAATTTACCTCCGTGGACGCGGTCCCCGCCGGCGGACTGTGCGCCGTCACCGGTCTTTCCCAGACCTGGGCGGGCCAGAGCCTTGGCGCAGAGCCTGCGGGAAAGGCCGCCGCTCTGGAACCGGTGATGACCTACCGCATCCACCTGCCCGGCGGTGCGGATCCGGCGGTGGTCCTGCCCAAGCTTCGGCAACTGGAAGAGGAGGATCCCCAGCTGCACATCCTCGCCAACGGCAGCCAGCTCCATGTCCAAATCATGGGCCGGGTCCAGCTGGAGGTGTTCCGGGCGCTGGTCAAGGCGCGCTTTGCTCTGGATATCACCCTGGATGACCGCCGGATTTTCTATAAGGAAACCATTTCCGGCCCGGTGGAGGGCGTGGGCCATTTCGAGCCTCTTCGGCATTACGCAGAGGTGCACCTGCTTCTGGAGCCCCTCCCCACCGGCAGTGGGCTGGTGTTCGACACCGTCTGCTCCACGGACGTGCTGGATATCGGCTATCAGAAGCTGATTCTGACCCATCTGGAGGAGAAGGTCCACCGGGGCGTTCTGACCGGCGCCCCGATTACGGATATGAAAATTACCCTCCTGGTAGGCAAGGCCCACCTGAAGCACACCGAAGGCGGCGATATGCGCCAGGCCACCTACCGGGCCCTGCGCCAGGGGCTGATGCAGGCAGAATCCGTGCTGCTGGAGCCCTGGTATTCCTTCATTCTCACCCTCCCCACCGAGTGCGTGGGCCGGGCCATTACGGATATCCGGGCCATGAGCGGCGAATTTGATCCGCCGGATACCACCGGCCCGCTGTCCACCCTGAAAGGAACGGTCCCCGCCTCCGAGCTGAAGGACTACAGCGAAACCCTGGCAGCTTATACCCAGGGCCGGGGCCGGCTCCAGGTAGCCCTCCGGGGCTATCTGCCCTGTCATGACCAGCAGCGTGTGGTGGAGGAAGCCCTCTACGACCCGGAGGCCGATCTGGAAAATACACCCGATTCCGTATTCTGCGCCCACGGTGCGGGATTTACGGTCAAATGGAACCATGTGACAGAATATATGCACCTGGACAGCGGCCGGAAGGAGGAAAAGCCGCCCCAGATCATCACCCGCAACACCTATGCCGACGATCTGGAGCTGGAGCGGATTATGGAGCGGGAATTCGGCCCCCTGAAGACCACCCTGTACCGTCCCCCCGCCAACCGTCCCGCCACGGAGGCGGTGACCATCCGGCCCATGAAACAAAAATACATCATTGTGGACGGCTATAATATCATCTTTGCCTGGGAGGAGCTGTCCAGCCTGGCCCGGGAGGATCTGGAGGCCGCCCGGAACCGGCTCTGCCACATTCTGAGCAATTACGCCGGCTTTACCAAGGCGAAGGTTCTGGTGGTATTTGACGGCTATAAGGTCAAGGGAAATCCCGGCGAAAAAAACCAGTTCCACAACATTCAGGTGGTCTTTACCCGGGAGGGAGAGACCGGCGATGCCTATATTGAGGCTCTGGCCCACGATATCGGCAGCAGCTACGCCGTGCGGGTAGCCTCCTCCGATTCACTGGTCCAGCTCAGCTCCTTCCGCAGCGGTGTTCTGCGAATGTCCGCCCGGGAGCTGAAGGCCGAGGTTCAGGCCGCCCGGCAGGACATGGAGGCCCTTCTGAAAAACAAACAGACGAATTGAGCAGGCACCGCATCCAGTCCCCTCCGGGGGGTGGCCCCGGGTAGCCGCTTTCCAAAGGCAAAAGGCGCGCCGCAGTCATTGCGGCGCGCCTTTGTGTTTAATCCCGGTTCTCAAAATTGTAGGTATACTGCTCCAGGTCATTCTCCCGGAGCCATGCCAGGGTATTTTCGCAGCAGCTGTAAATTTTCGTGTAGGTCCACCCATTCTCGAAACCCATTTCGATGTAGCAGAACGTCTCGTCATTTTTGTCCGCCACGTGTTCCCTGTGGAAGGACCACCGCTGGGCCATATGGCCCTCCCGGCAGTCTGCGGCCATTGCCTCCAGCATTCTGCCGATTTCCTCCCGGGAAACGTATTCCATCAGGTCCGTTCCGTCCAGCACAACTGTCTCCACGGTATCTGCCAGCTCTGCCAGATTCTCTTCCTTCACACCGAGGATACATTCCACGCTGCTGAAATAGGGGTTCAGGATGTTCATTTCCTCGGTTTCCTCTCCGGCGTAGTAATACCGCCGGACAACGCTGCCATCGTCCATGGTGTAATGGATGGTATAACTACTGACAGTTCCGCCGTTGGTAATCCCATTGCCCTCCCAGCCCTTGTATTTACGGATTGCCTCCTCCCGGGTCGCCAGAGAGTGTACTTTAAGGATCTGGTCAATATCCTCCGGCGTGTCCACCCGGAAGTATTCTCCGTTCCAGTTTTGGAGCCAATTCCTGTCATAGTGTCCAAAGTACACGGCAACGCTGCGAACCTCCTCCGCTTTCGGCATCCAGGTCTCAATGCCCAGCGGATCCAGCGCGGTAACAGCCAGACTGATACCCAGCACCGCCAGAATGGCCCCATAGCCGGCAAAGGCCTTCAGCTGGAACACCCGGACCCTGCGCTTAAGCAGCATCCGCCCGGTAAAATAGCCGACGCCGACACCGAGAATCAGGAACAGCGCCCCCAGGCTTCCGTCGAAAAGCTCATTGAACAGATAGAGAATAATTCCCACCGCCAGGGAATAGACCGCCAGGAACACAGGCTCCAGAATCCGGATTGCCATGAAGTCCCCCGCGCACTCCAGCTTCCTGCGGCGGTACAGGGCCATGGCACCCACCAGCATGGCAACGCCCAGCCCGGCGCAAAGCCACATATACCACCATTCGCCCAGGGTGAAGTCGGCATAATAATCAACCTGCCCGATATTGTAGCGGCTGACATCCAAAAAATCCGTTCCGCACAGCTTCACCACCGGCGTAGTCCACAGGAAGGGCTCCTGCCAGGTCTTCACGCCGTAGATCACGGGGGTATACAGGGTATCCACCATGCCGTAAACCAGCATTCCCGCAAAATTCAGAATCCCGTAGACCATCGCCATGGCAAACCGGTTCCCCACAAAGAACACGCAGAGCACCGCCAGCCCGAAGAAGAACAGATAGCTCAGATTGGCTCCCAGCAGCCAGTACAGCGGCACCTGCCAGCCATTTTCCACCATAGAATTCAGGCTGAAGGGCAGTGCGAAGAGGGTCACCACCACCGTGGGAATCAGGTTGAACGCCAGTCCGGAAATAACATTGGTAAAGAACCAGTCCTCCCGCCGCAGGGGCAGCGCGTGGAGGGCATTGCACATCCGGCTGTTGTACAGGTCGCCAAACAGCAGCTGGGCCACCAGTGCTCCATAGCACAGGCCGACGGCAGGCATAGCCTGAATACTTGCGCCCATTTCCGCCACAAACCAGTAATCGCTGCCGTCCTGGGCCATAACCATGAAAATCAGCAGCATTCCCAGGGTATACATGCCCCAGGCCGGTGCGAACCGGGTCAGATTTTTCCGAAAAACCGTGGTATTAAAGGACGATGTTCTTGACTTCATAGTTCACACCTCCCAATTCGTAAATAAAGATCTCCTCCAGCGACAGGGGCAGCACATCGTAGTACGCCGGATTTACCCCGGCGGCCTTTTCCGCCACCTCCTGGGCTGAGCCCCGGACGATCAGGGTCTTCAGTCTGCCGGAGGCGGACTCGTGGAGCACCTCCAGCCCCTGGGGCGTTTCGCCCACGATCTGCAGCTTGTGGGTGCCGCCCTGCATATCCGCCAGGGACCGCTCCAGCAGCATTTTCCCGTGGTCCATAATTCCCACATGGTCGCAGATATCCTCCAGCTCCCGCAGATTGTGGCTGGAAATCAGCACCGTGGTGCCCCGCTCTGCCACGTCCGCCAGAATCAGGCTCCATACCTGCCGCCGCATGACCGGGTCCAGACCGTCCACAGGCTCATCCAGGATCATCACATCCGGTCGGGTGCAGATGGTCAGATGGAACGCCGCCTGCTTCTGCATACCCTTGGAAAACCGCCGGAGCTGACCCTTGGGTGGCAGATTGAACACGCCGTAGAGCCGGTCAAAGAGCTTGTCGTCAAAGTTTGCGTAAATTCCCCGGTAATATTTGCGCATATCCTCCAGCGTTGCGGAGGGGAAATAGAAAATGTCATCGGGAATATAGCCAATCCGGGCCTTTGCCCCGGAATTTTCAAATATTTCCCGTCCCTCCAGAGTCACTTCGCCCGCATCCTGCCGGTATACGCCGGTCAGGTGCCGGATTGCGGTGGATTTTCCCGCGCCGTTGGGGCCAACCAGGCCATAAACCGCGCCCTTGGGGACCTTCATCGTCAGACCGTCCAATGCCCGGAAGGCACCGAAGCATTTGGTCACATTTTTCATCTCAAGCATTCTGTGAACCCTCCTTCTGGATATAAGCCGCCAGCTCCTGCCGGGTCATTCCCAGTGCCACCAGCGAAACGGTGATCTCTTCCAGCTGATGCAGCAGCTTTTCCCGCTCCCGCAGCTGAATACTGGGGGCGGCACAGACAAAGCAGCCCTTTCCCGGCACCGTGGCAATCCACCCCTCCATTTCCAGCTGCCGGTAGGCCCGCTGGATGGTATTGGGATTGATGGTCAGCTCCGCCGCCAGCTCCCGGACACTGGGCAGCCTGTCACCTGTCTGCAATACGCCGGAGATAATCTGCTCCCGGAAGCCATCCATGATCTGCGCATAAATAGGTCGGGCATCCCGGTAATCCAATTGAACCATGCTTCCCCTCCTAACTGTACTATTTGTTCTAGTACAGTTACTATAACAGATACCATTCCTTCTGTCAATCCCCATTTTCCGCAACCCCGCGGCCCAAATTTACCTGTAGGGACCCCCTCCGGGGTGTCCACAGACAGCAAAAAGCCTTCCCCTTCGGGAAAGGTGGCACCGCCGCCAGGCGGTGACGGATGAGGTGCGGCAGAAAGAGAGGGTTTCTTATTTCGTCCCCTCGTCTCAAAATCCGTCCGTAGGGACACCCCTCCGGGGTGTCCGTTTCCTCTCTCCCAAGCAAATCTTCCGGACACCGCAGGAGCGGTGTCCCTACAATGGTCTTCCCGGGGGAAGCCTTGGCCTTGCCCCTCCTTTTGGGAGCCGGGAATGTAAAAAGCCGCCGCTCTTTCGAGCGGCGGCGAAGGTATTCTCTTGATCCTACCGGATTACAGCAGGGTGGAGAAGTGCTTGATGGTGCGGACCATCTGAGAAACGTAG
>CAZDFB010000083.1:0-7368 GCA_964504605.1 uncultured Oscillospiraceae bacterium | reverse complement strand
TCTTAGTACAAGTATTATACCATACTTGTCTAACAAATGGGGTGCAGTTCACTTCCCAAAATCCGAGAGAGACAGGGCGTTTTCTTACATTCCCAGGCCGCCTTGGTTCATTTTGTCCTCAATTTTCCAGGCAATATCCTCCACCTTGTTTGCGGCCTTTGCCGCCAGCTTCCGGGTGGGGTTGCTGCGGGGCATTGCCATAACGGCAACCGCCCCCGCTACTGCCCCTAGGCCTGCGGAAAGGGCGTAACCAACGATTTTCATGGATTTATCCCTCCTTTCGGGATTAGTATTCCCCAATCGAAAAAAATCACATCTGGAAGCTTTTTGTCTTTCCCAGCGGGGAAAACTGTGCTATAATAAAAGAAAACCGTTTGGAGGAGTCATCATGTCCGTTGATATCCTGCAGGAAAAAATCCGAAAGCTGAAAAATCCCAGTGTTATCGATCTGTCCGTTCTGCCGGGGGCGCTTCCGCCCCATTTGCTGGCAGAGGAGGGGGATTTGTGCGGTGCCTACAAACGCTTCTGTCTGGAACTGCTGGAAACCCTGAAGGGTACTGTGGGCGCAGTGCGTTTTGGCTTTTCCATGGCGATGCTGCTGGGTCGGGATGGGCTGCAAACCCTTTCCGCCTGCCTCGCTGCTGCCCACCGGGCCGGGTTTTATGTGCTTCTGGATGGGCCGGAGCTGCTTTCTGCCCAAATGGCGGAAGCCGTTGCCCAATGCATTTTTGATAAAAATTCGGATTACTATTGCGACGGACTGGTGCTCGGCTCCTACCTGGGCAGTGATATTTTAAAGCCCTTCCTGCCATTCTGCCGGGAAGGAAAAAAGGATGTCTTCGTTTTAACGAGAACCGCCAACAAATCGGCCCCCGAGCTTCAGGATCTGCTGTGCGGCACCCGGCTGGTGCATACAGCGGCAGCGGACCTGGCAAACCGCAGCGGCGGAGAATGCGTGGGCCGCTGCGGCTACAGCCGGGTGGGAATTCTGGCCTGTGCCAGTTCCGCGGAGGTTCTGCGGGGGCTCAGAAGCAAATATCCCCGGCTGTTTTTCCTGATGGATGGCTATGATTATCCCAATTCCAACGCCAAGATATGCTCCGGCGGATTTGACAAATTTGGACACGGCGCCGCGGCGGTTGCCGGTCAGGCGGTGACCTGCGCATGGAAGCAGGCGACCTCAGACGGAACGGATTACAGAGAGCTGGCGCTGGCGGCGGCAGAAAGAATGAAAAAGAACGTAACCCGTTATATCACAATTCTGTAAGGCCTTCATTTACGCTGTTCTATTCCGCCTTTGCGGTATGGAGTCAGGGCCGAAGCCCTGAAAATTACCCTAAATCCGGGATAGTCCGGCGGGCACGGCCCTCCGGAATGCCCTCATCCGGTGCATTGGTGCCAGTGGTACCGGTTTCTGTTTCCAAAGTGACTTCCGTTGTCTGGGGCGGAAGCGTCTGGGTCGGATGGGGCAGCGTGGCGGGAGCGGTGGGCGCAACCGTTGCGTGTGTGCCGGGCGTGACAGAATAGGTTGCGGTGGGCTCTGTGCGTATGGTTTCAGCGGGTGTCCGGTTCCGGCATCCGGCGAGCAGTGCGGCGGCAAGGACGGGAATCAGACATAAAATTCTGTATTTTTTCATAATAATCCTCCTTTTCTTTGGTCAGAGCTAGTATTTCCACTGGAAGAAGGATTACGCTGGTAATTTCTGCTTGCCGTTTTGATATTTATTTACTGAAAAAATCCATTTTTCCCATTGCGTTTTTCTGCGGCATCCTGTATAATGAACTTGAAAACAAATACAAAGGAGAATTCTTTGCTATGAAGAAGCTCGTTGCCAACAAGAATGTGGAGTGCATGGCCTGTCTGGAGTGTGTCCGGGCCTGTTCTCAGGCATTCTATAAGGAGTTCCATCCGGATTATTCCTGCATCCAGATCGTTGCCGGAAAGAATGGCGGTGCCAAGCCCATGACCTGCATCCAGTGCGGTAAGTGCATGAAGGCTTGTGAGCACGGCGCCATCACCCAGAATCCCAAGACCGGCGTGTACATGATTAACAAGAAGCTGTGCGTTGGCTGCGGTAAGTGCGCCGAGGTTTGCCCCATGAAGGTTATGGTTCACAAGGAAGAGAATCCTGTTTCCAAGTGCATCGCCTGCGGTATCTGCGTCAAGGCCTGCCCCATGGAAGTTCTGGAGATTGTTGAAAAGTAAGCAAGCACATATTTGGGCAGCCGAAGGGCTGCCCATTTTGTTTGTAACATAAATTTCACGTTTGTCATAATTGATTATTCGTTCGGAATATGTTATACTGTAACCAAGTTTACACCCGGAGGCGTTTATGACGGAATTTACTGTTTTTCAGGAGAAGATCACGGAATTTCTTCCCCATATTGAGCTGAAAGCAAATGAGCCCATGTCCCGGCACACTTCGCTGCGGATCGGCGGTTGCGCGGAAATGATGGCTTTTCCCAAGTCACCGGAGGAGCTTTCCGAAATTTTAAAAGCGTCCGCTTTATTGGACTGCGTTCCTGCTATTCTGGGCGCAGGAACCAACATCCTGGCACCTGACGAAGGCATCGCCGGTCTGGTGATTTGCCTGAAGGACTGCATGGGCGGCATGGAGCAGCTGGACAGCACCCATATCCGGGTGGGCGCGGGGGTAACAATGACCCGGGCTGCCATGTTCGCTGCCAATCTTGGCCTTTCCGGCATGGAGTTTGCCCATGGGATTCCCGGCACCGTCGGTGGCGGCGTGTTTATGAACGCCGGTGCCTATGGTGGTGAAATTTCCCAAATCTGCGCCGCCGTGACAGTTATGGACCGGGTGGGAAATATGGCAGTCAGAGCCGCTGAGGAAATGTGCTTCTCCTATCGGCACAGCGTCCTGGAGGACAGCGGAGAAATTGTGGTCAGTGCCGTTTTTGCGCTGGAGCCTAAGCCCGCCGCTCAAATCAGGGAAAGGATGAAGGAGCTTCAGGCGAAGCGCTCCGCATCCCAGCCGCTGGATCTGCCATCGGCGGGGTCAGCATTCAAGCGGCCCTCCGGCGGTTATGCGGCGGCCCTCATTGACCAGGCGGGGCTGAAGGGCTTCCGCATAGGCGGGGCCGCGATATCCGAAAAGCACGCCGGCTTTGCCGTGAATCTGGGCGGGGCCACTGCGGCAGACATGAGGGCGCTGCTGAGCAGCGTATCGGACAAGGTTTATCTGAATTCCGGAATCCGTCTGGAGCCGGAGATCCGTATCTGGAGGCAGAAACAATGAAACGTGGCTTTTTGCTGATGCTGGTGCTTATCCTTCTGCTCAGCGGCTGCCGCAATGGGGCAGAGGCACCGAAGGAAACGGAAATGTGGAGCATAAGCTGTGGGCCAGCTGAGTCCCACCATTCGGAAACGGACGGTGAAGAGAATGCAGCTACGGAAAGCGTCCCGGAGAATATGGATACGCAGAATTCCGGTGAAGAAGCCGTCACTTCTGCGCCCACGGAGGCCTTTGCGGAAGAAACCACCCTCCCTGAGCCGGAAAATACGGATTTTGCACGGATCACTGATTATATTCCCGATGCGCGGCTGGCACTGGCCTATGCAACAGCGGATAATTTTACCGGTCAAACCATCTATGATTTTACCGATGCTTACCTGCGCTACGGCACCCTCTGCAAGCTGGTACAGGCGGCAGATGTGCTGCGCGCGCAGGGCTACGGCATTGTAATCTGGGATGCCTACCGTCCGGTATGGGCCCAGCAGGCCCTGTGGGACATCTGTCCTGACCCCAATTATGTTTCCGCTCCCGGCACCGGTACCCAGTCGCATTGCCGGGGCTGTGCCGTGGATATTACCCTGTACGACCTGGAGTCCGGCGCACTGCTGGAAATGCCTACAGGCTTCGACGATTTTACACGGCTGGCAGACCGGGATTATTCCGATGTGTCTGAGACTGCCGCTGCAAATGCCCGGCTTTTGGAGAATATTCTTTCACAGGCGGGCCTTAAACCCTATTTTGGGGAATGGTGGCATTTTACGGATACGGATATTGCCGACTACGATATCCCACAGGACTTTGACCCGGCTGCCTGAGCGGACAGGTCCAATTTACAGATTATCACAAGGAGAACATGGAAATGTCTATGTCCTTTTCTGCTGCCGCCAAGGCAGAGGTGTGCCGGGTATTTCCACAGAAGCACTGCTGTGCTTTGTCGGAGTGCTTCGGAATCCTGCTGTACTGCAATTGCTTTACAGCGGAGTCTATTAAAATAATTACGGAAAGCCGGGAATTCGCCTATATTTTGCCGGATCTGTTCTGGAAGGCCTTCCGGGTGGAGTTTGACAGCTTCCCCAGCATGGAAGCACCGGGAAAACTGGTGTTTCAAATTTCCGACCCGGACAAAATCGGGGAAATGATGGCGGCCTTCGGCTTTGATTCTCAGGGAACTCTGTCTCTCCATGTGAATTTTCCGGTGGTGGAGGAGGAATGTTGCAAGGCCGCATTTCTGCGGGGGGCCTTTCTTGCGGGGGGCTCTGTAACAGACCCCGGGAAGGGCTACCACATGGAAATGTCCACCACCCATCAGTTTGTTGCCCGGGAGAGCTTTGCGCTGTTCCAGGAGGTTATGGGCTTTTCTCCCAAGGCGGCCCAGCGGGGCGGCGGTCAGGTTCTCTACCTGAAGCAGAGTGAGCAGATATCGGATTTTCTCACATTCCTGGGCGCACCGGTGGCAGCCATGGGAATCATGGAAGCAAGGCTCGAAAAGGAGCTTAACAATAAAGTCAACCGCCGCTGCAACTGCGATGATGCGAATACCTCCAAGGTCGTGGACGCGGCTCAGGAGCAGCTGGCGGCAATCCGTCTGCTCAGAGAGTCGGGAACGCTGGACTCCCTTCCGCCCAAGCTGAAGGAGGCTGCCGCGGCCCGGGAGGCAAATCCGGAGGCTTCTCTGTCGGAGCTGGCGGGTATGATGGAGCCTGCCATTACCAAGCCGGCGATGAACAACCGGATGAAAAAGCTGGTTCAGACTGCCAGGGGGGTCAATACATGAGTTTTGTTCATCTTCATGTCCATACGGAATACAGCCTTCTTGACGGTGCCTGCCGCATCAGCGGCATTATGGACCGGGTGAAGGAGCTGGGACAGAGCGCCGTTGCCATCACCGATCACGGTGTTATGTATGGCTGCATTGACTTTTACAAAGCAGCAAAGGCGGCGGGGGTTAAGCCCATCATCGGCTGTGAGGTCTATGTGGCCCGGCGGACCATGGAAGACCGGGTCCACGGAATCGATAACGACCCGTACCATCTGGTGCTGCTGTGCAAGGACCGGAAGGGCTACGAGAACCTGTGCTACATGGTGTCTGAAGCCTTTACCCACGGCTTTTACGGCAAACCCCGGGTGGACCTTGCGATGCTGGAAGCCCACCATGAAGGGCTGATTGCTCTGTCTGCCTGTCTCGCAGGCGCGATTCCTCAGTACCTGATGGAAGAAAATTATGAGGAAGCCAGGGCCTACGCCCTGAAAATGGCAGATATCTTTGGAGAAGGCAATTTTTATCTGGAGCTTCAGGACCACGGTATTGACGAGCAGATTCCGGTAAATCAGGGCGTGCAGCGGCTGGCACGGGAAACGGGACTTCCGCTGGTGGTTACCAACGATGCCCACTACCTGCGCAAAGAGGATGCCCAGATGCAGGACGTTCTGCTGTGCATTCAGACAGGAAAAACCGTGGATGATGAGAACCGGATGAAATTCCAGACTCAGGAATTTTACCTCAAGAGCGAGCAGGAGCTGCGGGAGCGCTTTCCGGGGCTGGACGAAGCCTTTGAGAATACCGCAAAAATCGCGGAAAAATGCAATCTGGAATTTACCTTCCATGAATATCATCTGCCCGCCTTTCCGGTGCCGGAGGGGTACACCAATGAGGAATACTTCCGGGCGCTGTGCGAAAAGGGCTTCGCGGAGCGCTACACCAATCCGCCCCGGGAATACCGGGAACGGCTGGAATATGAGATCGGCGTAATCAGCCGGATGGGCTATGTCAACTATTACCTGATCGTGTGGGATTTTATACGCTATGCCAAGGAGCAGGGGATTCCCGTGGGCCCGGGCCGTGGCTCCGGTGCCGCCTCTATCGTGGCCTATTGTATGCACATCACAGAAGTGGACCCCATGAAGTATGCCCTTATTTTTGAACGCTTCCTGAACCCGGAGCGGGTTTCCATGCCGGACTTTGATACGGATTTCTGCCAGGAGCGCCGGGGCGAGGTCATTGAGTATGTTATGCGCAAATATGGCGCGGATCATGTGGCCCAGATTGCCACCTTCGGCACCATGGCGGCAAGAGGCGCGATCCGGGATGTGGGCCGTGCGCTGAATTTTACCTATGCGGAAACCGATGTGGTAGCCAAGCTGGTGCCTTCAACGCCCCATATTACCCTGAAGGAGGCCCTGGAGATATCGCCTCAGCTGAAGGAGAAATATGAGAACGATCCCCGGGTGAAAAAGCTGATTGATACGGCTATGAGCCTGGAGGGAATGCCCCGCAATACATCCACCCATGCGGCGGGTGTGGTGATTACAGCGGACCCGGTCTATACCTATGTTCCGTTGAGCCGGAATGACGACACGGTGGTAACCCAGTACACCATGACCACAATTGAAGAGCTGGGACTTCTGAAGATGGACTTCCTGGGCCTGCGAAATCTTACGGTGATCCGGGACGCAGAGCTGCAGATCCGGCAGCTGGATCCGAATTTTGCTATGGACAAAATCCCCGACGATGATCCGGAGACCTTCCGGATGCTGACCGAGGGAAAGACCCAGGGCGTGTTTCAGCTGGAATCAGCCGGTATGACAGGCGTTTGTGTTAATATGAAGGCCAGCTCCATTGAGGATATCACCGCAATTGTCGCGCTGTACCGCCCCGGCCCCATGGACTCCATTCCCACCTTTATTGCCAATAAGCTGGATTCCCGGAAGGTCCGCTATAAAACACCGAAGCTGGAGCCTATTCTGAAGGTCACCTATGGCTGTATTGTGTACCAGGAGCAGGTTATTGAAATCTTCAAGCAGCTGGGCGGCTATACCATGGGTCAGGCGGACAATATTCGCCGGGCAATTTCCAAAAAGAAGATGAAGGTCATCGAAGCCGAGCGGAAAACCTTCGTATTTGGTGACCCGGAGCAGGGAATCGCGGGCTGTATTGCCAACGGCGTTACAGAGCAGGCGGCCCAGTCGATTTATGACGAGATCGTTGATTTTGCCAACTATGCCTTTAATAAGGCCCACGCGGTATGCTATGCGGTGGTGTCTTACCAGACTGCCTACCTGAAATGCCACTATCCCCGGCAGTATATGGCGGCGCTGATGACCTCGGTGCTGGATT
>CAZDFB010000082.1:0-7538 GCA_964504605.1 uncultured Oscillospiraceae bacterium | reverse complement strand
GTCAGGATGTGAAGGTCAAGATCACCGATGTTGACGCTGAGAACAAGCGTATCTCTCTGTCCATCCGTGCTCTGCTGGAAGAGTCCGCTGAGGACGCTGAGTAATTTCTAATCCAAAACCGGGGCAGCACAGCTGCCCCGGTTTTTCTGTCTTAAATATGCCGGTTCCGGCCCACATTCGACAAAATACTTGACAGCATTTGTCATTTTGCTATAATAAATTCAAGCTAACCCGCTTACGACAAAGAAATGTAAGGAGAAAAGCTATGGTCAAGCATATTGTTTTGTATACCCTGAAGGAGGGCGTGGAGAAGGAAGCGGCTGTGAAGCTGATTGCTTCTGTTCTGGAGCCTCTGGTGGGACAGATTCCCGGCCTTCAGCATCTGGAGATCCGCCGGGCCTTCCGTGGAATGGATTACGCCCTTTATTCCGAATTTGAAAGCCGAGAGGCGCTGGAGGCTTATGCCCAGCATCCCCTCCACCTGGAGGCAAAGTCCCACTTTTTCTATCTGCTGGAATCCAGAGTCGCGGCGGATTACGACTGCTGATTATATGGTTTATAGCTTGTAAAAGCCGGCCTGTGATATCTTCACAGGCCGGTTGGCGTATTAAAGGCGTATAAAGTTCCGGCCTCCGGGCCAGACCGCTTTGGCAGAGGGGACAGCCCGTCACTGCACAAAGAAGTCGAACTGAAAGGCGGCGCTTTCTCCGGCAATCCGCAGGGCAACATAGCCTGCCACATCCTCCAGTGTATAGGTCTGGGTCAGCTCGTTCAGGGCAAAATCGTGAACGATCTCGTCGTTCACCAGCAGAACCAGACGAAAATTTCCCCGGGTTACGGCGGCGTGGTTGACTGTGATCTCCAGCTGGTTCGTTACCAGATTTTCACCGTAGATTTCGCTGACCCCGGTATAGCTGTCGGCGGAATAGGTGGTGGTCTGGGTCAAGCTGTCCCATTGCTGGCTTGGGCCGCCAACGGAACCAACGTCACACCGGCGAATTGCGTCTTCGGTAATTTCCTGAAGGGAAAAATCATCAGGCCCGTTGGTGTCTGCAATGGGCTGGATGCTGCCTTCAAAGAGCCAGATCAGGCAGAGCGCCGCTGCGGCGGCAATCAGAAGGAGGGAAATACGTTTTTTGGTTTTCGGTGCCATGGGAATGGGCCTCCCGTTTCTAAAATTGATTTTCAAAGCCCAGTATAGCCCAGAAGAAGCCTGTTGTCCAGCGTTAAATTGAAGGGCCTTTGGAAGAATTTTTGACTTGCCATATTTTTCGGGCATATCCGCAGGCAGACGGGAGAGGACAGAAAAAACTGCTCCCCAATTTCGGACACAGTGCCTGTACTTAAAAACCCAGACACGGAACTTGTCCGTGTCTGGGTTTTTACAGAAAATTACTGATTTTTCCGGATCCGTTCAAAGGAACCCTTCAAATCTTTCAAATGCTCGCTGAGGGGAAGGGGTGTCTGGAAGGGCCGGAAGAAGTGATAGCGGTGCTTGGCCTGATCGTGCTTGCGGCGGATATCCGCCTTGATTGCCTCGTAACGGATGATGACATTGTTCTCCTCCGCGTAGTGCTTCAGCTTGGAGACCAGCTTGGCGGAATTTACCACATCCACCAGAAAAACGCCGAAGAAAAGGCCGATTACAAAGGAAAAGGCCAGATTGCAGGACAGCCATTCCAGAATGCCGAGAATACACGGGTGAATAAAGAAGTAGTACACAGCCCCGAGAATCGCCCAGAAAAGGGAAAATCGGGGGCAGATAATGCCCTGAATGTTTCCCCATTCGTCGGAATAGTCCCACAGGCGAACCTTTGCGACCTTAAGACTGTAAAGACCGGCGATATATTCGATGGCGGTCATGCACACAGCCATGACCAGAAAAAGGACCAGCTTGCTCCAGAAGGGGTCCGCAATAAAGCCCGACTGCTCCAGCTGGGCAATCAGGTACAGAAGGCAGAGACCGCAGCCGTACAGGGGAAGATAGGGGCCGGTGCAGAAGCCGGGATTGATCCACTTATGCTCCGGGTTGGCGGAGGAGAAAAACCGCCGGAAGAAAACTTCCAGCACCCAGCCGGAAACGGACCCGATAAAAAACAGAAATGCCAGTGTCAGAAATAAATTCATATCGTATGCTCCCAAGCGATAGTGTGGTTTCAGGTGCCCTGCAATTTTGAGGCCAGATCCTTCTTCAGCAGGAAAAGCCGGCAGCCTGGGCAGAAATATCGTAGGCGGTCACATCCGGGATGGTTTCACCGTCTATTTGCAGCGGAGTGGGGCGGTCAAATTTAACATGAATGCGGTGACCGGTCAGAATTTCAACCTGCTTTGTGTGGCGCACATGGGTGCCGCTGAAGATGGAGGGGAAGATCATCAGAGTTTTCAGCTTTCCTGAACCATGGAAAACCATGGTGGAGACGGTTCCCTGGGGATTGTCCCGGGACTGGTCCGGTGTTGGCATCATGCCGCCGCCGTAGTAGCGGCCCTTCATGGTGGGGGCCAGCCAGACCCTGCGGTAGGTGTGATGCGTTCCGTCCACGGTGATGACTGCGTTGGTGGGACGGTAGTGGAACAGCAGTCCCTTGATGGCAATGGCTGTGTAGTTCACCGGCTTCCGGCTGTTTTTTCGGAGCCTGTCGCCCTCCTCGCAGCAGTAGCCGTCAATGCCGTAGCCCACACCGTTGAGAAAACGGAAGCTTTTTCCCTTCACCGTCACTGTTGGCAAATTGGCAAGATAGGGTGTCAGGTCAATCAGCGGTTCCTGGCGCTTCACATCCCGCAGGAAGTCGTTGCCGCTGCCTCCGGCATAGTAGAAAAGGGGAGCGGGGCGGGAAATGCCCTCCGTGGCATTGAGGAAACGGTTCAGGGTGCCGTCACCACCGGAAAAAATCAGGCTGCATTCCGGGGAAAGACCCTGAAAAAAGCTGGAATAATCCGATATTTCTGTAATGTCTTTGAATTCCAGCCTGCAGCCGGTCAGAATTTCCTCCAGCTTCCGGGCGTTTTGTGCGCCACAGCCATTCCCGGCGTGAGGGTTATAGAGAATCATGTAGCTGGTCATGTTTTTGCTCCTTCTGTTTCTTTCAGGGCGGTGGAGAGGGCCTCCCGGGCACGCTCTCCAATGACGGATGTCCGGTTTTCCTGGACATAGGCCCCATCCATTACGTCCACGATGGAGAGCGTAACGGTGGTCCTCCGGCGGAAGCAGTTTTTGTGAATGTTTTCTGTGCCGGAAATGGCGGCGACCACAACGGGCACCTGCGCCTTCTGGGCAATTTTAAAGACCCCGTTGTGGAAGGGAAGCAAAAAGCAGTCCTTGCTGCGGGTTCCCTCGGGGTAAACACCAATGCAGACCCGGTCCTTCTTCAGCAGCTTTGCCGCTCTGTTGATGGTGCGGATGGCATTGCGGGGATCCTCCCGGTCGATGGGAAGAAAGCAGCATTTTTGAATGATCCGCCCGAAAAAGGGAATGTGGAAGTTCTCGGGCTTGGAAATAAAGGCCAGTTCTCTGCCCTTCAGGGCGTGCCAGGTAAGAATGGGGTCGAAATTGGAGCGATGGTTTCCCACCAGCAGGAACCGGCCTTCGGCAAGTAGCTTGTCCAGCCCCCGGGTTTGAAGCCGGATTCCAAAAAGCCGGATGGCAAAGGCGGTGGCGCTGTTCAGAAGAAAGCGGTAGTAGGGGCTGCTTTTGTCGTACTCCCTGTCCGGATTCACCAGCAGCGCACTGACAGCGGTCACCAGAATCCAAAGAAGAAGGACCCGCAGGGCAATTTTCAGAAGCCACAGGAGACCTGTGACCAGAATATGTATCACAGCGAATCCACCTCAATATATTCCGCGTCGATGGGGGAGAGCTTGCGCACATCCTTCGCCACATTTTTCAGGAAGACCAGCCCCTGGATGCTGGCGATAACCAGACTGATGCCCAGATACACCATCAGCGTCATGGTGCCCTCAAAGGGATTACGGATCAGATAAATGGCCACAAGGATGCTTACGATGGCAAGAACCAGGGTGACCCACCAGCGGCGCACACCCATGGCCCGGAGTTCCAGAGAGGTCTGGAGCTTAAAAACACTGTCTACAATGATGATGATTCCTACGATCACCGGCAGCAGCAGAAGAATGTTGGCAGGATGGGAGAAGAAATAGACACCCACAAGAGCATCCAGCAGACCAAGGGGCAGCTCGTAGCGGTGCCAGAGCACACTGATGCCCCGCTGAAAATAGCATACGATCCGGACGGCACCGACAATCACCAGAAGGCCGCCAATCAGATTGCAGAGGATACCCGCGGTGATATCCGGCCAGATAATCAGACAAATACCCAGCGCCATGACCAGAAGAGTCAGTATCAGGTAACGCCATTTCCATTTTTTAATGCTGTCCATGCTTGTTCACCGTTCACTTTCTGTGTTTTTGTGATAAGGAGCCCGGGCATCGCCAAAGAAAAACACTGCCACCGTTCCGGGTCCGCAGTGGGAGGCAATGATGGTTCCAATGTCACAGATGGGAATTTCTTCCTGGATTTTGGGGAAACGGGCCCGGATGGCCTCTTTCAGCGCCTCCGCGTCCTCAAGGCAATTGGAGTGGGAAATAAAGCACTTGCCAAAATAATTCTCACCGTCCTGGGCGTGCTCGGCCATGGCTTGAACCGTTGTGGCAATGGCCTTTTTCTTGCCCCGGACCTTGTCATAGGCGATGATATGACCGCCGTCATCCAGCCGCATAATGGGGCAGATATTCAGAACCGAGCCCAGCATTGCCGCAGGACCGGACATCCGCCCGCTGCGGCGGAAAAAGGTCAGATCCGTGGAGAAAAACTGGTGATGCACCCGCTGACGGCTGTCCAGCACCCAGCCCCGGACCTGGTCAATGGAGCAGCCCTGGTCCCGCATATCGGCAGCGGTATCCACCAGCAGACCATAGCCGGAAGAGCTGCACAGAGAATCAATCACTTCAATCTTCCGCTGCGGGAAGCGCTGGCGCAGCTTTTCGGCAGCCTTCTGCGCGTTGCGGACGGAGCCGGTCATGCCGGAGCCGAAGGCTATGTGAAGCACGTCGCCCTGCTCCAGAAGAGGCTCGAAAAAGGCTTCATATTGAAATTCGTTCAGCTGAGAGGTGCTGGGAAGCTTGCCGCCCTCCAGAAGCCGGTAGAAATGGGGAAGTGCCTCCGGATCCCGGCCCATATCATCGGGAAACTCGGCACCGTCCACACTGTAGGCGTAAAAGAGAACCGGAATCTTTCTGGCAGCCACATAGTTGTAGGGCATATCCACCGTAGACTCGCAGGAAAGAATAAAGGTATTCATTGACATTTCTCCTTTTTGAGATAATTTCTGTATAATATGTCGGAATTTATGGGCTGATTATATCTTTTGGAAGAAAAATCTTCAATAAACAGAAATCACCCCGTGATAATTTTTTTATCACGGGGTGGCAATATGACAAAATTTTTATCAAAATCGGGAAAATGATTAAATCTGGAACCGGGACAGGGCATTTGCGATGGTTCCCCGCATCAAAATTGATACGCGCTCCACAATCTGCCTGGGGTCGATGCGCATATCGTCCTTGATCCAGTCCAGCATGATGCCGATGATGACGTAGGAATAGACCCGGGCAATGAAAGCCTGATCCTCCTCCGATACCTGCATATCACCGATCTCCTCACGGATGATATTCAGCACCAGCCGGTCCACCAGAGGCTTTAAATACATTTCCACCTGCTCCTGATGCACACAGCGGTAGACGTTCATAACAAAGGGCTTGTTTTCCAGAACGGCGGTGAAAATCTGCTCCAGGCTCTGCTGCCAGGTGGCGCAGTCCTTTTTTTGCTCCAGGGCCCGCTTGGCATCCTCCAGACAGGACCATTCAATCAGGTCGTAGATATCCTTGAAATGGTAGTAAAAGGTCATGCGGTTAATTCCGCAGTCCTCCGCAATGTCGTTTATGGTGATTTTTGTCAGGGGCTTTTTCAGCAGCAGGTTCTTGAGGGATTGCTCCAGGGCCCGCTTGGTTACTTGAGACATGGTTTTCTCCTCCCGGAGGAAATAGATGTACATATTTTTTGAGAATTATATCATGGAAATGTGAATTTTTCTACTTTTTCTTCGGGAAATTTCATGGCCCGGAGGGGATAACATGCAACATCCACAGATTGCTCGTATGCCAACTCGCTTTTTATTTTAGATAAACACTGGTGAATTGCTTGAATGTCAGGGGACCATTGCTCCAAAAACGGAATGACATTCTCATAATTTTCCCATGCCGCTTCGAACTGCTGCCTGGCAAGCAGCGCACCTTCTTCTCCGGGAGGAACTGCTGCAAAACCATAATGCTTTTTCCATAATTCAAAACGGGTTTCACAGTCACGCCCCTTAGCCTTTTTATAAAAATCCAGAAATTTGGGTACTAAATTGATAATTTCAATGTTGTCCTGCATCATTTGATATGCGGTCCTTTGGCACAAGGGCTTGCCGGAGAATATCTCCGACGTTGGGTGAACCTGGGGCACATGACCAGCCCAGAATCGGATGGGTTTTCTTTCTCCATCCCGACAAATATAGAATAATACACGGAATTCGGTTTGTCAAGGAAATGACCAAAATCATAACCAAAACGCATTTGGTTATGATTTTGACTATGAAATGCTACTATGAAAACGATTACTTCTGCAATAAAACGTTTACTCCAGTCGAAAAACGATTACCGGGGGGTGGAAGGCTCGTATTGAGGGCGAATTACGCAGACTATGATTGGAAGGAAAGAAAATAAAAAACCGTAATCGTTCGGAAAATACCTACGATTACGGCAAAAAAGGAAGAAAATAAGGACGCAACCATCGATACGCTTTGTATCAACGATTGCGTCCCTATTTGGAAAAGGATGCACTTATGGATACAATTTGCGGTGGCAATATTCTGGCGGCCAGGGAACCTGTAACCGCACTCGAAATATTGTAACCGAAGGTCTGCGGTTGTAACCCGGCTCCCTCGCCTGTAACCAAATAGGCAAAAAGTACCCCCAAGGAACGATAGCGCTCCTTGGGGTTGCGTTTTATCCAGATAGTTTATAGCATGGTCATGATTACGAGAATCCGTGTGAGGCTACCTGGTGCTTTTGAATGCGTGGAAATCGTCCATACTGGGGATGGCAAGACCTCCTCTATTCTAGTCCGCATTTATCGGGCCATCAAAAATACGAACTATCTTGCGACCTTAACCACCGACACCGACCGTCTGCAAGAACAGGTAGTTCAGCTCATCCCATGTGACTTTATCATCACTAGGGACCGATTGGATCAGCTGATCAACCTCATCAATGGAAGCATCCAGATAATCGTTGATAATATCGATACGAGGGCCAAGACCAATCTCTGGAGTTTCCATCTTCAGCCTCAATAAATCGCTCACAGCGGGCACCAGAGCCTCGTCAAGGCAAGCATCTGCCAGCGTTGAGAACAGCACGGGCGGGGGCGTTTGTTCCCATAAACTCAAACCCTACCGTAATGCTGTCCGTGCCGAAGCCAAAGCGGA
>CAZDFB010000081.1:0-7630 GCA_964504605.1 uncultured Oscillospiraceae bacterium | reverse complement strand
CCCTTTTGTCAACCCCTTTTTCACCTTTTTTCGATTTATTTTTTGATTGGACATAAAAAAGCCCTCCGCACAGTCAAAATCAGTTTCAGTGCGGAGGGAATCTTTAATTTTTCGAGCAGGAAATGCCTATCTTTTCGCCAAAATGGACCACTGTTTCCACTCCCTGCCGGGAATTTTCAAGGATGTCTCCATCCGGAATCACTCTGCCGGGTTCCAGCAGCATGACAATAGTCGAGCCACCAAACTGAAAATATCCCTTCTCCTGGCCCCGAAGGACCTCCGCTTCTCCATGGTGGTTTACAATTTTACCCACCATGAGTGCGCCGACCTCCATGACCAGAATATCACCGAACCCACGAGAAGACAGCACGGTATATTCCCGGGTATTCTCTTTATAAATAGGACAATGGTCATTGGCAATGGGATTCACCGTGTGGAACACGCCGGGAATTCTTACATTCTCCCCCTTGTGTCCCTGTGCCGCGTAGCAATATCGGTGATAGTCGTCCACAGCCAGCCGAAAAATCATAGCCCAGCCCCCTGTGTACCGGGAGGCCAGCGTCTCATCCCGAAGCAGGTAAGCAACTGTATAGCTGGTATTCTTCAGCGTAAAGCAGCAGTCCTTTGTAACAGGAAGCACTGTCAGCTTGCTGTCGCAGGGACTGATCAGGTGGGCAGGGTCCATATCCACCGGTCTGCATTCCTTCCGGATCCGGCGGGAGAAAAAGTCGTTGTAGCTTTTGTAGTCCTGTGGCTCGTATTCCTCCATGCGGATTCCGGCGCTTCGGATAAAAGGGCGGATCAGCACCCGGGAGGCACCCGTAGAAAGGAGTCTTCCGCCCAGCCTGGACAGCCAGGGCCTAATCAGTGGCTTCAGAAGCAGCCGTCCGGCAAGGGTGCCGTAAAGCAGGGACAGGATTTTCTGCTGTCCGTCCTTTTTTTCGATTATCTGTCCATTACGGAGTTTCAGAATCATGGTATTCCTCAATCAGGCCATCGGTAATGGGGTTGGTTTCATCATTTGCGGGAGGTACCCGGAATTTTGTATACGCAAAGATAATGCCCACGGTTATCACCACCACGGCAATCATGGAAAGTATGGTTTTCAGGCCGGGTTTCTTCAGCGGGAAATCCAGCACAAACAAAAAGCCCACCACAAGCAGTAAAATGTGGAGCATAATCAGAAAAACCCGGTCCGGGACCAGAAACTGGAGCCAGAAAGTCAGCGGGAGAATAAAAGCAATGGACGTAACCGGGAGCCCCCGGTAGGTTTTATTGCAGCCGCCCTCGCTTTTCTGACGGTTTGCCTCGAGAACATTGAAAAACGCCAGCCGGATTACGGCACAAAGGCAGTAGAAAAACACCAGTGCCAGGCCCAGCGTGCCCCTGACTCCCAGCAGGTAGCAGATCATCGCCGGGAAAACGCCGAAGCAGATCACATCGCAGAGGGAATCCAGCTGAATGCCAAAATTCTTTTCATCCTCGGTACGGTTTTTCTTGGTGCGGGCCACCCGTCCGTCAAATGCATCAAAAATGCCGGACAGCGCAAGGCAGAATACCGCCATCTTGTAGTCGCCATGGATGGCTCTGGTCATACCGAAAACGGAGGAAATCAGGCTCAGGTATGTAAGGATGACCGTGTAGTCGTATACGCCGATAAAATGGATCATACAGAAAACCCTTTCTTTCTCTAATCGTTCTTTCTTTCCTTAATAATAAAGGCAGCCACTGCCGTTACAACGGCGCTGAGCAGCAGCTGGGCATAATAGCTGATGCCTCTGCTGATGACCATGGCGGGCAGGACAAGGTTTTCTCCGAAAATCGGATGAAAAATCATCAGAAAAAGACTTTCGCTGACGCCCGTTCCTCCCGGCAGAGGCATCATATCCGCTGCCACAGCGATCATTGCCTGCAGCGTAACGATCATGCCAACGCTCTCACCGGACAACCGGAATGCCCGATAGGTCAGCCAAGTCACAGCAAACAGGGTAACCCGCTGGAGCAGTGTGATTACGAAAACATTGAGGATTACGCACTTATGGCTTCGGTAAAATTCCGCAGCCCCCTCATACTGGTGCATAAGCCGCTGGAGCCGCTGGTCCATCTTCTCCGGGTGCCGGAAGGGGCGGATGCGGTTAAGCAACGCAATCAGCTTCTCTCCGCAGAGCCGGACCAGTCCCGGTTTAAAAATCAGTAGCAGCAACGCGGCAATAAAAACCACGTTCAGCCCCAGGCCCAGATATAGGATCGGCTCCGCGCCGTCCAGATATTGCATCACCTGGGGAGGCCGAAGTACCAGCACTGCCAGCCCCATGACTACAAGCACCAGCTTGTAGGTCACGGTTACGATTGCCAGAACAATGGTTGACACTGCCACCGGAATTTTATCCTTGCGCATGGCTACCACCTGCATGGGCTGACCGCCGGAGGCCGAAGGAGTAATGCAGCTGTAGAAAAAACCAATGAAAGAATACAGGCAGCAATGGAGCACCTTGTGCCGCTGCCCCAGGGTGTGCATCAGGTAATGAATCACCACCGACTCCCCCAGGATGAACAGCACAACGCAGACAACACTGAGCAAAATATACCAGCCGTCTGCATCACGAAGATAATCAAGCATCCGGCCCAGGTCCTCACCGGCAAAAACAGACCAGGCCGTTAAAACAAACACCGCCAGCACAAACAGGCAGCTGAATATACGTTTCAGACTCTTTTTCGCCATCTTCACCTCTCCCCTCCCGGCAGATTACCATGCCTGCCGGGAAAACAGGGACATTGTAGCATATTTCCGTCAGTGTGTCAAATTAAGATGCTGTTTTGCATCATTTCCTGCATAAAAGCCTACAACGTAAAAAGGTACAGCGCTTCCGCGCTGTACCTCAGCCTATAACGTTACACCGCCGGGGATGCCTCACTCAGCTCCCGGTAGGTTTTCCGGATAAAGATAATTGCAATCAGGAATGTCAGCAGGTCTGCCACCGGGAAGGACCAGAGCAGGCCATCCAGGCCCATGAACACAGGCATGATAATCGGCAAAAACACACCGAATACGATCTCCCGGGTCAGCGACACCACCGTGGAGGCTACAGCTTTTCCCAGTGCCTGGAGATAGATGAAGGTACCCTTGTTGACGGTCGCCAGAATCATCATGCACAGGTAGATGCGGAAGCATTTTACGGCAAAATCCGCATAATAAGCACTCTCGTTGGCAGCGCCGAAAAGCCCGGCGATCTGCAGTGGGAAGCACTCCACAATAATCAGGGCGATGCCGCCCACCGCGGCCTCCGCCGCCAGCAGACAGGTAAATAGGGTTTTCGCCCGGTCCTTCCGTTTGGCGCCGATGTTATATCCCACAATGGGAATGCAGCCCGCCGCAATGCCGATTGCCACAGAAATGGCGATCTGGAAGAATTTCATCACAATTCCCAGCACCGCAAGGGGAATCTGGGCATAGGCCTCCTGCCCGAACACAGGATCCATCGCGCCGTATTTCATGCAGGTGTTCTGGACCGCCGCCATGGAGATTACCAGCGACACCTGGGCCAGAAAGCTGGTCATGCCAAGGCTCAGGAATTTCCCCAGAATGGATCCGTCCAGCCGGAAGCACCGCTTATCCAGTCCCACCGCCTTCATGTGGCACAGATACCACCCGGAAAGCACTGCCGTCAGAATCTGACCAATAACGGTGGCAACAGCCGCCCCCATCATGCCCCAGCGGAAGCCATAGATAAACACGGGATCCAGGATAATATTGGCCACCGCGCCGGTCAGTGTGGCTGCCATGGCAAATCGGGGGCTTCCGTCGCTTCGGATAATAGGATTCATGGCCTGACCAAACATATAAAACGGAATGCCCAGCGAAATCCAGAAGAAGTATTCCTCAGAAAGCACATAGGTTTCCTGATTCACCTTTCCTCCGAACAGTGTAAGGATTGGCTCCTTGAACAAAAGATACCCCGCCGTCAGCAGCAGGCTGGAGCCGACACAGAGGACGATGGCGTTTCCCACGCTCTTGCCCGCGTTTTCCGCTTCATTTTTTCCCAGGCAAATGCTGACGAAGGCACAGCAGCCGTCACCGATCATAACGGCAATGCCCAATGCCAGCACCGTAACCGGAAATACCACGGTATTGGCGGCGTTGCCGTAGGAGCCGAGATAGCTGGCGTTGGCAATAAAAATCTGGTCCACAATGTTGTAAAGTGCGCCGACCACCAGAGAAATCACACAGGGAATGGCAAACTTTCTCATCAGCGTTCCGATTTTTTCTGTTTTCAGAAATTCATTTGATGTTTGTTCCATACGATCACCTTTCTTTGCATAAAAACAGCGTGCAGCCGGGGTGCTGGAATTACGCCACAGGCTACACGCTTTTACTTTTCCAATATAAGATTGCAAAAAATGCGGCTGGCAAGCGCAACCGGAATTACGCTTGTCAGCCACACGTTGGATATTTATTATAGCATCGGCTTTTCAAATTTGTAAAGGGGGATTTTCACAAAAAGCGTCCTTTTATCAGAATTTTCTTCGTAAATTTCCAACGGCTCCTTATGCCAGCGCTGCCCCCAGGCTCCTGCACTGCTCCAGCGCCTCGTCATCCGGTGCTTCCATGCAGATTACGCTTTCGCAGACAAGAACGGCTCCGTCTCCCCAGCAGGTATCCTCCCAGGTGCGCATCCACTCGCCGTCGCCCCAGCCATAGGAGCCAAAGAGGGCAATATGCTTTCCGCTCAGTCTGCTTTCACATTCCGCGAACACGGGCTCAAATTCCCCTTCTTCCAGCTGCTCAACGCCCATGGAAGGGCAGCCAAAGGCGATGGTGTCAAAGTCCTCCACCATTTCCCCACGGAACGCCCCGGCTTCAAACAGCTCCGCCGTTCCGCCGGCCTTATTCACGCCCTGGGCTACCGCCTGGGCCATGGCCTCCGTGTTGCCAGTGCCGCTCCAATAAACAATTGCTGTCTTACGCATAAAAAATCAACCTTTCAATATATTATGGTATATCAACCGGCTACGGTAAGCCGTTCAATATCTTTTCCCTTTGCCCATTGATCCCGGTATATCCGGTTGCACTTGCGGTATTGGGCAAATTTCTTTTCCGCTGCCTCCGCATCGCCGTAGACCCGCCAGAAGCCGGTACATTTGGCACAGTCAGGCCCCTTCTCCATAAAGCCCCGCACATCCTCCGGCGGGTACCCCAGAAACAGGCCGATTTCATGGGGAAATGCCTCCTGATGCCTAACTCTCCTTGCCAGTTGTACCACGCACTGCTCACAGCTGCCGCTGTGATACCCGCAGTACTCCAGGACGGAACGGGCCTGCGCATCCGAAAGATCCGCCGAAAGCCGCCGGGGTCTGTAGACATACACCAGCACCTTTCGCTGGGAAAAGCGCAGCGGAACCACACGCAGGCCCTTAGCCTTCAGCCGGTGATTCATTCGTCGCAGTGACCGGATCACCGCCGACCGTTCCTCATAGGCGCAGGAAAACATACTGCCGGTTTTGATGCCGGCAAGAGTGGGCGCACAGTTCCGGACAAACAATTCATCGCTCATAGCGTATCCCCTTCCTTCGGCTTCAGGTTCTGGCTTTCAGCTTCTTTTTAACATGGATACAGGCATATTCCAGCGCAGCAAGCCCCATAAGGGCCGCAATGGTCCGAACCACTTCCCCAGTATCCACGAAAAGCATCTCCTTTTCAAGTTAGCATTTGCTAACTATTTGCAAGTATTTTAGTTAGCTCCCACTAACCGCAATTATATTACACACACTCTGCCTATTTGTCAAGCCTTTTTTTATTCGCCAATTGACTTCCGGATTTTTCCATGGTAAAATCCTTTCAGTTAGCAAAAGCTAACAAAGGAGGAACCGAAATGCAGGATGCTGTTATCATTGCCATTATTGTCATAATTGCCATTGCTGTTATCGCCACATTAGTCAGGCGCTCTGGTCGGAAGGGCTGCTGCGGCAGTGCCGACAGCTACAGGCCCCGTAAGAAAAAGTTGAAAGCAGTCGTCGCTACCCGAATTTTCAGGATTGAGGGGATGCGCTGTGAAAACTGCGCCAATCGGGTCATGGAGGTCATCAACGACATTCCCCATGCTGCTGCCACGGTAGATCTGAAAAACGGCACAGCCACCGTTCGCTATGAGCAGGAGGTTTCCGATCAGCTGGTGACCGCCCGCATCGAAAGAGCCGGCTACAGGGTGACCGGCGTGGAGTAAAATATTTCAAAAAAATTTCACAAAAGGGATTGACAAAACTTACCACCGGCGCTATTATATAACCGCTGTTAGCGAAGGCTAACGCTTTTCTTAAGTGAAAAGTTAGCATTAGCAAACCGTAAATACGTTTCCGAAATCAGGTGTTTTTATGAATCTATCCGTTGCAGAGGAAGGCAAGGAGTACGTCATTCAGCGAATTGCGACAGATGACGAAGAACTTGACGCGTTTCTGTTCTCTCTCGGCTGCTACAGTGGCGAGCCCGTCACGGTGGTTTCCCGGAGAAAGGGCGGCTGCACCGTCTCCATCAAGGATGGCAGATACAACATTGATGACCAGCTGGCAGCCGCGATCATCGTTTGATACCCCAGCCGAAAGACGATTTGCGTCGTCTTTTGCCCAGCTGTTAGCTTCCGCTAACCTTCACCGTATAATTCCACAGTAAAAGCTGTTAAAATTTTCAAACGAAAAAGGAGGATATCCAAAATGAGAATTGCTTTTGCGGGCAATCCCAACTCCGGCAAGACCACCATGTACAACGCGCTGACCGGCCGGAACGAAAAGGTCGGCAACTGGGCCGGTGTTACCGTTGACAAGAAAGAGGCCCCCATCAAGAAGGCCTACGCAGGCGAAATGGAGCTGATCGCAGTAGACCTTCCCGGTGCCTACTCCATGTCTCCCTTTACTTCCGAGGAGAGCATCACCAGCTCCTATGTCAGAAACGAGCATCCCGATGCCATTATCAACATTGTGGACGCCACCAACCTGAGCCGGAGCCTGTTCTTCACCACCCAGCTCATGGAGCTTGGCATTCCCGTTGTTGTTGCGCTGAACAAGCACGACATCAACACCCGGAAGGAAACCCGGATCGACGTTGAGGCACTGTCCCAGAAGCTGGGCTGCCCCGTGATCGACACCACCTCCACCACAGGCGAGGGTCTGGCGGACGTGGTCAAGGCTGCAGCTGCCCTCAACGGTCTTTCCCAGAAGGCTCCCTACACCCAGGGTGCCATCGACCTGACCGACAAGAAGGCCGTGGAAGCTGCCGACCGTAAGCGTTTTGAGTTCGTCAACAAGATTGTCGCCAAGGTAGAGACCCGTAAGGTTCTGACCAAGGACAAGAATTTCCAGGACAAGATTGACGCGGTTCTGACCAACCCCGTAGGCGGCCTTCTGAACTTCGCGGCTGTCATGTTCCTGGTGTTCCAGATTTCTCAGGCCTGGGTCGGCCCCTGGATTGCAGATTTCCTGGTAGGCTGGATTGATACCTTTAAGGAATGGGTCGGCGGCGCTCTGGAGGGCGGCAACGACTTCCTGGTTGCCCTGCTGACCGAAGGCATTATCGGCGGTGTCAGCGCCGTTATCGGCTTCCTGCCCCTGGTCATGGTCATGTACTTCCTGATCTCCCTGC
>CAZDFB010000080.1:0-7688 GCA_964504605.1 uncultured Oscillospiraceae bacterium | reverse complement strand
AGCTTGAACAATTTGAGTCAGAAATATTTGTCTAACTTTTTGGGGTCACTTCAGGGAGGGGAAGGCTTTACGCTGCGTTGTTTTCACAAAAAGGGCATTGTAGAGACACCGCTCCTGCGGTGACCGGGAGATTCGTATTTGGGGAAGAGGCGGATACCCCGGAGGGGTGTCCCTACAGGGAAATTTAGAGATGGGGGGGAGGAGATAAGAAACCCTCTCCGTCACGGCGTTCGCCGTGCCACCTCTCCCAAAGGGAGAGGCAAGTGCGGGAGACGGGACACCCGGGGAAAAGAATGGGGCGCTCCCAAAGGAGCGCCCCCGGATGTGTGTCAGCAGCAGCCGCAGTTATCCCGCTCGCAGCCATTGAAGGTGTTGCCGCCGCAGTTGCACAGCAGCAGAACCAGAATGATGATCCACCACAGGTTGTTGTTCAGGCAGCCACAGATACTGTTGTTATTGTTACACATACAGATCCCTCCGGAAGAATGAATTGCGAGCAGCCCGGTGCTCACATTCCATGGTATTCCGCAGGGCGAAAAAGGTTACAGGGCCCGAAGCGCGTCAACCAGCGCGGTTTTGGAGGCGGTTTGGTCGTCCTTGACTTTGATGACCCGGGCGGGACAGCCTGCCACGACGGTATTGGCAGGGACATCCCCTACAACAACGGCACCGGCGGCAACCACCGCGTCATGACCGATGCGGCAGCCCTCAATGACCACGGCGTTGGCACCGATGAGCACGCCGTCCTCCACAACAACGGGGGTGGCGGAGGCGGGTTCGATGACACCTGCCAGCACCGCACCGGCACCGACGTGGCAATTCCGACCCACGGTGGCCCGTCCACCCAGAACGGCGCCCATATCGATCATGGTGCCCTCACCGACTACGGCGCCGATGTTCAAAATGGCACCCATCATAATCACGGCATTCCGGCCGATCTCCACCTGCTCCCGGATGATGGCACCGGGCTCAATGCGGGCGGGGATATCCCTGGTATCCAGCAGGGGAATGGCGGAATTGCGGCAATTGCTCTCCAGCTCCACATGGGAGATGGCGGCGGAATTGGCTTCCAGGGCGGCTTTCAGGTCCTTCCAGTCGCCAAAAACGATCTTATGCCCGGGGGCGGCGGGGAAAACCCGGCAGCCGGGGTAATCTGCCGGAGCGGATTCCCAGATATAGGCCTTTACCGGGGTCTTTTTTTCTGAGGTTCGGATGTATTCGATGATCTCCTGTGCGTTCATAGGGATCCTCCTTTGTTTGATTGGCTGCGGACGGAATCAGCAGCACAGATAGAATCTGCCGTTGCAGCAGAAAATCTGGGCAAAATAGCACAGCAGCAGATTCAGGCAGGGGTTTCCGCGCAGGTGAAAGCCGCCGAAGCTGTCGGCCTGCCGGCGGTAGGCGGCACCGCCGCTTTCCATGCGGTTTAGAAGCTCCAGATATTCGTCGTTATCCGGCTCCATGGAAACGGCCCGGCGGATATGCTCCAGGGCGGTGACCTGATTGCCCAGGCCGGAATTGGCGAGGGCGCTGAGATAGTACCACCGGGCATCCCGGTTGGAGGAGCTTTGCAGAGTGTTCAGGGCCTCCTGATAGCGGTGGTAGCGGATATACTGATAGGCCGAGCGCTGGTACTGGTCGCCGGTATTGGCCCCCGCGGTGCTCTGGCGGCGGGAATAGCCGCCGAAGCCAAAGGGATCGTATTCCTGATAGCTGCCGCCGTAGCCGCCATAGCCGCCGGAACCGTAGCTGCCGGAGCCGGGATTGGGGGCGGCCTTCTCCGGATTCTTGATCTGCTCGTAGGCCGCGTTGACCTCCTGCATTTTCCGGGCGGCCTCCTGGTCGCCGGGGTTCAGGTCCGGGTGGTATTTTTTTGCCAGCCGCCGGTAGGCGCGCTTGATCTCATCATCCGAGGCATCGGGGCTGACACCGAGGACTTTATATGGATCATCGATCATTTTTTTGTTTCCCTTCTTTTCCGTTTGTCCGCCACATCAGCCAGACACCGCTGTAGAGAATGTTGTCCAGCAGTGCTTTGTCCTGAACCAGAGGCAATTTTTCAAAATATTCCGTGCATTTTCCCATGGAAAGAACCAGATATTCCTCCCAGCGGGCCCAGTCCTTCTCCATACCCATAGCCAGGTAGGGATTGTATTTCCCTTTTCGCTTATCCTTATCGTAGTCCACCGCCGCGTCCAGCAGATAGATGAACCGGCCCAGGGCCAGACCCATCTGCCGCAGGGTGGGGGACCAGAGATCCTCCTGAAAAACGAAAAGCTCGCCCATGAGCTCCCCGAAGCAGTTGGCGCATTCGTCGGGATTGGGACAGTTCTCCTTTTCCAGGGCGGTCAGGCGCGCAATGCAGCGGCGGATGGCCTCGCACTGCCGGGGATACCGGGCCTGAATGCCGGAAAAAGGCTCCTGCAGAGTCCGGGCCATGAGTTTGGCGGTGTGCTTGCCATCGTCATTCCAGTCGTCCAGACAGTTATAGTAGGCCAGGGCCACATTCATATCCGCGCCATAGCAGATATAGGGGCTGTCCAGCCAGGGGCGCTTGTGGACCGGATGCAGGCCGCAGCGCATGGAACCGGTGGCCTCCTCCGGCTCGTAAAGGCTCATTAGAAGCAGACTCAGGAAGGCCATATCATAGCTCAGGGTGAGCCGGGCGGGATTTCCGGACTGCTCCCGGATCCGGCGGCAGATGCCGCAATAGGCTGCCTGATAGCGCTCCCGCTGCTCCCCGGACAGTGCCTTCCAATTGGCGTTGACATAGCCGAACATCCCGCTTCCCCCTTTTTTGTGTTTCCTTTTTATCCTATTTTACAGATGTGAACACAGCGTAAACAGCCGAAAAATTTACAAACAGGTAATATTTGGAGAAGAATCAGCGCTGGGGAAAGGCCCGCTGCTCCATGAGATAGCGGTTCAGCGCGCCGCCGTAGAAAAGAATGCTCATGCAGAAGTACAGCCACAGCATTGCCAGCGCCACCGCGTAAACGCTGCCGTAGATATTGGCGTAGCGATTGAAGTTTTCCACATAGGCGGAGTAAATATCGGAGAAAATCAGCCAGCCCAGGGAGGCGAAAACACCGCCGGGAAGGCTTTCCCAGAACCGGTTGCGCTTATTGGGCAGGGCCATGAAGACCATGGTGAAGATCAGGGTCTGGACGCTCAGCAGGAAGAAAAAGCGGAAATCCACCAGGTCGATGAGGAAAATCAAAACCTTATTGTCGATCATGGTGAGCATACCCAGAACGGTGCTTCCGAATACGTGCAGCGCCAATGTCAGCAGGATTACCAGAAAAAGCAGGAAGGTATACACCACGCTGATGGTCCGGGTGTACAGGTAGCTCCGGCTTTCGGACACGCCGTAAATGGCGTTCAGCCCGGTGAGCAGGCCGTAGATGCCCCGGCTGGCGGACCAGAGGGCTGTTGCCGCCGTCAGGCCAACCAGAGCGCCGGAGCTGTTCTGATAGGTGCCAATGACCAGCTCCTCCACGCTGGACATCAGAGCCTGGGGGAAAATATCGCCCAGAAAGTCCACCAGTGTTTCCACCTCCAGCGGGGTGTAGCGGAGCAGGGAGAGAATCAGCAGCAGCGCGGGAAAAAGCGCCAGAACGATAAAGTAGCAGGCGTTGGCGGCGTGAAGAGGGATGCGCATTTCTTTAATGGAGCGACAGGCGTGGACCGTTCTGCCGATCAGCCCGCCCCTGGGATATTGGTTCATAGAGATCGCCTCGGGATCGAAAATCTGGGATATACGAAAAGAGATATGCTCCATGGTATCATTTTTTCCCTGGAAACACAAGCAAAAAATTGACACCTCCGGGCTGTTGGGATATAATGACCTAAATTATTTTGAGAAGGAGTGGTCGCAGTGGGAATCGTGGAGGACCGCCGGGCGCTGCACCGGATCCCGGAGCTGGACCGGGAGCTGGGGGAAACCATGGCGTATCTGGAGCGGGCGTTGTCCGGGCTGGGCTGCCGGGTGTTTTCCCCGATGGCGGGGGCTCTGGCTGCGTTTTTTGACTTTGGCAGGGAGGACACACTGGCCTTCCGGGCGGACTGCGACGCACTGCCCATTCAGGAGGAGAATCCGGTGCCCTATCGGTCGGCGCATCCGGGGAAAATGCACGCCTGCGGTCACGATGGGCACATGGCGATTGTCCTGGAGCTGGCCCGGCGGCTCAGCAGGAAAAAATCCCTCCCCGGAAATGTGCTGCTGGTGTTTCAGCCGGCGGAGGAGACCACCGGCGGGGCCAGAGATCTGTGCGAAACGGGAATTTTTGAGAAGTACGCTGTCCGGGCGATTTTTGGACTGCATCTGTGGCCGGGGCTGGAGGCGGGCCGGGTGTTCTGCCGGGAAAACGAGATGATGAGCCGCTCCAGCCAGATTACCGTGGATATATACGGTCAGGCCTGCCACATTGCCAGACCCGCCGAGGGAGTGGATGCCACAGCGGCGGCGGTGGACTTTTACAGCCGGGTCCGGAGGCTGGAGGAAGCGCTGCCGGAGCGGATATACCGGATCCTGAATTTCGGCGTGTTCCAAAGCGGAAGCGTATGCAACGCCCTGTCGGACCATGCCCGGATGGAGGGCTCCCTGCGGGCATTTCAGCCGGAGGTGTTTTCCGCCCTTCAGGCGGGAATCCGGGAGGCCGGTGAGGCGGTGGCCCGGGAAAGGGGCTGCCGGGTGGAAATCGAAATGAGCCAGGGCTATCCCCCGGTGATGAATCCCCCGGAGCTGTACCGCCGGGCGGCGGAGCGGGTGGCCCTTTCGCCGCTGGAGGCACCCAGCATGACCACCGAGGACTTTTCCTGGTATCAGCAGCGGCTGCCCGGCCTGTTTTTCTTCCTGGGACTGGGGGATGTGTCGCCGCTGCACGCCCCGGACTTTGATTTTGACGAAAGGATCCTGCTGAAGGGCGCCGATCTCTTTGAGACATTGGCGGAGACATTCTTATGATCCCAATGAACCGGAATCTGAATCAACTGAAGCGGAGCCAGATTCGCCAGTTTACCAATCTGGCACGGCAGACACCGGGCTGCGTCCTGCTGACCATCGGAGAACCGGATTTTGACACGCCTCCGGCTATCCGGGAGGCGGCTGTCCGGGCGCTGGACGAGGGGCAGACCCACTATGCCCCCAATCAGGGCACTGCCGAACTGCGGCAGGCTGTGGCCCGCTATGAGACGGCCCGGGGGAATCCTGTTACAGAGGACCGGGTGCTGATTACCGTCGGGGCCTGCCAGGCCCTGTTTACGGCACTGCTGGGAATCCTGAACCCGGGGGAGGAGATTATCGTTCCCACGCCTTGCTTTAATCTGTACGAGAGCATCGCGGCGGTGGCGGGGGCCCGGGTGGTGCCTCTGGACATCTCCAAAACCGGCTTCCAGATCGATGGGCAGGCCCTGGAGGCTGCCATTACCCCCAGAACCAAGGCAGTGGTCATCAATTCTCCCTGCAATCCCAGCGGCACGGTGTTCCATGAACAGAGCCTGGCGGCGGTAAAGCGGGCCATTCTGGGCAAGCCGATTTTTCTGGTGTGGGACGGGGTGTACAGTCAGCTGAGCTTCGCGCCCTGCCCGGACCTGACGCTGGATCCCCAGCTGCGGCAGCAGACCATCCTGTGCCAGAGCTTCTCCAAGCCCTATGCCATGACCGGCTGGCGGGTGGGATATCTGACCTGCCCCGAATATGTGATGGAGCGGCTGCTGCTGCTCAGCGCGGCTACGGTTACCGCGGTACCCACCTTCCTGCAGAGTGCCGCCGCCGCGGCGCTGGAGACGGACCCGGAGCCTATGCGGCAGACCTATCGCCGGCGGCGGGACTATGTGTGCCGCCGGCTGACGGATATGGGGCTTTCCTTCCCCATGCCCCAGGGGGCCTTCTATGTGTTCCCCTCCATTGCCGGCTTTGGCATGGATTCCGCTACCTTCTGCACCCGGATGATACAGGAGGCCGGGGTGGCGGCGGTACCGGGAAGCTGCTTCGGCGGAGATGACCACATCCGGCTGAGCTATTGCTGCGGCGATGAGGCGCTGAAAACCGGACTGGACCGGATGGAAGGATTCCTGGCTTCCCTGAGAGGGTGAGCCTGCCTGTAGAAAAAGCGCGGAAGCGGGGAGCCGCCCCCGGTGCGGATTTTTTCGCCCGATATCCCGGGAATATACCCGGGGTGTCGGGCGGTTTTTGATTTGTCCCCGGCCTTTCCGAATGAAAGAAACGGTGGTATAGTGATTCTGACCGCATACGCACATCTTTTGCAAAAGGAAAGGATGACCAAAATGAAAAAGGTATTTGTTTGGATGCTGGCGCTGAGTATGCTTTTCCTGTGGGGCTGCACCCGGGAGGAGGGGCCTGTGCCATCGTCGGAGGGGGCCTCCCAGCCGGTGCCGCAGGAATCCCGGGAGCCTGCCCAGCCGGAGGTGGAGAGCCGGGAAACTCAGCAGACCCAGCCTCCGCTGCTCTATGCCAATCCCCTGACGGGGGAGGGGGAGGCGGAGCCGGTGACGGCCCGGCCCTTTACCGTCTCGTATAATAATGTCCAGGCGGCCCTGCCTCAATACGGCATCAGCCAGGCCCAGATGGTTTATGAATTTCTGACCGAGGGCGGCACTACCCGCTGCATCGGCCTGTTTACGGATATCGGCTCTGTGGAGGAAATCGGCTCCATCCGCTCGGCCCGGCAGTATTTTGTGGAGCTTTCCCTGGCCTATGACGCGGTATTTGTCCACGCCGGCGGCAGTGAGGAGGCTCAGCGGTCCATGCGGCAGCTGGATATGGGCCATTTGGACGCGCTGGTGCAGGAATGCTTCTACCGGAGCCAGACCCGGCTCAGCGACGGATATGCTCTGGAGCATACCCTGTTTGGACGGGGAGCGGAGATTCTGGAGGCGGCAAGGGGCTATGGCTGCTACCTGAGCTATGAAGAGCCCACGGACTACGGCCTCAGTTTTTCCGATGATGCCGTGCCCGATGGGGAAGGGGCGGAAAAGGTGAAAATCACCTATGGCGTGGGTAATAAGTCCACGACCATGACCTATGACCCGGAAACGGGCCTGTACCTGGGCAGCCAGTTCGGCAGGGACTGGGTGGATGGTGCCACGGGAGAGACACTGGGCTTCCGGAATGTGCTGGTGCTCTTTACCGACTGCTATATGCAGAGCGACGGTGTCCACTGGACGGTGGAGCTTACCGGCAGAGAGCGCCGGGGAATGTTCGCCTGCGGCGGAAGGCTGGTTCCCATCGTGTGGAGCCACGACAGCGTGCGGGGGGATTTTGTATACACCCTGGAGGACGGAACGCCCCTGGAGCTGGGAATCGGCACCAGTTATGTGGCAGTTGTCCCCATGAACTCGTCGGTTGCGTGGGAATAAGCAAATTGTACCATTCTTTCTGCAAAAAAAATTGCAATTTTACAATTTTTACAGTTTACAACGCCGACCGGTTATTGTATAATGAATCCGTACGGACATATCGATTCTGTGCATCATAAGTCCAATATGCTGCGCAAGCAGTAATTTTGAAATGGAGGAAATTCCAATGTCTGTTAAAGTTGCTATCAATGGTTTTGGCCGTATCGGCCGTCTGGCTTTCCGTCAGATGTTCGGTGCTGAGGGTTTTGAGGTTGTCGCTATCAACGACCTGACCTCTCCCAAGATGCTGGCTCACCTGCTGAAGTACG
>CAZDFB010000079.1:0-8143 GCA_964504605.1 uncultured Oscillospiraceae bacterium | reverse complement strand
TTACCTCCATCTGTATTTTGAGATTGCCCAAGGCTGTGGCCTCGATGGGCAGGGCAATGACCTTCTTGCCGGTCGTTTCTTCCGTCAGGGCATTCAGAAAGGCATTTTTCGCACCACCGCCCACGATGTAGAGCTTTTCAAAGCCCCCGCCGGTGTTGGTTTCCAGTTCCTGGATTGCCTGCCTGTAGCTGACCGCCAGGGAACGGTAGGCGCAGCGGAAATAGTCGCCAACGGTGGTCAGGGCGTTTCCGGTGGCCTTGTCGAAGGCTTCCTTCATGCTCTTGGGGGCCAGAAATTCCGGTGCATTGGCATCCACCATAGTATCGCAGGTGCTTTCTTCTGCTGCTTTCACGATTTCCGGGAAAGCCAGATCCGGGCAGATGTCCCGCTTCAATTCGTTTACCAGCCACATTCCCATAATGTTCTTCTGGTAGCGGTTGTATCCCACGCCGCCCTCGTTGGAGTAGTTGGCAACTTCACTGCCGCTATCGGTAATGGGCTTGTGGGTCTTCACGCCCAAAAGCGACCAGGTGCCGGAGGAAATATAGGGATGATTTCCCTCCATGGGGATACCCTCCACGGCAGAGCCGGTATCGTGGGTTGCGCAGAGGACGACGTTGCAGTTGCCGCCCACAGCTTCCGCAATTTCCGGCCGCAGCGTCCCCAAAACCGTCCCCGGCTGGCTGAGCTTAGGGAACAGATGCTTCGGATATCCGAGAGTATCCACGATCTCCATATCGAACGCCCCGGTTCCGGCATTTACCAGCCCGGTGGTGGTGGCATCGGTATATTCCCGGGCCTTCACTCCGCAGAGCTTCCACATCAGGTATTCCGGGATCATAAGCATATCCGTGACCCCCTCCAGCCGTCCGTTAACCTTGTCGTTGTAAAGCTGGTAGACGGTGGTAAAGGGCTGGAACTGGCATCCGGTGCGGCGGTAGAGCTCCGAAAAAGGCATCTTTTCGTGAACCTGGGGAATCACTGCTTCCGTCCGGCTGTCCCGATAAGCATAGACGGGATATACTTCCTCATCGCCCTTCAGCAGCACATAATCTACGCCCCAGGTATCGATGGACAGACTTTCGATGCAGGGAAATTCCTCGAATGCCTTGGAAATTCCCATGACTACATTAGAAAACAGCTTCTGAATCTCCCAAACAAGGTGCCCATTCTCCTCCCGGACACCGTTCGGGAAACGGTAAACCTCCCTCGTGCAAACCTCGCCATCCTCCTGCCAGCCCACAATATGCCGCCCGGAGGAGGCACCAATATCGATTGCAAGATAATATTTCACAGAAAGGACCTCCTTTCCCATCTTCTGTATCAGTATACAACAGAAGTATACGAAAAAGGAGGTCTTCATATTTCTAAAAAAGTGTCTTTTCTTGCATACGGTAATGTCGTGGCGTTTCTCCGTAGATCTGGAAAAAAATACGATGGAAATAGCTGATATTTTCGTATCCAACAGCACCGGAAATGTCGCTGATGTTCCGCTCTGTGTTTTTCAGCAGGAAGGCCGCCTGCGCAAGCCGCTTCTCCTGAACCAGCTGAGTATAGTTTTTCCCTGTCCTGCGCTTGATTTCCCGGGAGAGCCAGGAGGGGTCGTAATGCAGCAATCCAGCCAGCTGCTCAAAGCTGCCGCCCACATAATTGGTTTCAATATAGCGAAGAACCCTGAAAACCACTGCGTTTTCCTCATCGTGCTCCACCAGCGTTTCCGTACGGCCCACCAGCTGCATAAAAAGAAGCGCCATTGTCATCTGGCTCATTTTCCGCTTATTGGGACTCTCCCCAAGGAGGCACCAAAGCAAATTTTCTACCAAATTTTCCACAGGCTTTACCCCAGAAATGTCAAAATACAGGTAGCCCGGTCCGGTATTTTGTCGGCAGAGGCTGTCAACCAGGAACCTGCGCAGGGGTGTTTCCTCCTCCCCAAGGGCGGTCAGTGCCGTCTTGAAGAAATCCGGCAGAATAATGAAATTTACAGCCACATCCGCCTCCCCAGCCCTGCACACCTCATGGGTAGCGCTCTGACTGAGGAACAAAAGGCCTCCCTGGCGCAGTCGAATCCGGGATCCATTTACGATATGGGTCGTCTCCCCCCGGCACATATAGACCAGCTCAACAAAGTCGTGCCGATGCTCCGGGAAGTGAATAAAGCGGGTGTGGGGACGAATGGTAATCCGTTTTCCCGCAGCAAGAAGCTTCTGGGCATTGATGGTGTTTCCCGTTCCCTGCATATACAGCTCCCGGTCGATGGTGGTTCTTCCGTTTAAAATAGCCTGTTCTTCTTCCGTTATTCTCTGCAGGCGGCTCAGTATTTCCTGATCCATAAGCAAATCTCCTCATAAAGTACAACCTTTCTTGCAAACAGTATACCACATTCTCCCTCATGGTGCAAGGCGTCGGCAGCGTAAAGTGAAAAACAGGCCGGAGGGAAACCCTCCGGCCTGCAAAACACGTTCCTGTTTCGTTTTTTAAAGTATCCGCTTTTTACCGCTCAGCACGGTCAGCGCACCGACGGAAAGTGTCATAACCAGAAGCATGGGCAGCACCAAAGCGCTGTCACCGGTACTGGGGTTGCTGGGATCCGCAGGTGCCTGATTCTGGCTGGCGGCATAAGCAGCCGCAGCGCTGATATCGATGTGATTCGTTGTAGAGGCCCATCCGGTCAGCTTGCATTTCTCACCTGTCAGGGACAGATACACGGCTGATCCCAGGGTCGTATTCTGAGGGACCACATAAACATTGGTTACGCCGTTATTGCTGAAGCCCACCACGATATAGCCATTGACCAGCTGTGCCGTGACGGTGCAGGACGCTCCCGCCTTATTATCCGCAAGCCAGGCATCCCAATCCGCAGGATAGCGCTTGACGTTGAAGGAATTCTGACCGGCGGTACCCCAGAAGAATTCTTCCGATACCGCATAGCTGTCAGACCGGACCAGCAGCTCCTCCAAATAATTGGGGCCGGCCATGGAACCGTTGTCGCTTCTCCAGATTACCACCGTACCGGTTTCCCAGTTATTCACCGCGTCGGGATAGCTGGTGGAGGTAAAGGTCCAGGACTGAATGCTCTCTGTCAGCTTCACCGGGGCGGAATGACCGCCCCACCAGGTCGGGCAGTCCACCTCCCAGCCGGAGGGCGATTCGGGAGCAGTGGTTTCCGGCTCAGTGGGCTTCGGCTCAGTAGGCTTTGGTTCCGAGGTTTCCGGCTTGGTCTCCGGAATCGTGGTTTCAGGCTCTGTGGTTTCCGGCTCACTGGGTTCCGGCTTCTTGGGCGCAACGGAAGCAGCCGCCGCGCTGAGATCAATATGGGCTGTGGAGCTTTGCAGATCCGTAAGAACACAGTTTTCACCGGTCAGGTACACCTTGACGGAATCCACCGCCGCAGAAGTCGGCACGACATAGATATTGGTTACCCCATTATTGGAAAAGCCAACGATAATGTAGTTGGAATCTGTTCCCGCAACCGTCTGAGCCGTCACCTTGCAGGAAGAACCGGCATGATTGGCTTCCAGCCAGCTGGCCCAATCGGCAGGATAGGATTTCCCGCCAAAAGCATCCTCGCCGGCGGTTCCCCAGTTGTTGGCATTGGAAACAGCGAAGGAATCAGACCGGACAGTCAGCTCCCAGCCGTTGCCGCTGGTCACATCCAGCGCGGCAGAATCCCAGTTGTTAGCGGCATCCGCATTGGTCGTGGAGGTAAAGGTCCAGGTGGTTGGCGTTGTAGAAACGGCAAGGGCCTGAGATTTTACCGCGCCAAGGGTTGTGCAGACCACGGACCAGGCCGTAGGCTCTTCGGTGGGAATGGACGCAATTGCGCCGGAAAGGCTGATGTGGGAATCGGTGGACTGGAGATTGGTCAGGGTACAGTTTTCACCGGTCAGATAGAGATTCACAGAGTCCAGTGCCGCAGAGGTCGGCACCTTATAGACATTGGTAACACCGTTGTTGCTGAAGCCGACGACAATATAATTGCTGTCCTTGCCGGCAACAACCTGAGCAGTAACCTTGCAGGGAGCGCCTGCCTGATTGGCGGCAAGCCAGGCCGTCCAGTCGCCGGGGTATGCCTTTCCGCCAACAGCTTCCTCGCCGGCGGTTCCCCAGCCATTGACGGTGGACACAGCGAAGCTGTCGGAACGTATGGTCATTTCCCAGCCTGTGCCGCTGAAAACATTAATGGCAGCAGTTTCGTAATTCTGGGAAGTGCCCTCATGGCTGGTAGAAACAAATGTCCATGTTTTGGGCGCTGTGGATACCGGCAGAGGCTCGGAGCTCACGGCGCCGAGGGTCGTACAAACAACCGACCAGCCCTCCGCACTGACCACTGCCGCACCGCAGAAAACCATAACCGCAGCCAGAAGAATTGCCAGAAGCTTTTTGATCTTCATAAACCCACCTCATTCAATTATGGAAGAAACCGTTATTTTCCGCAGAAAGTCTTCGCCGTCTGGGCAATATTGGCAGCGCTGAGGCCGAACTGCTTCAGCAGCTCACCGGCAGGGCCGGAGTGACCGAATTCATCGTTGACACCAATGCGCTTGACCGGGGTGGGATGCACCTCAGACAGGTAGGCACTGACAGCTTCACCCAGACCACCGATGACGGAATGCTCCTCGCAGGTGATAATTCTGCCGCAGGTCCTGGCAGCCTTCAAAACCAGCTCCTCGTCCAGGGGCTTGATGGTTGCCATATTGATGACCATAGCGTTGAGCCCATCCTTTTCCAGCTCCTGCGCAGCGACAATTGCTTCATAGACCATCAGGCCGTTGGCAATAATCGCAACATCGGTGCCTTCCCGCAGGACCTCACCCTTGCCGATCTCAAAGGTATAATCTTCCTCGTGAATAACGGGCACAGCGGCACGTCCAAAGCGCATATACACGGGGCCCTCATGGGCATAGGCCGCCTTGACCATGGCTCTCGCTTCCACATCGTCAGCAGGGCTCATAACCACCATTCCGGGGATGGTACGCATCAGGCCAAAATCTTCGCAGCACTGGTGGCTTGCACCGTCCTCACCCACGGAGATGCCGCCATGGGTTGCGCCGATTTTCACGTTCAGGTGGGGATAACCGATGGAATTGCGAACCTGCTCGAAGGCCCGTCCGGCAGCAAACATGGCAAAGGAGCTGGCAAAGGGCACAAGTCCGGTGGTGGACATACCGGCTGCCACACAAATCATGTTTGCCTCCGCAATGCCGCAGTTAAAATGACGCTCCGGGAAAGCCTTCTTAAAGGTGCCGGTTTTGGTAGCACCTGCCAGGTCCGCGTCCAGGACCACCAGATTCTCATGCTCAGCACCCAACTCCGCCAGGGCCTTACCGTAGCTGTCGCGGGTTGCGATTTTCTTCATCTCAGCCATTGCATTTACCCTCCAGTCCTGCCAGAATGGCATTCAGTTCTGTCATTGCCTGGGCATACTCCGCATCGTTGGGAGCCTTGCCGTGCCAGCCGGCCTGATTTTCCATGTAGGAAACATCCTTGCCCTTTGTGGTCTTCATGACAATGGCAGTGGGCTGGCCCTTGGTCTGCCGGGCAATGTTCATAGCGTTCTCAATCTGGTCAAAATCGTGTCCGTCGATCACTTCCACATGGAAGCCAAAGGCCTTCAGCTTCTCGTCAATGGGATAGGGGCTCATAACATCATCCACCTTGCCATCGATCTGCAGGCCATTGTTATCGACGATCACGCAGAAATTATCCAGCTTATAGTGGGCAGCCAGCATACAGGCCTCCCAGACCTGGCCCTCCTGAATCTCGCCGTCACCCAGAAGTGTGTAGACACGGAAGCTCTTGCCCTGATGCTTGGCACCCAGGGCCATACCGGCAGCACAGGAAATGCCCTGGCCCAGAGAGCCGGTGGACATATCCACACCAGGGACGGTGTTCATATTGGGGTGTCCCTGGAGATAGCTGTCGATATGACGCAGCGTGGGCAGATCCTCCACCGGGAAGAAGCCACGGTTTGCCAGGGCCGAATACAGGCCCGGGGCAGTGTGGCCCTTGCTCAATACGAACCGGTCACGGTCCTCCCACTTTGGGTTTGCGGGGTCAACGTTCAGCTCCTTAAAATACAGATAGGTAAACATATCCGCAGCCGACAGGCTTCCGCCGGGATGTCCTGCCTTTGCTCCATGGGTACTCTCAATAACACCCATACGAACCTTGCAGGCATTGATTTTCAGCTGCTTCTTTTCTACATCAGTCATATTCTTCCTCCTTAGCCCTGACCGTAGTAGGCATTTTTGCCATGCTTACGCAGATAGTGCTTGTCCAGCAGCTCGGGCTGCATGGACTCCTTGCCGGGTGTGATGGCCTCCGTGTGGAAAGCCATAAATGCCAGTTCCTCCAGAACAACGGCGTTATGGACAGCATTGTGGGGATCGGTGCCCCAGGTGAAGGGGCCATGGGAATGGACCAGCACGGCGGGAACATCATCCGCCTCCTTGCCGCGGAAGGTTTCGATGATGACATTTCCGGTCTCCATCTCATACTGACCGCCGATTTCCGCAGGGGTCATCTTCCGGGTACAGGGAATCTCTCCATAGAAGTAGTCACCATGGGTCGTTCCGTAGGCGGGAATGCTGCGTCCGGCCTGAGCCCAGGACGTTGCCCAGCGGGAATGGGTATGAACAACACCGCCGATATTGGGGAAAGCATTGTACAGGGCCACATGGGTAGCCGTGTCGGAGGAGGGCTTCCACTTACCCTCTACCTTTTCGCCGGTTTCCAGAGAAACGACCACCATATCCTCCGGGGTCATGTGGTCGTATTCCACGCCGGAGGGCTTAATGACCATCAGCCCCTTCTCCCGGTCAACACCGGAAACATTGCCCCAGGTGAAAGTGACCAGGCCATACTTCGGCAGCTCCAGATTGGCGGCGCAAACGATTTTCTTTAATTCTTCTAACATAGCATTGCTCCTTTTGACGCAGTAACGATACCGAGTGGCCAGGGGCAGTAACGATTTGCACTGCACCTTGCACGCATTGGCTGTCGGTCCTGCCGACTTACTTCAGCTTCCAGGCCAGATCGTTCAGGAACAGTTCCTTTTCCAGGGCATCCACAGTGGTGTCCTTATTGATGTGGACAAACTCAATATCCATCATCCGGGCCCAGTCCTTCATCTGCTCGGCGGTAACGTCGTAGGACAGCACCGTGTGGTGGGCACCACCGGCAGTGATCCAGCACTCCACGCCATCGGTCAGGTTGGGCTCTGCCTGCCACATGACACGGGCAACAGGCAGGTTGGGCATGGGAAGAATGGGCTTAACGCAATGGATATCCTGGCAGATCAGACGAAGACGACCGCCCATATCAATCAGGCTGACCACAATGGCATCGCCTTCCTTGCCCTCAAATACCAGACGGGCGGGATCCTTTTCGTTCATACCGATACCCAGATGGTGGGTCTCAATCTTGGGGCGGGCGTTGGGGTCTGCCAGAGAGGGGCAAACCTCCAGCATATGGGCACCCAGAGAATACTCCTGGCCCTCCACCAGATGGTAGGTGTAGTCCTCCATGAAAGCGGACGCACCGTTGCCGTTTTCGCCCATGGCCTTCATAATGGCAGTCATGGCGGAAACCTTCCAGTCGCCCTCGCCGCCGTAGCCATACCCTAAAGCCATCAGGTGCTGGGAGGCCAGGCCGGGCAGCTGCTCCATGCCGTAGAGGTCCTGGAAGGTGTTGGAGAAAGCCTTGCATCCGTTTGCATCCAGCATCTTCTTCATGGCAATTTCTTCTCTTGCCTGATAGCGGATGGCTTCCACATTGGAGGTGTTAATGTCGTACTTTGCGGTGTATTCCGCCATGAGGGCATCAATTTTTTCCTCGGTGACGGCGTTCATTTCCTTAACCAGATCGCCGGTTGCCCAAGTGTTGACCTGCCAGCCCAGCTTGGTCTGGACCTCCACCTTATCGCCTTCGGTGACGGCAACTTCCCGCATATTGTCGCCAAAGCGCATAACCTTCATGCTCTTAGAGACGGCAACGCCAACAGCGGCCTTCATCCAGTCACCGATGCGGCCCAGAACCTCAGGATTCTGCCAGTAACCGGCGATAACCTTCCGGTGCATTCTCAGGCGGGCGCCGATGAAGCCATGCTCCCGGTCGCCATGGGCGGCCTGGTTCAGGTTCA
>CAZDFB010000078.1:0-8197 GCA_964504605.1 uncultured Oscillospiraceae bacterium | reverse complement strand
CATCGGCTGCGGCAAGGATTTCCAGGGCGTTTACGACCGGGAAAAGGCCGAGCTTCTGTTCTTCTCCGGTCCCAATGGCCGGGCCAAGGCAGACAAGCTGGAGGCGGATCTGTACGATCCTCAGGTTGCCCGGCTTCTGGACAGCGAAAGCAAGCATCAGCAGCTGATCGATGACGTGGAGCTGCTGTCCGCCGGCAGGGAGATGGATATGGAGGCTGTCCGCTGCGGTCAGCTGAGTCCCGTGTTCTTCGGCTCCGCACTGACCAACTTCGGCATCGAGCCCTTCCTGGAGGCCTTCCTGAAGCTGACCCCGCCGCCGCTGGCAAGAACCTCCAGCGATGGCGTGGTGGATACCTTCTCCCCGGATTTTTCTGCCTTTGTGTTCAAAATCCAGGCCAACATGAACAAGGCCCACCGGGACCGGCTGGCCTTTATGCGGATTTGCTCCGGCAAGTTCGAGCGGGACAAGGAATACTACCACGTTCAGGGCGGCAGAAAAATGCGCCTTTCCCAGCCCCAGCAGCTGATGGCTGCGGAGCGGGAAATCGTGGAGGAGGCCTACGCCGGTGACGTGATCGGTGTGTTCGACCCGGGCATTTTCTCCATTGGTGACACCATCACCGCCCCCGGTAAGAAGTTCACCTATTCCGGCATCCCCACCTTCGCCCCCGAGCATTTCTGCCGGGTTTCCGCAAAGGACTCCATGAAGCGCAAGCAGTTTGTCAAGGGCACCGAGCAGATCGCCCAGGAAGGTGCCATTCAGATTTTTAAAGTACCCAACTCCGGTATGGAGGAGGTCATTGTGGGCGTTGTGGGCGTGCTGCAGCTGGAAGTGTTCCAGTACCGGATGAAGACGGAGTACGGTGTGGACCTGCGGATGGAAAACCTGCCCTACGAAGAAATCCGCCTCATCGACGAATACCCCGGTGACCTGACGGATCTGAACCTGGGCTCCGACGCGGAGCTGCTGGAGGACTACCGGGGCCGCAGCCTGCTGGTATTTTCCAGCTACTGGGCTATCGACTTTACCTGCCGCCGGAATCCCGGCCTGAAGGTTTCCGAAATCGTCGTGGCTGAGGGCTGAGCATGAAACAGAAGATAAATGTTCTCCTGTCCATCATCCTGGGCAATGTGATGCTGGCTTTCGCAATCTGTGCCTTTGTGGTGCCCAACAATATCATGCTGGGAGGAGCCAATGGCATCGCCCTGGCAATTCAGCAGTTTCTGCCGGTTCGGCTGTCCATCATTTCCGCCTGCGTAAACGGAGCCCTGTTCCTGCTGGGCCTGGCCTTTATGGGGTGGAAATTCGCCGCGACCTCTCTGCTGTCCACCATTATCTATCCGATTATTCTGGCGGTGTTTGAATCACTGCCGGTGGGCACCCTGTTCAACGAAAATATCGTGATTTCTGCCCTTTTCTGCGGTGTGCTCAGCGGTGCCGGCATTGGACTGGTGGTTCGGGTCGGCGGTTCCACCGGCGGTATGGATATTCCGCCGTGCATTCTGAAGAAGTATAAGGGTATCCCCGTGGGAAAGTCCATCATGTTTTTCGACACGCTGGTGGTCCTGATCCAGGTGGCAATGAACGGGCTGGACAATGTGCTGCTGAGCCTGGTGGTCCTTGTGGTAATCTCCACGACGGTGGATAAGGTTGTGGTCTCCGGCGAGAAAAAGATTCAGGTCATTATTATTTCTCCTGAGATTCAGGCGATTCGCAGGCAGATCATAAAGGATGTGGACTGCGGTGTGACCATGCTGGAGATCGAGGGCGGCTATGAGGGCCAGCCCCAGCAGGCCATTCTCAGCGTTGTCTACGCAGGCAAGTATTCCCTGGTGCGGGATACCGCCCTGAAGCTGGATAAAAATGCTTTTATCATTGCATCCGATGTGACCAATGTCAACGGTCAGGGCTATACCCTGGACCGTATCCCCAAGCAGAATATTCAATGAATGCAGGCGGCGGAGCTTACGTGGCTCCGCCGCCGGTTTTTCTCCGACGGCTGATACTTGCGAAAAATGCCGTTGTGGTATATACTAAAGAAAAAACAAAAGGAGGGCCGGCATGGATTGGAAGGTACTGGCCGTAGGTGATGTGGTGGGAAATCCCGGCGTGGAGCGGGTCCGCCGGTCCCTGCGGCAGCTGAAGCGCAAATGCGGCGCGGATTTTGTGGTGGTCAATGGCGAGAATGCCTCGGTGGTGGGAATCACACCCAATCAGGCGGAGGATATTCTGGATGCCGGGGCCGATGTGATTACCATGGGAAATCATACCTGGGGAAAGCGGGAAATTGTTAATTATCTGGATGACTGCCCCCAGATTCTCCGGCCCGCCAATTATGCTCCTCAGGTTCCGGGCAGGGGCTGGAATGTGTTTGAAACCGCCGTGGGGGATGTGGCAGTTATTGACCTGATCGGGCGGTGCAACATGGACTACAGCCCGGATAATCCTTTCCTCATGGTTGATAAAATTTTGAAGCAGATTACCGCCCGGATTATTCTGGTGGAGCTCCATGCGGAGGCTACGTCGGAGAAGCTGGCCATGGGCCATATGCTCGATGGCAGAGTCAGTGCCGTGTGGGGGACCCACACCCATGTTCCCACCGCGGATGCCCAGATTCTGCCCAGGGGTACGGGATATGTGACGGACCTGGGCATGACCGGGCCGAAAAATTCTATTTTGGGCATTCGCCCGGAGCTGTCCATTGCGAAATTCCGGGGTGATCTGCCCAACCGCTACCAGTGGGCCGAGGGGCCTACCAAAATTGAAGCGGTGTTGTTCACCATTGACAGCGGCACGGGCAAGTGCCGAAGCGTAGAAAGAGTTGATGAATGGTATGAAAATACTTCACAGCGCTGACTGGCATCTGGATTCCCCCTTTTCCGGGCGGACGGAAGCCCAGCGGGATATCCTGCGCCGGGCGCAGCTGGCTGTTCCGGGCCGGGTGAGCGATGCCTGCCGCCGGGAGGAATGCGACATTGTGCTGCTGGCCGGCGATATTTTTGATGGGCCCTATACCCGGGAGGGCTATGAGGCGGCCTGCGCCGCTTTGGAGCAGTGCGGCGTGCCCGTATTTATTTCCCCGGGCAACCATGATTTCGTGGCACCCGGGTCCCCCTGGCTGGAGGAACGGTGGCCGGACAATGTGCATATCTTCAAGGGCGGTCTGGAATCCGTGGCGCTGTCGGATCTGGACTGCCGGGTGTACGGTGCGGGCTTTCAGAGCATGGACTGCCCGGGCCTGCTGGAGGGCTTCCACACCGAAAGCAGGGAGCGGTTCTGCCTGGCGGTGCTCCACGGTGACCCGACCGGTGCTTCTTCGCCGTATAATCCCATGACCACAGCGCAGATCCGGGCTTCGGGGCTGGATTATCTGGCCCTGGGGCATATCCACAAGGCGGGCCTGTTCCACGCAGGCGGAACCATCTGCGCCTGGCCGGGATGCCCCATGGGCCGAGGATTTGATGAAACAGGGGAGCGGGGTGTTTACATCACCCATCTGGGAGACGGACACGATACCCGGTTCCTGCCGCTGAACACCCTCCGCTTCCACGAGCTGGAGCTGAACACGGGAAACAGTGCCATTGAGGCGCTGGAAACGGTGCTGCCGGGCTTTGGCAATAAGGATTTTTACCGGATCACCCTGACAGGCAGCGGCGGCGATACCCTGGAGCAGATATACGACCATTTTCAGCATATTCCCAATCTGGAGCTTCGGGATCAGCGCCGGGAAAAGGGGGATATCTGGGCGGGGGCCGGAGAGGATACCCTCCAGGGCCAATATTTTGGCATTCTCCAATCTGCCATGGAACAGGCTGACATGGATGAAAAGCGACGCATTGAACTGGCGGCGGAGATATCCAGAAGCCTGCTGGAGGGGAGAGAGGTGGTTCTGCCGTGAGGATATACGCAATGACGGCGACCTACGGCAAGCTGGACCACCAGACTCTGACACTGGAGCCGGGGCTGAATGTGATTCAGGCACCCAACGAATGGGGGAAGAGCACCTGGTGCTCCTTCCTGACTGCTATGCTCTACGGGCTGGAAACCCGGGCAAAATCCACAAAAACGGCATTGGCGGACAAGGAGCGTTATGCACCCTGGTCCGGAAGTCCCATGGCGGGACGCATTGATTTGTGCTGGAACGGACGGGACATTACCATTGAGCGAAAAACCAGAGGGCGCATTCCGCTGGGGCAGTTTTCTGCCTATGAGACGGCCTCCGGTCTTCCCGTGCCGGAACTGACGGCAGCAAACTGCGGCGAAATGCTTTTGGGCGTTGAACGCAGTGTGTTCCTGCGAAGCGGCTTTATCCGCTTCAGCGATCTTCCCGTTACCCAGGACGAAACCCTGCGCCGCAGGCTCAACTCTCTGGTCACCACCGGGGATGAGAGCGGCGATGGGGATAAGCTGGCAGAGGGACTGAAAAATTTGAAAAACCGGGTCCGCTATAACCGGACCGGACTGCTGCCCCAGGCCGAAGGCCAGCGGGCAGAGCTGGAGGAAAAGCTGCGGGAACTGGAAAGTCTGGAGAGCCAGTGCGACAAGCTGTCCCAGCGGCTCCGGCAGGTCCGGGAGAGGGAGCTTCAGCTGGATAATCATAAAAATCATTTACAGTACCGGGCTTCTCAGGCCGGTGCTGAGCGGTTAGCCCGGGCCCGGGAGGCCTGCCGGGAGGCACAGCGGAATTTGGAGGCGGCGCAGGCCGCCTGTGAGGGCCTGTTACCCCGGGATCAGCTGGAGCAAGCCCTTGTGCGTCTTGCCGGACTCAGCCGGGAGGCGGCGGACCTGCGGATGGAGGAGCAGATGCTGCCTCCCCCTCCCGGCGAGTTGGAACCGCCGGCGGCATTTCGGGGTATGACCGGGGCGGAAGCCCGGGAAAGGGCATCCGGTGACGGGGCCAGGTACCGTCAGCTGAAAAAAAGCCAGCCCCTGCTTCTGATTTTGGGGCTGGCAGCGGTGGCGGCAGGCATTCTTGCTGGACTCCGGTGGCTTGTTCCCGGGGGGGGCCTGGGGGCTGTGCTGGGCTGTGTCTGGCTGGCGGTGAATGCCCGGAAGGGCCGGGAACGGCAGCAGCTGGAGCTGCGCTACGGCGGCACGGATCCGGAGACCTGGCGCAATGCGGCGGAGAAATGGGCGCAGACACTGGAGGAAAACGACAGAGCCTGGCAGCGTTTCCGGGAATCCCGGCAGGATCAGCAGCGCCGGGGTAAAGATCTGCGGGCCAGAGTCGCCGCCTGCACGGATAACCGGGAGCCGGAACAGGCCAGAGAACAGTGGGAAAGAGATCTGGATGCCTGGGATGCTCTGTCTGATTCCCGCCGGGAGGCGGCAAGGACGGAGCAATACGCCGAAGCTCTGGGAGAAATGGTTCAAAAGGCGGAGCGTCCCGCTCAGCCCGATTCTCTGGAATATTCCGACAGCGAAACTGCCCGGCTTATTTCGGACGCGGGAGCGGAGAAGAGCCAGCTGCAAAGCCGCCTGAACCAGTACCGGGGCCGGATGGAAGCTCTGGGAGACAAAGAGGAAATGGGACGGAAGCTGGCGGAAGTGAAGCTCCGCATTGAAAAGCTGGAGGATACCTACGGGGCCCTGACCATTGCCCAGCAGGCTCTGACCGATGCGGCGCTGGAGCTGCAGCGGCGGTTTGCACCCCGGATATCCAGACGGGCTCAGGAGCTTATGGCTGCGTTTACCGGCGGCCGCTATGACCGACTTGCCCTGGGGGAGGATCTGGGTCTTCGGGCCGGTGCGGCGGAGGAGGATACCCTTCACGAGAGCCTGTGGCGCAGCGACGGAACGGTGGATCAGCTGTATCTGGCTCTGCGGCTGGCTGTGGCGGAGGCACTGACACCGGAGGCGCCGCTGGTTTTGGACGACGCGCTGGTTCGTTTTGACGACAGCCGCCTTGCTGCCGCGCTAAAGGTCCTTGGGCAGGAGGCCCGGGACAGGCAGGTGATTCTCTTTACCTGTCAGAGCCGGGAGAAAATGCTGTGCAAAGAATAAGAAGAGCCCAGGTGTACTGCCGTACACCTGGGCTTTGACATTTTGGGCCTTACCGGAAAATTATCTCACGGATTTTGCGTATTCCGTGGGGGTTATGCCGAATTTCTCCTTGAACTGGCGGGAGAAATGGTGGACCGTGGAGTAATGAAGGGCCGCGGCAATCTCCGTAAAATTCAGGTTATTTTCCCGGATCATCTGCTTGCTTTCCTGAAGCTTCACCCGGCGGATATATTCGCCCGGAGAAATTTGCAGATTCTTGTGGAACAGGGCGGTCAGATAGCTGGGGCTGACATCGACCTGCCGGGCAACCAGGGGAACGGACAGCTTTTCCCGGATATGGGCGGAAATGAACTGCTGGGCCTGACGAATGATCTCGTTTTCACTGTGAACCGCATTGGCGGTCTGGAGCCGGGCACCGCTGGGGGCTGCCGTTTCCCGCAGAAGCAGGAGAAGCAGGCTGCTCAGCTGGGAGATAATCATGTCGTTGGAGTATTCGTCCATCCGGTCCTGCTCCTGAAGCATCTGCTGCAGCAGCTTTACACCCTGCTGGGGGGCCTGAAATTTCCGGTTCAGCAGCGGCGTGATATCCAGCCCCTCCAGGTCGAAGGAGATGGTCACATACCGGGGGGCAACGCCGATATCCGCATACTGCATATGCCACTGATTGGGGCCAAACACCGCCACATCACCCTGACGCAGCAGAAGATCCTGACCGTCCACCACGCTGTGAAGCTCGCCCTGATCTACATAGGTCAGTTCGGGCATGGGATGGGATTCGCCGGAAAACATAAAGCCCTGCTCCCGCTCCTGATAGAAGAATGTGTACAGGCCGCCGATATGCACCCGGGAGTCCACCCGGTAGGAGTCGGCGCTCTGGGTGCCGACAGACTCCGGCTGACGCAGGGCGAAAAGCGTCACGGAGGCTTCCCCCAGGAAGGGGGTCAAATAAAACAGAATGCCGCTGTGAACACAGACAGGCTTGTCCAGATAAAAATGCTGGAACCGCTCCCCTTCGACACAGACGGAGAGAACACACTTTCCACTGGAACAGCAGAGCGTGGTGTCCGACAGAGCCCGGCAGACCACAGCCTGATCCGGATTGAGGGAATGGGTCACACCCTCCTGCTGCTCCGGTATGCTCCGCTCAGGCAGGAGAACGCCGAATTTCTGGAAGGTCATAGGATTAAGATTACGGATCATGGCTTAGTCCTCCAAAATAGAAAATGGGGCCGCAGCTTGCGACCCCATCATTATACAGGAAAAAGTTGAAAATGGCAAATACTTTATCGCTCGTATTCGAATTCCAAATCGTAAATATCTACGGTATCCCCGTCCTGGATGCCCATTTCCTCTAGCCGGGAGAAAAGACCGGCCTTGCGCAGCTGCATATCGAAGTGGTTCCGGGACTCGTAATCGTCGAAATTGATATTCTGGACCAGGCGCTCCAACCAGCGACCGGTGACCAGCCAGGTGTTGCCATAGTGCTCGATCTCGAATTCGCTGGGATCAACCGGGGCTTCCACCACTTCCACATACTCAGGCTCGTAAATGGTAACCGGGGGCAGGGTGCTGAGCTTCTGAGCCACAACCTGCATCAGCTTCCGGGTTCCCTGGGTGGTGCCGGCGCTGATTTCGTACAGCTCGCAGCCGGCCTCCTCCACGGCGGCGCGCAGACGCTCCAGATTGTCGCTGTCCGGGGGCAGAAGGTCCGTCTTGTTGGCGGCTACGATCATGGGACGGTCGCCCAGATCCACAGAATAGCTGTGGAGCTCCTCACAGATGGCGTGGAAATCCTCCACAGGATCCCGGCCCTCGCTGCCGGATACATCCACCACATGGACCAGCAGACGGCAGCGGTCAATGTGGCGCAGGAAATCGTGCCCCAGGCCGGCACCCTCGGCGGCGCCCTCAATGATGCCGGGGATATCTGCCATAACGAAAGACACGCCCTCCTCCACATAGATGACACCCAGATTGGGGAACAGGGTGGTGAAGTGGTAGTTGGCGATTTTGGGCCGGGCGTTGGAGGTGACGGAAAGCAGGGTGGACTTGCCCACGTTGGGGAAGCCTACCAGACCCACGTCTGCCAGAAGTTTCAGTTCCAGAATGATGTCCCGCTCCTGACCCTTCAGGCCGGCCTTGGCAAACCGGGGAACCTGACGGGTGGGGGTGGCATAGTGGGCGTTGCCCCAG
>CAZDFB010000077.1:0-8584 GCA_964504605.1 uncultured Oscillospiraceae bacterium | reverse complement strand
CTGCTGGACCCGGAGGTGGAGGTCCGGCCCATTGACGGTCAGATCGACGACCTGATTGGTGAAATCAACACCCGGACTGCCCGGAATGAGCGGGTGCTGGTAACAACTCTGACCAAAAAAATGGCGGAGGATCTGTCGGTCTACCTGACGAAGGCGGGGATTAAAGTCCGGTATATGCACTCGGATATTGGAGCCATGGAGCGTATGGAAATCATCCGGGACCTGCGCATGGCAAAATTCGATGTCCTCGTCGGCATTAACCTTCTCCGGGAGGGCCTGGACCTGCCGGAGGTCAGCCTGGTGGCGATTCTGGACGCGGATAAGGAAGGATTCCTGCGAAGCGAAACCAGCCTGATCCAGACCATCGGTCGTGCGGCCCGAAACGCGGAGGGCAAGGTCATTATGTACGCGGACAATATTACCCCCTCCATGCGGGCGGCGCTGGACGAGACAGCCCGCCGCCGGGAAATTCAGGATGCCTATAACAAGGACCATGGCATCGTGCCGAAGACGGTTATCAAATCCGTCCGGGATTTGATTGAAATATCCTCGCCCACTGCCGAGCGGAAGGGACGCACCGGCGTGAAGATGACAAAGGTGGAGAAGGAGAAAGAAATTGCCCGGCTGGAGAAGCAGATGAAGGAAGCTGCCAAGATGATGGAGTACGAATACGCCGCTGTGCTTCGTGACCAGATCATCGAGCTTCGGGGAAACGGTATGTAAAGAAAAACAGCACCCTGCCGTGCAGGGTGCTGTTTCGTTTTTAAGAAAGTGGTCAAAGCTCCAGCTTCAGATCGTTTTCCAGAATCCAGCCCCAGCGGCGAAGCACCTGGCAGAAAAGGGTGCTCAGGACCGCCGGAAGAATGAAGCAAATCAAAGCCAGGCCGATCCAGTCCATAGCGGTAATGGCAGCCTTGGTGCCGTTGGCAACATCGTTGACCCAACCGGTGTATACGCCGATTTGCCCCACAAAGCCGCAGGTTCCCATGCCCGAGGAAACGGGAGATCCGTTCATTTCCAGATGGAAAAGGCAGGTAGCCAGAGGGCCGGTAATCATGGACGCAAGGGTGGGCGGAATCCAGATCCGGGGATTTTTGACGATATTCGGCATTTGCAGCATACTGGTGCCGATTCCCTGGGCAACCAGACCGCCCAGTTTGTTTTCCCGGTAGCTCATCACCGCAAAGCCCACCATCTGGGCACAGCAGCCGGCGACGGCAGCACCGCCAGCCAGTCCGACCAGACCGAAGGAAGCGCAGATTGCCGCAGAGGAGATGGGCAGCGTCAGAGCAATGCCCACCAGCCCGGAGATGAGCATTCCCATCCAGAAGGGCTGAAGCTCGGTGGCCCACATAATTGCCTCACCCACGGCCTTTGCACCGGCACCGATGGGTGCGGCAATCAGGCTTGCTACGCCAATACCGGCAAGAATCGTCACAATCGGTGTTACCAGAATGTCGATTCTGGTTTCCTTGCTGACCAGCTTGCCGCATTCCGCGACGAGAATCGCCACAAAATAAACAGCCAGCGGACCTCCGGCACCGCCCATAGCATTGGCGGCAAATCCTACGGGAATCAGGGAAAACAGAACCAGCGGGGGGCAGTGGAGGGAAAAGCCGATGGCGATGGCAATGCCCGGACCAACCATAGCCGAGGCCAAACCGCCAATGGTGTAGCTGATGGTATTATCGCCGGAGGTGATGGTGACGATGATCCGGTTAAGGAAGGAAATGTGGAATTGCTGGCCCAGTGTGTTCAGAATCGTACCCACCAGAAGGGTACAGAACAGGCCCTGTGCCATGGCACCGAGTGCATCGATACCATAGCGCTTTGCGGAGAAAACGATGTCTTTCCGTTTCAGAAATTCGCTGAGTTTACCCATTTGTTTCACTCTCTTTCAGTAGATTACCCTCTGCTGAAAAAGCGTGCGCCAGTGTTTGCTGGCCCTAGGCGGCTCGGAGGGGGATAAGCGGTATATCTTGTCTGTTCACCACGTCTGCCTCAGTCACCTTCAGTGCCGCGCCGGCCTCACCAGCCTCTGGCGGGGTCAGCACTTTGCCCGTCCTTCTCAGAGCGGAAACTGGAGCTAATTATACCCGCTTTGGAAGATTTTGTCAATGGAAAACCCCTCCGGGAGTGTCCCGGAGGGGCAGGGAAAGATAGCTTACTTGGCCTTGCGGGCGTTCAGCTCCTCTGTCATGGTGGCGAGGGTCTTCTTGTCCAGATTGTAAATCAGGCCCAGACCTACAAACTGCAGGACGGCGCTGAACAGATACAGTCCGGCAACCAGCCAGCACATATTGTAGGAGGTGGCGGCGGACTGTCCGCCGGTGCCCAGGTCGGAGACGTAGCCCAGTGTGCCCATAATCAGCAGCACAACGGAGGGGCCAACGCCCTGAGCCAGCTTGCGGAAGAAGGAGTGCAGGGAGTAGACGGTGCCCTCTTCCCGCTTGCCGGTCTTCCATTCGTTGTAGTCAATGGCATCTGCCATCAGTGCCCAGGAAACACAGGTGTAAACGCCCATGCCGACACCGAAGATAATCAGGCCCACCATGTAAATAGCCAGAGAGATGGTCTTGTTGGCGAACATGGGGAAGAGCATCATAATCAGGCCACCAGCCAGGGAAACCAAGGTTCCGGCTACGGAAGCTTCCTTCTTGCCGAAGCGATTGACGATCTTCTTGATGAAGGGCATGAACAGGAACATGGGCAGGAAGCCGATAATCTGCACGATGCCGGACAGGTTTGCCATGCCAAAGTAGGTGGCGAACATGATGGTATTGGCGGTGGAGGCAGACTGCATACCCAGGAACATACCCATAGCGGCGACAGTGGCACCAACAGCGGGACGGTTCTTCAGGAAGTTGCCGAAGGCCTTCAGAACGTTAAACTTTTCGCCGTTATCGTTGGTCTTGACAGTATTTTCATCCACCCGGATGACGATGGTCTTAATCATAAACATGAAGGCGATGAAGCCAAGCACGCCCATCAGCAGGGCGGCCCAGAATACACGCTCGCCCAGCAGAGTCTGGACCTGAACACCGGTCTCGGGATTGAGAACGGGCTGACCGTTGGCATCCACTTCCTTGTGCCAGATCAGCATGGGGAGAATCATGCCGGGGAGCATACCGCCCACCATGGAGCCCACGCTGCGCCAGGTGGAAAGCTGTGCCCGTTCACCGGGATCCTCGGTGACCAGGGAGAGCATAGAGCCATAGGGAACGTTGGCAACGGTGTAGCAGGCATCCCAGACCATGTAGCCCAGAATAAAGACCAGAGCTTTTACCCAAACGGCAGCATTGGGAACGGGAATAAACACCATAGCGCCGGCAAACAGCAGGCCGCAGGCACCAACAAAGATGTAGGTTTTGAATTTGCCCATCTTATAGTGTCTTCTGTCTGCGTCGATCATGGAGCCCAGAATGGGGTCGTTGATAGCGTCCCAGATCTGTACGATCAGCAGAAGGATGGAGAGCAGACCGGTCTCCATCATCATGTAGACCAGCCAGAAGGTCTGAACGGTGCCCTTGAGCGCGAAGCTCATGTTGCAGCCAAAGTCACCGGCGGCGTAGGCGACCTTGTCGCGCATACCGAATTTGCGATAACCGTTGGCGTCCAATTGGACAGGTTTTTGTGCCATTTTTCTTCCTCCTTTATGTTGGCAGACGCTTGAGCGGCATCTGCTGCATAAGCCCATTATATCATGTTAATAAAATGTGAACAGGGAGCAAAAAGCAATTTCTGGGACATGGGAATACGAAAAAAACAGGCGTTATTTGCCACTTATGACAAATGTCAGAAGATAAGAAAAGAAACAGTAAAATTCCCCGGCTATGCTTTCGCATAACCGGGGAAAAGAGTCAAATCAATTGCTGCGCTTTGCCTTCAGGATGGCGACGTTCTCATCAACCTGCTTCTTGTGCAGGGGATACCAGAACAGAAGCACCAGACCCAGCAGCAGGAAGCCCAGAGCGGGAACCAGGGTGGTGATGGCGAAGATACCATCCTTAACCTCGGCAGTCTGGGAAACACCCTGCTCGATGGCCTTGGAATTGTAGCCGATGGCCTCCAGTAGCCAGCCGGCCAAACCGGCAGCCAGTGCCTGGCCCAGCTTCCGGGCGAAGGAATACAGAGCGTAAACGGAGCCGTCCTCACGGACGCCGTTCTTAATTTCGGAATAGTCTATAACGTCGGTAATCAGCGCCCAGCAGACCATGGAGAAGATGCCCAGGCCCAGCCAGTTCAGCGCCTGCAGACCGATGAAGACCCACATATTGGCGGGCTTCAGCAGCCAGGTGATCAGGCTGATGGCAGCGGTGCTGAGACAGGCGATGGCGGAAACCTCGGCCTTGCCGTACCGGGTAGTCAGCGGCTTGGAGAGGACACTGGCAATGAGCATACCGACCATCATGACCATGGAGGACAGGGACTGTCCGGTGGCATTGCCGTAGTAGTCGGGATAGATGTAGGAGTTCATGTTTTGCATGGTCAGCTGAGCCAGCAGCATGAGAATGGATGCCACGATGATGGAAATCAGCGCCCGGTTCTTGACAGCGTTGACAATCATCTGAACAACAGAGGGAGACTTCTCTGTACTCTTCTTGGCTTCGTAGGGAACGCGCTCGATAATCATGCGGTAGGCCAGCAGATAGCAGACCACAGCGCAGACAGAGAAAACAGCGGCGGCAATGGCAACCTTGGTGCCATTGATTGCGTCCATGGTGCTGCCGTCAGCCAAGGCAACCTTGTCGTAGGCAATCAGGGGCAGGCCAATGCCAATGACCATACCGGCCAGCATACCGCCCATCGTCCGCCAGGTGGACAGGGAAGCGCGGTCACCGGGGTCAGAGGAAATAGCGGAGGCCATGGAACCATAGGGAATGTTGATGCCCGTGTAGCAGAAGGAGCCCCACAGCAGGTAGGTGACGCACAGGTAGCCTACACGCACGCCGTTGGACCAGGTGGCAACCCAATCGGAGGCCAGACCGGGGGCGTACATCAGGAAGGAAGCGATTGCCACAGGGATGCACATTCTCAGAAGCCAGGGCTTGAACTTACCGGCCTTGGTGGGCTTGGAAGCGTCGCAGATGCGGCCCATGGTCACGTCGGTGACTGCATCCACAAACCGGGCCAGCATCATCAGTGTGCCGACGATACCGGCGGAAACGCCCATCACATCCGTGTAGAATTTCATCAGAATGCTGGTGGAGAGAATAAAGGTAAAGTCATTACCAAAGTCGCCGAGCATATAGCCCAGCTTGTCGCGCATACCGAATTTACGGTAGCCTCTTTCGTCCAGACGGACAGGATTTGCCATAGTTTCATCCTCCTTGTACTGGCAGACGGTGCTCCGGCAGGTTCCGGTTGAAAAAAGAAACCAGGAGCCCAAAAAGAAGGGTCTGCCTTATCAACCATATTATAATTTATGTGCTTATTGAAATAAAGGGACAAAAAATGGAAATTGTGACACCTGGAATAAAAAATGCTCCTATGGCTTTAGACAAAAATAACAAAAGAGTTGATAATATTTGGAATTATGTTATAATAAATAGCAATGAAGGCGGAGGTGTCGCTATGTATAAGCTTTGCAAAACCGAGCAGTCCGCAGCCCGGCAGCGGGAGCTGGAGCGGGGGCTGCTGAATGCCATGGCGGAATGCCCTTATGCGGAAATATCGATCAGTGATCTGTGCCAGCAGATGGGAATACCGAGAAAATCCTTCTACCGCTATTTTTCCGGAAAGGAAGGAGCATTTCACGCACTGATCGACCATACCATTATGGAATTTGAGGGTCTTCAGTGGATCCCCGGAAAGAAGGAGCCGCAGGATTGGCAGCATGAGCTGGAGTGTTTTTTCTGCTTCTGGATGAGCAAAAAGCCCCTGCTGGATGCGCTGAACCGGAACGGGCTGATGGACGTTTTCGTGGAGCGAGCGGTGGATCACGCCATGGAGGAGACCGGGCTCTCCCGGCTGTTCTATGCCCGGCAGGAGCCGCAGGCCCAGATTCACAGGTTATTTTTCCTCGTATCCGGGTTGATGACAATGATGATTGCCTGGTACCGCCAGGGCTATCCCTGCTCACCGGAGCACATGGCCCGGATTGCCGCGGGCATTGTGACAAAACCGCTGGTGGGATAACAAAAAGTGCGCTGCAATATTGCAGCGCACTTTTTGTATACGATTAGTTGGGAACCGTGCCTCTGAGCTCATTGAGCAGGGACATGGAGCTGAAATAGCTGTTGAACACCGAGGAGCCGTTGGCAAGCTGGGTGCCGGAAACCATAATCCGCTTCAGGTGCAGGAAATTGGTGGAAACCTCAGCCCAGGGGGCGGTAGCATTGCCGACATAGTAACGGAAACCGAAATTCTGGAGAACCTCGAACTTGCTGCCGGAGTACTCCGAAAGGTCCGCACCCTCCGTGTAAACCAGAATATCCACCTGGCCCAGAACCGGAGCAATCTCCTCCTGCCATTTTTCCAGATCTTCCTTGATATCGGCGGCGGTAATTTTGCTGCTGCCGTAATTGATGTTCTCGTAGGTGCCGCAGGCGATGGTGTAGCCCATGTCACGCAGGGCCTGAACCAGCTTCTTCGCGGGTTCCACATCGGACTTCTCGCCGGAACCGCCCTTTTCAATACGGTAACCGAAGACGCCGTTGTAGCCGCACACAGCCAGAGTTGCCCGGGCACCGCGGTAGGTGAAGTCGGGATGCGATTCAATGAAGCTTTCCAGCAGGGGAACGAAATCGTAGTCACCAACCACCGTCTCGCCGTCAGCGGTGACGAGCTGGGCCTTGACCTTGCCATTCTCCAGCACCAGCTTGTTGGCAAAGCCGGCACCGCCGGCATCGGCCTTACGGTCGCCGTCACTGTCAATCATGTAGTACAGGTAGCTGACCAGGGTTTCCGTCAGCATGATGGGCTTTTTGCCCTCCGGCAGGAAGATGGAGTTGGCAGCGTAGCTGACGGTGCCATCCTCAGCGGTGGTGGCGGCGACCAGATCCTTAACGCCAACCAGAACATAGCCGTTGTCGTACAGCCGCTCCAGAATCTTCACAAATTCATCGGTGGTGACGAAATTTCGGTTATATTTGCTGCCGTAGGTCTTGTCGGTGAAGGCCCGGGAGGGGTCCGCAATCAAAACGTGGAAGGACAGATTGGCAATTTTGGAGGGGTCCTTCCATTCCACCAGCAGAGACTGCTGCTTGGAGTAGTTGGATTTGGCGGTGACCATTTCGTTGTAAGCGGTAATCTCGCCGGAGAAGGAGTCCAGCAGAGAAATGGCACCCTCGTAATCGTAAACCGCAGCCAGAGCGGCGGCCTCCTTGACGAGCCGGGCGGCCTCGTCATCCAGCTGCTGAGCCTTGCTTTCCGCGGCAAGGGAAGCGTTCATGGAGTCCTCATTTTCCTTCCGGCTGGTGGAAACCGAGCGGGAAATGGAGCCAATCACAAAAACGAGAACCATAATCAGGGCAACGGCCGCAATAATGGGCGGCAGATAGACCTCTTTAAAAATACGCATTTTGCTTTTCTTGCGGCGACGGCGGGAGGGCACGGCAGGCGATTCCCTTTCCTCACCAGCGGTGGGCTGCTCCTGGACGGGAGCGGCTTCCTCCTGGGGCTGGGCATCGGCTTCCGGCTCTGCGGCAGCGGCCTGCTGCACATCCTCCATCCGGTGGGAACGGCGGGGCCGGGAGGTTCTGCGCCACTGGGGCTCCTCGGGCACCTCCTCCGGGAGATCCGGGACAGCGGTAGGTTCCTCCTCGGTGATTTCCTCCTCAGCCGGGGACCACAGAGAGTTCTGAACCGGCTCCTCCTGAGCAGCGGGGGCCTCCTCGGTGCCCAGGAAATCGTCACCAAGGTTTAAATCCATATCGTCGTACTCTGAATCCATGATGCTGGGATCAAAGCCGTATTCCTTTTCAAAATCGAAATCCAGATCGAATTCTTCGTTCTTATCCATAGTGTATCCCTGCCTTTATGGTATAGTCATTGTTATTCTACCATCGACTGACAAAAAATGCAAGTACGTGGAGAAAATATCCCCGAGAAAATGGCCTGCTGATTTTTGCGGTTGGACGCGGACACCCCGGGAGGGGCGCCCCTTTATGTAGGGGCGGCTACCAGCCGCCCGAAAACGAAGGAAAAGCCGGGGCTGATGCCGAAAATGGCAGAGGAGGACAACGTGAGTAAAAATATTGGGCTTTTGGAAGGATAAAAGAACAGGGTGCCGGTGTGGCACCCTGTTTGTCAATTTACAGACCAAGCAACTGCTTTTTCTTTGCATCAAATTCTTCCTGAGAGATAACACCGCTGTCCGGAAATTCATTTGCCATTTTGATCGCCCGGGGATATTAACTCCTTATAAACTGATACATGGCCATACTTTCCATTGCAGACATGCTTTTAGCACAGCAGTACGTATTGTACGCAGAAACAGCTGTGTTTTCGGAAATGGTATCTAATTGATTAGACATAACTTTATTTTGATTTTCTATTCGACGTAATGTTTCATTTCCTTCTCGAATTAGCGTGTAAATGTCAATGAATATTTGAGCCATGTGCTAGTCAATATTTGAGCCAC
>CAZDFB010000076.1:0-8653 GCA_964504605.1 uncultured Oscillospiraceae bacterium | reverse complement strand
CTACGACCTCCGGGTTATGAGCCCGACGAGCTTCCAACTGCTCTACTCCGCGATAGATATGGCGCACTTCTCAAGTGCCTGAACATTGTAACACAGGAACGTTCCTTTGTCAAGTGCTTTTTCCGGCGTTGGGGACGATTTTTTCCGGGTCGGCCCCGCCGGAAGGCGGGGCCTCGTTTCATTCCCAGCAGCCGTCCGTCATCCGCAGCACCACATCCGACAGCGCCGCCACTGCGGGATCATGGGTGACAATGATGACCGTACAGCCGTCATCATGGGCCAGGCTGAGCAAAATATCCACTATGTTCCGGGTATTGGCTGTATCCAGATTACCCGTTGGCTCGTCCGCCAGGATGATCCTGCAGCCCTGGGCCAGGGTCCGGGCAATGGCAACCCGCTGCTGCTCACCGCCGGAAAGGTGGCTTGGCAGCCGGGTATCATAGCTCTCCGGCAGCCCCACCCGCTCCCGGACCGCCTTTGCCAGCGGTACCGACTCCTTCCGGGGCACCTTCTTCAGGTCCAGCGGATAGAGGATATTCTCCTGCACCGTCAGCAGCGGAAAGAGATTATAATTCTGATAGATCACGCTCACCGCGTCCCGGCGCATCCGGTTTCTGTTCCATTCCGACGTGGGCTTGCCATCCACCAGAATCTGCCCTCCGGTGGGCAGATCCAGTCCCGCCATCAGCGACAGCAGGGTGGTTTTTCCCGAGCCGGATTTTCCGATGATGGCATAGCATTTCCCCGGCTCAAATTCATAGCTTACCCCATTCACCGCTTTCACGGTCTGGTATTTTCCCCTGTAGCTGTAGGCTACATTATTCAGCTGGATACCCATATCATTCATCCTCCTTTATGGCAGAAAGCAGGTTGGAATTCAAGAAAATCAACAACGCAACGGTCAGGCTCACAAAATAGATTCCTCCGAACAGAAGCAGCCGCTCCGCAGGATGCCACAGAAAAAATGCGCCGCCGATGGCAATGCCCAGCCCCACGCAGAGCATCTGCTCCAGGATAAAACCGCCGTAGATCCCTATTCCGGAATTTCCCAGCGTCCGCATCAGAGCAATTTCCCGCCGGCGGTTTCGGATCATGAGAAATCCGATGAAGAATCCCGCTCCCATTGCCAGCACAAATACCAATACCGTGCAGATTTGATTGGTGCGGATGCTGTTTTCCATGGTTTCCGCCGCGGAGGTGATCTGAGAATCGTCGATTTTCAGCGCAAAGGGGTAATACATATTTCCGTAAGCACCCCAGACGGTCTTCTCCCCCTTGAGATTCGGCTCCACAAACCAGGTTTTCGATGTTTCCCGGGCCTGCTCCAGATAGCTGTTTTTCTTCAGCACCGCGGAAATGGAATCCACAGACAGTGCTTTCCCAATTATGGAATACGTATCGTAAACCACGCGGTAGGGCAGGAACACCTGGCTGCTGTTGGCCCGGTGCGTGCCCGCCACCAGCAGCGTCAGCTCCCTGGTCTTGGTGACCGAGGGCTCCGGGAAGGGCTCCGTATGCCGGAATGTGATTACGATTTCTTTCGGTGCCGCACCATCGGACACCCAGGCCTCCGGCACAACGCAAATCAGCGCATCGGTTCTCAGGGCGGAAGCCTCGTAGCCGGAAAACCATGTCACAGGAGTATCCGCATCCGACTGAAACTGGGGGTCTGCCCGGAAATCCGTCAGGCCCACCACCGTGATATCCTGCAACACCTCACCGTTTACAGCCACACCGGCCGCTTCCAGGTGGGTTCTGCATCTGCTGTCCTTCACAAAGGGCTTCAGCGAATCCACAATACTGTAATCATCCTCGAAAACATTCACCGCCCAGCGGGGAATATCCAGGTTGGTGGACCGGACCCCCGTCAGGTTTGTGACGGTCAGAGTGATGGGAACCGTGTCCCGCACCTGCTGATAATGCCGCTTCTCCTGCTCGTTGAGGGCCTGCAGCCCACAGAGGGAAACGGACAAAATAACCGCAAACAGCAGCACCACCAACGGGGAGCCGGGGGCACGGAGACAGCGCTTCATGATGTAATTTGTCATAAATCTCCCTCCTAACGTCCCCTGGAAATGCCGTGATCCCGGCAAAGGGGCACCGACACCCGATATACCAGCCCCCAGGCCACAGCCAGATGGGCCATCGCCAGCAGAACCAGCACCCAGGCCTCCAGCCTCACCGCAAAGGCGCCCTCTGCGGAATTGAGCAGAAACTGAACCACCCGGTTCCACAGCACAGAGCCCGCAAACCCGCCCAGAACCGTGCCCGGCACCAGAATTCCCAGACTGCTCAGCTGGACGAAGGCACTTCTGCTCCGGGGCTCTGTGCCAATGCGCTCCATAACGCGCAGGGGCTTCCCCTGCTGCATGGGGTACAGGGCCAGAAACAGCACCAGAAGAACGCTGTAGAGAATCACGCCGATGGCAAAAACCCGGCCCGCAATGGCCTTGTAGCTCTCCAGGCTCTCCGCCACGGCTTCAAAGCCGCTGTCATGATACTGGAACGCGTCCTCGTATTCCCGGGCTGCAACCGCCGTATAAAACGCGGCAGCATTGCTTCCCTTCAGGAATATGGTCCGGAATATGCCGCGGCATTCAGCTTTCTGCCAGTCCGGCAAGGCATTTTTCGGGGTAAAAATCGTATTGGGGGTAAAGGAACAGAGATTCTGATCTTCGCCGCCCCAGGGCGAATCCTGCCGGTACAGGCCTACAATGGTATAGGTTCCGGGCTCCTCCAGCCGGGTGGTTTTCCCGTGGTAAAGGAAGGCCGTCGGATTATCCACGTTCTTGCTGCGCTGTCCGGGAAGGGTACTGTCCCCCTCATAAAGCTGGGCAGAAATGGTATCCCCCACCTGCAGCCCATTGGCCCGGGCCAGGGATTCCGAAAGAATGCAGACCGGCGCGCCGGAGGCCAGCTCCTCTGCGGTAAAATCCCGGCCCTCCACAATCCGGGCCATGTTCCACATAAAGTCCGGCAAATTGCGCAGCTTCTCCACGCCGATCATGGGGAAGGAATGGTTGTTTATATCAACATCCTCCAGTGCGGCCTGCCATAGGCCGTTTTCCTCCTGAAGGAAGTCCTCAAGAGAGCCGGTAAGGGGAACAATGGCGGGCCGGGCATACCGGGCCTCATATTCCGCCGCCGGAATGGTCACGGTTTCCCCCCGACCATCGGTATAGGTTTTTGTATCCACCGTCTGCACCGTCACCGGGTATACCAGTGTTTTCACGCCGGTATCGACCAGGCAGTAGAAGGACGCACCCATAGAATCCTCCAGACTGTCCAGCTCGCCGGAAAGGTAATAGGCAGGTTCACTGTCCCAATCCAGCGTGTATGTAACATCCGGGATTCCGCCGGGATTTCCCACCGTCAAATGCACCTTGTGCATGGCGTCAATCTCGGAAGCGGTTACGCCATGAATGGCCTGTCCAAAGTCGTATTTTCCCACGCAGTCCCTTCCATAGAGCTTCTGGACCCGGGGGAACATCGTCAGCTTGTCCAAATCAAATTCCGGAAGCAGGGGGATCCCCAGCTCTACGGACAGCTGGTTGCGGATAGCCCAGTCATCATAATAGGTTGTGGTGTATACCAGGTACTGCTGTCCAACTGTCAGGTTCAACTCTTCCAGAGCCTCCGCATCCCGAACCGTCAGTTCGATCTGTGCCGTATAGCCAACGGGGCTGGTAAAGCCCTGCTCCAGCCTGACCACCGCGTCCACGGTGCCCCGGAGCATAACCTGAAGGCCGGTATTTTCCGCTTCGGAGGTTTCCCTGAAAATGTTGCCGCTCACCCGCTTCATCAGCTTCCCGTCCATGGCGTACAGCTGCTGATCACCGGCTTTGCCGATCTCCGTCAGGGTAACCACCAGGGCCGCTGTGGAAAACTGGCGCAGGCCGGAGCCGGACTGAAGAAGGGGGGCAGCCGTCTGGCTTACCGCCGGAACCAGATGATTGGTATAATTGTCAGGGGTCAGCCCCGGAATATAGGCAGATACCAGCCCGGCCTGAGAAACGCCCTCGATCACATCCGGGTGCTCCCGGGCGTAGGTCTGGAACCAGGTGTCCGTCTCCTCCGAATAAGCGCTGCCGGGGAAGGCAACGGTCTGAAAAAGCGAATTCAAATGCCGCTCTGTCTCGTAGGCGGCAATGGTCTGTCCCAGACCCAGGCACAGCGATGCCACAGCCAGCGCCACAAGCAATATGCCAAGAGCGGTCTTTACAGGCTGCTGCAGCAGCATTTTGCGCGCATTCATACAAAATCCCCTTTCCTTATTTGGATATGAACTCTACCATTTTAAGTTTATCGTATAGCCCGGATATTGTCAATTCACGGTTCCTACGAAGTCGCCAGGCTGGTTTCCCCGCTTGCTGCGCACTATTCATGAACAAAAGCCCCCCCGCCGCGAACATCACGTTCTTTCCAGGAGAGCTTCTCTGTTCAGTTGATAATTGGGGTGCTTTCAGCTTTCCCGGCGTGCTTCTCGCACAGGCGGGCAAGAAGCAGCGGTACCGTGCCGGTCAGGGTGCCCGCACTGTTGCAGATCAGGTCATCCGCCTCCGCCACACCCAGGTGAAAGCGGTACTGTCCGTACTCCACCCCGGCGCTGAGGGCCACACCCACAATCAGGGTCACCACAATCCGCTTTCCCAGGTCCCACCTCCGGGGCAGGCCCCAGGAAAGGGTCATCCCCAGCGGAAGAAACAGAAGCAGGTTCATCAGCATCGTCCGATACAGCTCCGGCTGCTGCCTCGCCTGGGCAAAGGTGATAAAGGGAACCAATGAAACGCCGTATTCACCGGGCCTCCGGCTCCATATGGTAATGTACAAAATGGCTCCCGCCGCCGCTGCCGCCAGAAGGCGGTTCAGGCGCCGCCATCCCCGACCGGAGAACTTCAGGCTCAGCAGTGTCCACTCCAGAAGCAGAAATCCAATGGTCAGGAAAACGGCTGAAATGGGCTGAGCATAAACGTAATGAAGCACAGCGTCTCCCCTCCCTCCGGTGTGCCTGCGCTGTCAGGCCTCCGGCAAGCCAAGGCCGGAAAGCGTCTGGGCCACCACCTTTTTCTTGTCAAAGCCCTGCAATATCCACTGCCGTCCTGCCACGCCCATCCGGGATTGCTCCACGAAGGACTTTTTCACAAACATATCCATGGCCTGTGCCAGAGCATTACCGTGCTGTGCCGGGCACAGATAGCCGCTGACACCGGGAATCAGGGCCTCCCGGCAGCCGGGAATATCACTGGTAATCAGTGCCCGACCTGTGGATGCGCCCTCCAGCAGCACATTGGACATTCCCTCGTGATAGCTGGGCAGCACCACGCAGTCCGTTTGCCGGTAATAGGGGCCCACATCCGTCTGAAATCCGTGGAAGCAGATCACCTGCTCCGCGGCAAGGGCTTCCACCGTCTCTTTGTAGGCATCCTCATAAAAGCCAACCACGTCGAAGGCAACCCGGGGGCCATATTTTTCCTTCAGGGCCTTTGCGGCGAAGAAAAACTCATCGATTCCCTTCTCCTTCATGATCCTGCCAAGGAACAGGAAGCTGCAAACGCCGTCATCCACCATCGGCACATAGGGATAGGACTCCGGGTCCACACCCGCACCGGGAAGGACCTGCAGCTTTTCCTCCGGGATGATTTTCCGGTCCAGAAACAGCCGGGCATTTTCCCCGTTCTCAAAGAAAACCCTTCCGGCCCTTTTCAGTGCGCTTCGGTACATCACCGAAACCAGCTCCGACAGCATGGGCCGCTCAAAGGCCGTGCCCAGGCCCTGGACATTGGCGCAATAGGAAATACCCAGCATCCGGCAGGCGAAGCCCATATAAATATTGGGCTTGATGGAATAGGTGATGACCAGATCCGGCTGAATATCCTCCAGCATTTTCCGGTAGGTCTTCAGCAGCTTCAGGTCCTTGCGGGGGTTGATGCCCCGCCGGTCGATTTCAGTTTCAATGCAGGTAAGGCCCAGGCCCTTCAGGTCCTCCTCATGGCCCACAAAGGGGGTACTGAGAATAACCTGGTGGTTTTTCGCCAGTGTCTGGGCCAGCTCCCGGCGGAAGCGGTAGAACATATAGGAATGATTTGTCGCAATCAGGATCTTCATTTCCCACTCTCCATTTTATGCAGCTCTCCGGTGCCGCCCTCCACAACACCGTCTCCCCGGAGAACCGAAAAGGCGGTGCCGAAAAAGCAGCGGCAGTCAAAGCCGAAGGAGAGCTTGCGGACATATTCCCCATCCAACCGGGCTTTATCCGGGATCTCCAGTTCATCCCGTCCGCAGATCTGGGCCCAGCCGGAAAGGCCGGGCTTCACATCGTTGGCACCATACTTGTCCCGCTCCTCCAGCAGGTCGAACTGATTCCACAGCGCCGGGCGGGGGCCAATCACGCTCATGTCTCCCCGGAGGATATTCCACAGCTGGGGGATTTCATCCAGAGAGGTTCTGCGCAGGAACCGGCCCACCCGTGTGATGTACTGATCGGGATTTTCCAGCAGATGGGTGGGGGTATCGTGGGGCGTGGACATTTTCATACTGCGGAATTTGTACAGCTGAAAGTGCTTTTTGTGGATGCCCACCCGCTTCTGGGCAAAAAATACCGGGCCGGGATCATCAATCTCAATGGCAATGATAATCAGAAGAAACAGCCACGAAGCCAGGATCAGGCCCGCCAGAGAGAGAACAATATCAATCAGCCGCTTAATATAACGTTTATACATTTCATATCCGTCCTAACCGCTTTCGCTTATGCCCGACGCCTGCCATACCGGCGGCATCCGGTCGCTTTTCAGGCCAATTATACCGCAACGAAGCAAAATACGCAATGACTTTCTGGCTAAATCCCGAGTTTGAGGGACACTTTCCAATATCAGGAAAAAATCTTTGCTCTCCCCTTGCAGGTCCCGGAAAAGTATGCTATATTGAAAGCTAGATGCCCGTTTTTCCCCCATCCAGAAAAGATTTTTACGCCGGAAGGAAATTCCCTATGGAGAAAAAGAATTTTAAACGAACAAAATACGCCTGCTACTACACCTACCTTGCCATGGCATCGGTATTCAGCCTGCCGCCGCTGCTGTTTGCCACGTTCCGGGAGCTTTACGGAATCTCCTACACCCTGCTGGGAAGCCTGGTACTGGTAAACTTCTGCACCCAGCTGGGAATCGACCTGATTTTCAGTTTCTTCAGCAAATATTTCAATATCCACAGAACCATCCGGCTCATGCCCCTGCTGACCACTGCGGGCCTGTGCGTTTACGCGCTGGTTCCCATGCTGCTTCCCCAGTATGCCTACGCCGGTCTGTTGGCCGGAACCTTTATTTTCTCCGTTGCCGCCGGTCTCAGTGAGGTTCTGGTCAGCCCCACCATTGCCGCGTTGCCCTCTGAAACTCCCGACAAGGACATGAGTACCCTGCATTCCCTTTATGGCTACGGATTTGTGGGTGTGGCTGTTGTCAGCACCCTGTTCCTCCAGCTTGTGGGCCACGAATACTGGATGTATCTGACCCTTTTCTGGGCTGTCCTGCCCGTGATTGCCTCCGTGATTCTGACCCTGTCCCCGCTCCCGGATATGGATATGGGGCAGGCCGGTGAAAAAGCGGAAAGAAATCCCCATCGGACAAAGATTCTGGTCCTGTGCATGGCCTGCATCTTCCTGGGTGCCTGTGCGGAGAATACCATGTCCAACTGGATCTCGGTATATATCGAAACGGCACTGGGCATCCCCAAGGTATGGGGCGACATTTTCGGAATGTCCCTGTTTGCGATTCTGCTGGCGCTGACCCGGACCGCCTACGCCAAGTACGGAAAAAATATTTTCCGCGTTCTGGTAATCAGCATGACCGGCTCGGTCCTGTGCTATCTGGCTGTGGCCCTTTCTCCCAGCCCGCTGTTTTCCCTGCTGGCCTGTGTTGCCCTGGGCATCTGCACCTCCATGCTCTGGCCCGGCACTTTGATTCTGATGGAGGAAAAACTCCCCGCTGTGGGCGTTGCCGCATATGCCCTGATGGCAGCCGGCGGTGATTTTGGCGCCTCCCTGGCCCCCCAGGGTCTGGGCATTCTGGTTGACAACATTGCCCTTTCTGACTGGGCCCGGGCTTTGGGCAGCTCCCTGTCCCTTTCCCCGGAGCAGGTTGGCTTTAAGGTGGGAATGCTGGCGGCAGCCGTTTTCCCCCTGCTTGGTGTATTCCTGCTGATTTACATGAAGGGCTTTTTCAAAAAGCTGAAATAAACCCATTGCTTCAAGCCCCCTGAGATTACTCAGGGGGCTTGCTCTGTGTCAGGCCCTGTGCCGGGTCCATTATTCCTCCAGGGAGAGGCGAAGCTTCTCCAGTGCCCGTTTCTCAATGCGGGATACATAGCTGCGGCTGATGCCGGTGGCTTTTGCGATTTCCCTCTGGCGCTGGGGAGGCTGACCGTTCAGGCCATAGCGAAGGACGATGACCTGCCGCTCCTGCTCGGTCAGGCAGCGGGAGACGGCGCTTCGCAGCCGCTGGACGTTTTCCCGGGCAGAAACCTGCTCCAGCAGATCCCAGTCCTCTGCCACCACGTCCATCAGAGAAAGGGCCGCGCCGTCGGTCCCGGTTTCAATGCATTCGGACAGGGACACATCCTGAGCACTCTTGCGCTGACTGCGAAAATACATCAGTATTTCATT
>CAZDFB010000075.1:6367-8672 GCA_964504605.1 uncultured Oscillospiraceae bacterium | reverse complement strand
ATTGACCACATTCAGGCCTACCTGTACCAGAAGCGGGAGTGGCGTCCCCGGGAGGAAAACGCCTTCACCCCAGCGCTTTGCAACCGGATTGACCGGAATACCGGCGGAATCGTCATTGCCGCCAAGACGGCGGAGGCTCTGCGGGTCATGAACCAGAAGATCAAGGACCGGGAGCTGGACAAGCGGTACCTTGCCATTGTTGAGGGCGTCCCCAGGCCCCGGGAGGGAAGCCTTAAGGGATACCTTTTCAAGGACGCAAAGCAAAACCGGGTTTTTGTCACCGACACACCCCAGGCGGGAAGCAAAAGCTGCCAGACCAATTACCGGGTTCTGGCCTGCCGGGAGGGGCTCAGCCTGGTGGAATGCGAGCTGATTACCGGAAGGACCCATCAGATCCGTGCCCAGTTTGCCCACGCCGGTCACCCCCTTCTGGGTGACGGAAAATACGGAAAGCTGGACAAGCGGTTTGACCGGAGCTATCAGGCACTGTACTCTTACAGGCTGACCTTCACCTTTACGACGGATGCCGGTTCTCTTGCGAATCTGAACGGAAAATCCTTCCGGGTGGAGCAGGTGGATTTTGTGGAAGAATACTTCCCGGACGTAAAGCTGTAGCATATATACAAAAATGGCCTGCTTTTTCACAAGCAGGCCATTTCCTTATTCATTCAGCGGCTCCTCCGGAGTTTCCGGGACAGGGGGGCACCTCTTTTGCCGGTTTCTTTCGCACATCCTCCCGCAGCAGCCGGTAGACACCTGCCGCCACCGGAACACCCAGCAGCATACCGCCGATGCCCATGATGCCGCCGCCAACGGTCACCGCCGCCAGCACCCAGATACCCGGCAGGCCCATGGACAGGCCGACCACCTTGGGATAGATCAGATTGCCCTCCAGCTGCTGGAGCACGACGATAAAAATCAGGAAAACCACTGCCTTCAGCGGATCCACCGTCAGGATCATAAAGGCGCCCACGCCTGCGCCAATATAGGCACCGGCAATGGGAACCAGTGCGGTGAACGCAATCAGCGTGCCAATCATGGGTGCGTAAGGAAGCCGGAGAACTGCCATGCCAATGGCACAGAGGACTCCCAGAATCACCGCCTCGGTGCACTGGCCCACAATATACCGGTGGAAGCAGTCGTCAAACACCCGGACAACATAGCGGATTTTCTTCGTGGTTTTTTCCGGCAGGTACCGGTCCATCACCGCACCGCACTGACCCCCGATTTTTTCCTTCCCGGACAGAAGATAAATCGCAAAAATTAGGCTGATAAAGGCCGTTACCACCCAGGAAAGAACCGAGGTCACGGCGCTGAGCATAATATCCACCACATTCCCAAGGCCGGTGGTCACGACCTGCACGATCTGTCCGATCCAGGATTTCCAGTCGATGCTCTCCAGATTGGCAATCATATCCTCAGACAGCAGATCCCGCTCGTCAATAAAGGCCAGTATCGTATTCATCACCTCCGGCACACCGGCAATGATGATCTGAATACACGAGCTCAGCTGAGGAACGATCAGGAGAATCACCAGAGTGACAATTGCACACAGGGTCAAAAACGCCAGAAGCATACACACCGGGCGGCGGCTTTTCACCAGCACCCGGTTCTTCGCCCGGGGAAAATAGATCCGCTCATAACTTCCCATCAAAATATTGACCAGGTAGGCAATGATGCAGCCGATAATCAGGGGCATTCCCGCGGCAACCACAGCCTTCGCCAGGCCGGAAACCCTGCCCCAGTAATGGATGCCCAGATAAAGGGCAAACACGGTTATTCCTGCCTTCAGGCAATCCTTCCAGCTCAGTTTCATGCCGATTCTCTCCTTGTGTGGATTTTGGAGTTATTATAATATGAAAATCCGGAATTTGCAACGGATTTTCCATTCATTTCCCCGGCGCAGAGGCGATCTTTTTCATTCCTTTTCCGGATTTTTTCATGTTCCCCTTGACAAACCCCGTCAAAAGCCTTAACAATAGTATGGATGGTTCTCCCCGGCCCCAGTGCTTAATTTTCAGGTGAATCATCCCGCTAAATTCCTGTAGATTTTTTTCCGTTTTTTCGGTATGCTAACATCAGAAAAAGAAGACAGGAGGATCTGCCATGCGTTTCGGTTATTTTGACGACTCCCGCAGAGAATACGTCATCACCACCCCCAGAACCCCTCTGCCCTGGATCAATTATCTGGGCAGCCGGGAATTTTTCTCCCTTCGCTCCAACACTGCCGGCGGCTATTGCTTTTACAAGGATGCCAAGCTGTTGCGGATGACCCGCTATCGCTATAACGACTGCCCGCTGGACA
>CAZDFB010000075.1:0-6267 GCA_964504605.1 uncultured Oscillospiraceae bacterium | reverse complement strand
GATGCCAAGCTGTTGCGGATGACCCGCTATCGCTATAACGACTGCCCGCTGGACAGCTATGCATGCCGCCACGGTCTGGGTTACACCGTTCTGAAAAGCGTCAAAAACGGTCTTCAGGCCACGCAGGAGATCTTTGTCCCGGTGGAGGATCCCTGCGAGCTGACCCGGGTTACCCTGACGAACCAGAGCTCCGAGGCTAAGGATGTATCCCTTTTCTCCTATGTGGAATTCTGCCTGTGGAATGCCATGGACGATATGTCCAACTTCCAGCGCAACTATTCCATCGGTGAGGTGGAGGTTGAGGGAAGCACCATCTATCACAAAACCGAGTACCGGGAACGCCGGAACCACTATGCGGTGTTCCACGCCAACCGCGGCGTGGATGGATATGACACCACCCGGGATTCCTTCTGCGGCCCGGACGGAGGCCTGAACGCCCCCCAGCGGGTTCTGGAGGGCCGGAGCGGGAACTCCGCGGCCCACGGCTGGCAGCCCATCGGCAGCCACCATCTAAAATTCCATCTGGAGCCCGGTGAAAGCCTCAGCACCATTTTCCTGCTGGGCTACTGTGAAGTGCCCCGGGAGGAGAAGTTCATTGCCCCCAATGTAATCAACAAAAAGCCCGCCCATGCCATGATTGAAAAGTACGCCACCGACAGCCGGTTTGATGCTGCCCTGTCTGCCCTTCAGGCGGATTGGGAATCCCTTCTTGGCACCTTCCGTGTGGAGACTCCGGAGGAGGGCTTCAACCGGATGGTCAATCTGTGGAACCAGTATCAGTGCATGGTCACATTTAATATGTCCCGCAGCGCCAGCTATTATGAAAGCGGCCTGGGCCGGGGCATGGGCTTCCGGGATTCCTGTCAGGATCTTCTGGGCTTCGTCCATATGTGCCCCGACAGAGCCCGTCAGCGCATACTGGACATTGCTGCCACCCAGCTTCCCGACGGAAGCGCCTATCACCAGTACCAGCCCCTGACCAAGCAGGGCAATTCGGATATTGGCGGCGGCTTCAACGACGATCCTCTGTGGCTCATTGCGGCGGTGTGCGCCTACATCCGGGAAACGGGTGATATGTCCATTCTGGATGAGCGCTGTGACTTTGACAACGATTCCTCCCTGGCTGCACCCCTGATGGAGCATCTGCGCCGGAGCTTCCGCTTCACCTGCACCCACAAGGGCCCCCACGGCCTGCCCCTGATCGGTCGGGCAGACTGGAATGACTGTCTGAATCTGAACTGCTTCTCCGAGGAGCCCGGCGAAAGCTTCCAGACCTTTGGCCCCTCCGAGGGCCCTGTAGCGGAGAGCGTGTTCATTGCCGGTATGTTTGTCAAATACGGCACAGAGTACGCCGATCTTTGCCAGCGTCTGGGGCTGACCCGGGAGGCCGAGGATTCCCGCGATGCGGTTTCTCAGGTTTATCAGGCCGCCATTACCGCCGGATGGGACGGCGAATGGTTCCTCCGGGCCTACGATGCGGCTTCCCAGCCCGTTGGCAGCGCCGCCTGCGATGAAGGAAAAATCTTTATCGAGCCTCAGGGTATGTGCGTTATGGCTGGAATCGGCGTGGAGGAAGGTCTGGCACAGCGTGCTCTGCGCAGTGTGGAAACCCATTTGGATACCGAATTCGGCATTGTACTCCTGGACCCGCCCTATACCTACTACCGGAAGGAGCTGGGCGAAATCACCTCCTATCCTCCCGGATACAAGGAAAATGCCGGTATCTTCTGCCATAACAATCCCTGGGTTTCCTGCGCGGAAACCGTCCTGGGCCACGGCGACCGGGCCTTCGAGATTTATCGCAAGACCTGTCCCGCCTATTTGCAGGATGTCAGCGAGATTCACCGGACTGAGCCCTATGTCTACAGCCAGATGGTCGCCGGAAAGGGCGCTCCCACCCACGGTGAAGGCAAGAACAGCTGGCTCACCGGTACTGCCGCCTGGACCTTCGTCAATGCCAGCCAGTATATTCTGGGCATCCAGCCCTCGATGGACGGCCTGTGTGTAAATCCCTGCATTCCCTCGGGCTGGCGCGGCTTTACCTGCTTGCGCCGTTACCGCGGCTGCGAATATCATATCACCGTGGAGAACCGCTCTGGCAGCGGATACGGTGTGAAGGAAATGTATGTTGACGGAAAGCCCGTATCCGGCTGCTGCATTCCCCCCTCCGCTGACGGTGCACGCCACAATGTAGCCGTAGTCCTCTGATTTTCCGGCAAAAACATAAAGGACCATGTTTGGCAGGCCATAAGTAATACAACGTAATTGAAACCGGAGTGGATCCGCAAATGCGGCCCGCTCCGGTTTCTTGATTCCATGTCCCAGGGAAGCTTTATACATATATTTTCCGGCAAATCCTCTCTGATGGATAAAATGGGTTACCGAAATGAAAGAGGAATGAATAGCATAAAGCCGGTAGTGGTCAGGATGGCGGTTACGCCGCACTGAATATTTGTGGCATAATAGTAGCAGTTCGTGTCGTTGCAGGTAATCTGCAGCGGCGAATTACTTAGCCATGGCTTTTAACGTCTTTTTTGCCGCTGTTCTTATGTCATTATCTGTACTGACGGACAACAAAGAAATAACACCGTTTGTCTCCGCCGATGGATAATTCCTTTGCCCCTCAATGGCGGTGAATTTTAACTCTCGTTTTATAAAGTCCAGCGAAAGCAAGTATCTTTTCCCGTCATCGCAGATACCAACATCTTGCGGTGTAATCGAATCACTCATAGCATACCAAAGCAATATGTGTTTCATTTCTGGCAATTTCCAGGAAGCAAGCATCCGCATTGTAAAGGGCAATAGAATGCGTCTCGCGGACTATGTGCCAGTTCAATCAGCTCTTTGGAAAGTCGTTTCGGACGCAGCATCTTAAAAGCATTGTCATATCTAATGTAGATATGTGCCGGTGCCGCAGCTCCGGGAGCGGCGATATATTCATCAGATAAGCGAAAGCAAGAATATAGTTGCAATATCAACTTGTCACACTCTGGAATTTTGTCGGCAACCAAGGCCGGAATCAGATACCCTTTCACACTTTCTGATGAGAACCTTTCGATATATTTTGCTATAATTCTTCCAGCCCCTGAGATATGAAAAGCATCCAATTCTGCCAGATAGTGAAAATCTGCACCTGCGTATTGATTGATGTCAGCAAACAACTCCGCTAACAATTCTCGATCTTCCTCCGGGCAAAAATACTCCGTTCCGGCCTTTTCTTTTCTTATGCTGTCCAGTAGCAATGCACCGTACTTAGGCATAATGTCACCTCCCATGTTACCACAGATATCATAATAGCAGAGATTATGGCACTTGCCAAGCAAAAACGACAGAGTATCACCCCTCTATTTCAAAGAAGCAGGTAAGCACAACCGCCGAAAACAAGAGAGACATCCAATTTAACAGCAACGCACTGCTTGTACCCTGAATCATTATTTATTGAAAGAATGCCATATGCTTTTTCAATTGCTGTAAATTCTGCCCAATTATCAAATATGGCAGCAATCGCTGTGGGGTCCTTGCCTTCATTTGTCTTATTGCATCGGTTATTATTCGACAGTTAATTAATCTAAAGCGCGATATTTAAACATGGTAAGGATATGGACCAGTGGGCGGAGACAAGGGCAGCTGAGTAAATAATAAAACTGGAGAATTACATCCTGACTTCAATATGCAAAAACAGATGCCGTTTACCAGGAACGGTAAAATTATTGCGGGAGTGCATTTTACGATGCACTCCCACCTTTTCGTTCTGCGTCAAATTTCGTCATAACATATGATGGAATCTTTTTTGCGAACACTATTGATTTTTTATATGCTTTACATTATAATAAAACAAGTGATGTGCAACGGGTGTTTTGTGATATAAGAAAGGACAGGTGATTACTATGCCTCCAAAGCCGAAATATACAAAAGAAGAAATCAATGCCACTGCGCTGGAACTGGTCAGCGAAAAAGGAATGTCTGCTTTAACTGTCAGAGATTTGGGCACAAGGCTGGGCACCTCTGCACGCCCAATCTTTACCGCATTCCAGTCCATGGATGAGGTTGCCGAGGGGGTCAAGTCTGCCGCCATGAAACGCTTTGAGTCCTATGCTCACAAGACAGGTAGCGATATGCCGATTTTCAAGCAGGTTGGTATGCAGATGATTCTGTTCGCCAAAGAAGAACCGAATCTCTATCAGCTTGTGTTCATGTCAAAAAACAGCGATGTAAAATCCTTTACCGATATTTATGCACATCTCGACAGCGTTGCCGATGAATGTCTGAGCAGGATTCAAACAGACTACGGTCTGTCTGGCGAGGATGCGAAAACACTGTTTGAACACGCCTGGATTCATACTTACGGAATTGGTACCCTGTGCGCCACGGGAATGTGCAATTTCACACAGGAGGAAATATCCAAAATGCTGACGCAGGATTTTACGGCAATGATGATGCTGCTCAGAGACTTTTCATGATGAGGAACAAATGAGATGAAGAACAACACTTTGGTTTTATACATACACGGGAAAGGCGGCACGGCTGAAGAAGCTGAGCATTATACCCCCCTTTTCCCTCATTGCGATGTAGTTGGCTTTGACTACAAAGCAGAAACACCGTGGGAGGCAAAAGCGGAATTTCCGGTTGCCTTTGAAACACTTACTACAGAATACAGCCGTGTGATTTTGATCGCCAACAGTATCGGCGCATATTTTTCCATGTGTGCTTTGCCGCAGGAGATAATCGCAAAGGCATATTTCATTTCACCTATCGTCAATATGGAAAAGCTAATCGGAAACATGATGAATTGGGCAAATGTGTCCGAGGACGAGTTGCAGGAAAAGGGCATGATTGAAACCGCCTTTGGTGAAACGCTGTCGTGGGAGTATCTTTGCTATGTCCGCAGTCATCCCATTTGCTGGAATGTACCCACGGAAATCCTCTACGGCGGACAGGACAATTTAACCTGTTTAGATACAATCACTGCTTTTGTCGATATCCACGGCGCAAGATTGACCGTTATGAAAAACGGCGAGCATTGGTTTCACACGCCGGCGCAGATGGAGTTTCTCGATAAATGGATAGCCCAGAAACATTATGAGGTACAACATGAAACATAAAAAATCAGAGTATTATTAATCCTGCTATTGCTGCTTGGCCTTTGCGCCTGTGGCGATATCGGTAATCAAATCGAGGCAAACGATAATGCATTTCTGGTTGGTTTTCATGTCGATTGTAACGAGGATGTTTATGGCATTAATTTTGAATATTATCTGGATGGAGTACCGGCCGGCGGTGGCCTGACCGGAAATGCCAGTGGCTCAAAAATCACAACAGGAGATGTCCTTGCAAAAGATTTTATTTCCGATGATTTTCCAGAAAATGCAGATCTTTCACGGTTTCAGCTGGAGATATTTGTTGTAGATAAAAATGGAGAGGAATATCCTTATAACAGCGTCTTGAACATGGCCGTTGCCTATGGAAACACCTACGACCTATCGATTACCGGCAGCTACAAGGACGGCTTTTCGGCAAAACAACTTTCATGATTGGAGAACCAACTATGAAGACCCTAAATACCATTCAAACCCTCTCCAAAATCGGAAAAGTTCTCAGCAAAATCATTTACATCTGCGCTATTTGCGTTTTACTTGGAAATTGGCTCATCTGGTGTGACCTCCTTCAGTCTGTCAAATCTGGTTCTCATACAGTCCGCGTCCATGCCCCAGCAGATGAAGCCGGTGGCCGGAAAGGGGCACCCCTCGCATTTTTCTGACCGGGTGCAGACGGGGGCTTCTGCCATCTCCGGCGGTCTGGAATAGCACCGCTGCTCCATCTGGTGCTTGTAGCTGTCACCCATGCTCTGCCCGGTGCCCTTTTTGAAATCTTTCCACCATACGCTACTCCCTTCGAAAAAATCTGGAAAAAGAAAAAAGCCGGAAACGCGGGAGCATCGCTCCCAGGTTTCCGGCCTGAAAAAGAAATTGATAATTTTCTGAAAACTGCGGTATAAAAAGAGTGCCCTTTTTGAAATCCCGAGGGAAACTCAAAAAGGGCACTGCTTATTTTTCGTAAAACAGGGTCCACATCCCGCAAAGAGCGGTGGAATCCCCGATTGCATCTATGGAATTGAATTTTTTCGTGTTCACAAATTAGGAGAAATCCGGGTACTTTCTGTTTATGAAAGTAACTGGATATAAAAAGAAAACACTATAAATGCAAACTTTTTACAAGTTGCATCTATAGTGTCCTCTAAAGATGGCGCCCCCTGTTGGACTCGAACCA
>CAZDFB010000074.1:0-8888 GCA_964504605.1 uncultured Oscillospiraceae bacterium | reverse complement strand
GATTATGATGACCCCCTTCGCCGCGGACGCTGCCGACGAGGCTACCCAGTCCTTCGTTGCCAAATTTAAGGAAAAATCCGGCGGCGAAACACCCAACCAGTTTGCCGCTGACGGCTATGACGTAATTTACGCCATTTACGCCGGCTGCCTGGCTAAGGGTATCAATGGCGAAACCTCCGCGGCGGATGCCTGCGCTCTGCTTTGCCAGTATTTCCAGGATCCTTCTACCAGCTACTCCGGCCTGACAGGCTCCAATATGACCTGGGATGCCAACGGCATGGTTTCCAAGATCCCCACGGCTGTGGAAGTTAAAAACGGTGTTTATGTATCCAAATAAACGGCGGGAAAGGGATGGGGAGCTTCCCCATCCCGGTTCCCGGCAGACCGGCGGTTTATGACCGCCTTTCCGTATGGGATGGCAGTCATAAGCTGCCGGGAAGGAGAGAATTTTTATGGGTGTTTTGCAGCATCTGGTCAACGGTATCAGCATCGGCGCGGTGTATGCCATCATTGCGCTGGGCTATACCATGGTCTACGGCATTGCGAAAATGCTGAATTTTGCCCACGGCGATGTTATCATGGTGGGTGCTTATATTTCCTTCTGCGTTACCAATTATCTGGGGCTCCCGGTGGCGGTGTCCATTGCGGCCTCTGTGGCGGTGTGCACGGTGCTGGGCGTGGTTATCGAAGCCCTGGCCTATAAGCCCCTGCGGGAAACGCCGAGCCTGGCGGTTCTGATTACCGCCATCGGTGTCAGCTATTTTTTGCAGAACAGCGCACAGCTGATCTGGGGCTCCGCACCGAAAAACTTTACCAGTATTGTCGCTCTGGAGCCCTTTTACCTGTTTGACGGCAGGCTGGTGGTGACAGGTGAGGTGATCGTTACCGTACTTGTCAGCGTGGTGGTCATGGTTTGCCTGACGCTGTTCACCGGGAAAACCCGGATGGGCAAGGCTATGCGGGCGGTCTCGGAGGACCGGGACGCCGCCCAGCTCATGGGCATCAATGTGAACAGAACCATTTCGGCTACCTTTGCCATTGGCTCGGCGCTGGCTGCAATCGCCGGTGTGCTGCTTTGCTCCACGGTGCCGACCCTGTCTCCCACCACCGGCTCCATGCCCGGCATCCGGGCCTTTACGGCTGCGGTGTTCGGGGGCATTGGCTCCATTCCCGGGGCCATGCTGGGGGGCATCCTGCTGGGCGTGATCGAAACATTGAGCAAGGCCTATCTTCCCAACCAGTTCAGCGATGCTATCGTCTTTGGTGTGCTGATTTTGGTGCTTCTGGTAAAGCCCACCGGGCTTTTGGGTAAGCAGGTCCAGGAGAAGGTATGAGGTGAAAAATATGAAAAAGCTTCGCAACCGCCGGGAACTGCTGCAGACCCGGGCTCCCTATTTGCTGGTGACGGTCGCCTTTGTCCTGCTGCAGGGCCTGGATCTGGCGGGATTGCTCACCAGTTCCCTGAAGGGACAGCTGATCCCCATTTGTGTGTACATCGTGCTGGCGGTTTCCCTGAATCTGGTGGTCGGCATCTCCGGTGAGCTGAGCCTGGGCCACGCCGGCTTTATGGGCGTTGGCGCTTTCACCGGAATTGTTGCGGCGGCCTTGTGGCAGGGAACTGTGGAAAATTCGGTTCTGCGGCTGATTCTGGCTATGACTGCCGGCGGCGTGGCGGCGGGAATCGCCGGATTTCTCATCGGAATCCCGGTGCTGCGTCTGCGGGGGGATTATCTGGCTATCGTGACGCTGGCATTTGGTGAAATTCTGAAAAACGTAATCGGCAATATGTATATTGGCCTGGACAGCCGGGGACTCCATATGGCCCTCAGGGAAGAGGGAATGAGCCTGGGGCAGGAGGGAAGGTTGGTTCTGGCGGGGCCTCTGGGTGCTACGGGCATTACAAAAATCGCATCCTTCCCTGTGGGCTTCCTGCTGATTCTGTTTTCATTGTTCGTGGTGCTGAATCTGATTCACTCCCGGGAGGGCCGGGCCATTCAGGCGGTCCGGGACAATGCCATTGCGGCGGAATCTGTCGGAATCCATGCGGTGGCGTTTAAAATGAAGGCCTTTGTGGTGTCCGCCTTCCTGGCGGGCATGGCGGGGGCACTGTACGGGCTGAATTATTCCTCGGTCATGGCCTCCAAATTCAGTTTTACCACATCCATCAATATTTTGATATATGTGGTTTTGGGCGGCATGGGCAATATTCTGGGCTCTGTGGTTGCCGCCGCGGTGCTCTATATCCTGCCCGAGGCCCTGCGGGAGCTGGAGGATTACCGCATGATTCTTTATGCGGTGGTTCTGATTGTGGTAATGCTCTGCACCTGGTCACCGAAGGTGCGGGAGCTGCTGGCGGTTTGCTGGGAGCGGGGAAAGAAAATCTTCCGCAGGAAGGAGGCTGGGTGCCATGAATGATTATTCCCGAAAAATGCTGAAGGTTCCCACCTATAATCTGCTGCGGGAGCAGGACATGGGTAAGCTTCCCGTGCTGGATGTGCGGAATCTGGGAATCGATTTTGGCGGCCTGACCGCGGTGGACGGGTTCAATATTACCATCGGGCCAACGGAGATATCCGGCTTGATTGGCCCCAATGGCGCCGGGAAAACCACAATTTTCAATCTTTTGACAGGTGTCTATCAGCCAACCCGGGGTTCTGTTCTGGTGAATGGCATTGATATCAAGGGAATGCAGGCCCACAGCGTCAACCGTCTTGGAATTGCCCGGACTTTCCAGAATATCCGGCTTTTTACCGATATGACGGCACTGGACAACGTGAAGGTCGGAATGCACAACGGAATTTCCTGTTCCTTCCTGTCCAGCGTTCTGCATACGCCCGCCTATCACAGGTCGGAGCAGGCGGCAGACAAAAAAGCGATGGAGCTGCTGAACTTCATGGGGCTGGCGGATGTGGCGTATCAAAGGGCGGGAGGTCTGCCCTACGGTGTCCAGCGGCGACTGGAGATTGTTCGTGCCCTGGCAACGGATCCGTCCATAATTCTGCTGGATGAGCCGGCTGCGGGCATGAATCCCAGCGAGACGACGGAGCTGATGCACCAGATCCGCAGAATCCGGGATACCTTCCAAATCGCCATTTTCCTGATTGAGCACGATATGAATCTGGTTATGAACGTCTGTGAGGCCATTGCGGTGGTGAACTACGGAAGAATTATCGCGAAAGGAACGCCGGAGGAGATCCGGGACGACCCGGCGGTTATTGAAGCGTACCTTGGCAGAAAGGAGGAAGCCTGATGGAGCAGCCTATGCTGAAAATCGAGGATGTGCATGTATACTATGGAGCAATCCATGCCATCAAGGGCATTTCCTTTCAGGTCAATGCGGGGGAGATTGTGGCGCTGATCGGTGCCAACGGCGCGGGAAAATCCACGGTGCTGAAAACCGTCTCCGGCCTGATGCACCCACGCAGCGGCAGCGTTTCCTTTTTGGGACAGGATATCACCCATATGGAGGCATACAAGCTCCTGCGTCTTGGTCTGGCCCATGTTCCTGAGGGACGGCGGATATTTTTACAGATGACGGTCCAGGAGAATCTGGAAATGGGCGCTTATATTCATAAGGACATCAGCAAGGCGGATCTGGACATGGTCTTTCAGCTGTTTCCCCGGCTGAAGGAGCGCAGAAAGCAGATTGCCGGTACCCTTTCCGGCGGCGAGCAGCAGATGCTGGCTATGTCCCGCTCGCTGGTGAGCCATCCAAAGCTGATGATGCTGGATGAGCCATCCATGGGTCTGGCGCCGATTTTGGTGGACCAGATATTCGACATTATCCGGCAGCTTCACCAGGCGGGAACCACGATTTTGCTGGTGGAGCAGAATGCCCGGAAGGCCCTGTCTGTAGCGGACCGGGCGTATGTGCTGGAGACCGGAAGCATTACCTTAAGCGGCACCGGTCAGGAACTTGCCGGTTCGGATGAAGTGAAAAAAGCATATCTGGGCGGATAAATAATAAACACCTCCTGCATAGAATTAGCAGGGGGTGTTTGTGTGTGCAGAAGGAATCAGCTGATTGGGTGGATTCTACTGGCCTTCGGTCTGGGGCTTCTGGTGGGAATCTGCCTGGAGGGTGGCATCACCTCCACCATTGTGGGTCTGATCGTTGTGTTCGGCGGCTTTGCCATACTGCGGCAGCGGTGAATGGAATATCCTTGTCCACGGGAGAATATACTTAGGCAGAACATACTGGATAAGGAGTGATTCCATTTGGAACTGCAGTTTGAAAAGCGCCTGTGCAGGTGCCTGGAAACCGTAATCCGGGAGGTGCAGAATCAGGAGCAGACCCAGGAAATCAAGCTTCCGGAGGGAATGCCGGATGTGGGGACCGTCATAGGAGCCTGGGGGCAGGTCATTGTCCGGGGGAAGGAGTGGCGGGGGGACAGCGTGGCTGTTTCCGGCGGTATCATGGCATGGGTGATGTATACGCCGGAGGACGCAGGCCCCGTAAGGTGCCTGGATGCCTGGATTCCCTTCCAGATAAAGTGGAATCTGCCCCGGGAGAGCCGGGAGGGAGAACTCCGGGTTCAGTGCCTGCTTCGCTCTGCGGATGCCCGATCCGTTTCGCCGCGAAAGATTATGGTCCGCTGCGGTGTGGCGGCCCAGATTCAGGCGTTGACACCCATGGAAGCGGAGCTGTGGGAGCCGGAAAAGGTACCGGCGGATGTGGAGCTTCTGAAAAACACCTATCCTGTCCGGCTGCCCCGGGAAACCGGTGAGAAAGCCTTCCTTCTGGATGAGGAGCTGGACTTTCCCGATTCCGGTCCGGCTCCCCAAAAACTGCTGTTTGGCACCCTCCATCCCAAAATCTCGGAGAAAAAGGTCATGTCCAATAAGGTGGTCTTCCGGGGAACGGGAAATCTGCGGGTGCTGTACTGCGTCGAGGACGGACGGGTCTGCAGCCGGAGCTTTGAGCTGCCCTTTTCTCAGCTTGTGGAGCTGACCGGGGAGTATTCGCCGGAGGCTCAGGCGGCGCTGGCGCTCTGCGTAACAAATCTGGATATGGAACTGACGGAGGGAGGCCTCCTGCGGCTCAGAGCGGGGCTGGTAGGGCAATACCTGGTGGATGACCGGCAACTGCTGACGCTGACACAGGACGCCTACAGCACGGAAAGAACTGTGGAGCCCAGTGCCCAGATTCTGCTCCTGCCCGCTCTGCTGGACAGCCGCCAGGAAACACTGACAGGAGAGGCGGCAGTGAACGCCGATGGAGCTCAGCTGGCAGACGCGGTGTTCCTGCCGGACTTTCCCCGGCAGAGGCTGACGGACACCGGAATCACGCTGGAAATGACCGGGCAGTTTCAGCTGCTGTATTACGAAGGGGACGGCACTTTGCGGGGAGCGGTGGCCCGCTGGGAGGGAACGCACAGCATTCCGCAGGGGGAGGGCTGCAGCCTTGCGCTGGATATGCCGGTGTCCCAGTGCGCCCAGGTCAGCGACACCGGGGAGGGGCAATGCGTGAAAAGCGAAATAACCCTGGGGGAGGAATTTTACGGCGGGCAGGGCCTGACGGTGGTGACAGCTCTGGAATTGGGAGAGCCTGAACAAAAAAATCCCGCACGGCCTTCGCTGATCCTGCGGCGGTGCCGGGGTGAGGGTCTTTGGCACATTGCCAAGGGCACCGGCTCCACCGTGGCGGCGATCCGTGCCGCCAACGGGCTCGAGGGAGAGCCGGAGGATGGGCGGATGCTGCTGATTCCCGTGGTATAAAACAGGGGGGGTGGATTGTATCCGCCCCCCTGTTTTTTTGTAAAAAATGCCGTCCCGGGGAGAACCGGGACGGCGGGGCAGACCTGTCGCAGAATGGGGAAGCGGCTGCCTGTATGGAGTGTACCTGCCGCCAAAGGGAAATTGCAAGGGAAACGGGTCGAAGGCAATACACCGGAGACAGCCGCAAAAGAACGATATTTCCGGGATTTTTAAAGGCTGGTCAGGGCCTGAATAAATTTCGGTGCGGTGCCGCAGCAGCCGCCCAGAAGCACGGCACCATTCCGGGCGCACTGACCCATAATTTCCGCAAATTCTTCGGGAGTCATGGGATACTGAGGGACTCCTCCGCTGTCAATGACAGGTACGCCGGCATTGGGCTTGCACATCAGTGGCCCCTTCACATACCGGCGGAGCTTGCTTACCAGATAGGGCGTCATCATATCGGCGGCAACACAGTTGAAGCCGACGGCGGCAGCCCCCGCCTCCTCCAGCTCCCGCAAAACAGGGCCCGCTTCCCTCCCAGAAAAAAGGGAGCCGTCGGGCTGCATGGTGAAGGAGTACATTTGAGCACCGGCACCCTCCAGCTCGGCGGCACAGAGAATGGCCTCCGCCTCCTGGGGATAGAGCAGTGTTTCGCCTACCAGCAGATCGGCACCGCCGTCGATCAGACCGTGAATCTGCCGACGGTAGTTGTCCACCAGCAGGTCAAAATTGGCCTCGTCCCAGCTGTCACAGAAGGTAGCAAGGGTGGTAAGATCGCCGGCAATAAGGCAGTCCGGGGCAGCGGAACGGCTCAGGGCAACCAGAGCGGCGTTGACAGCTTCCGTCTGCCTCTCCAGACCTACCCGGGCCAGCGCAATGGGCTGGGCCTGGAAGGTGGGGGCATAGAGAATCTGCGTGCCGGCCTGGGCGTAGGCACGCTGGAGGGCCACCAGCGGATCCGGGTGGGAAAGAATCCACTCCTCGGTGCAGCAGCCCTTGGGCATACCTGCCTTTTGCAGGTTGGATCCTGTGGCACCGTCAAGCAGATGGATGCCCTGGGAATATGTTTGTGTAAATTCTTCTTTTGTGAGCACGGTATCACCCTCGGACTCCGGAAATTTTTCCGTTATTATACCAGATGAAATCCGGGATTGCAATAATCATTGACCTTTTGAAAAAAATCTGGTACGATAGGGAAAATTCAAAAAAGGAGAACCGCTATGAAAAAAACTGTTCTGCGTGAGTATGCCCGGCTGATTGTCCGGTGCGGCATCAATGTTCAAAAGGGTCAGGAGGTTCTTGTCTATGCCGGCCTGGATCAGCCTGAATTTGTCCAGATGGTGGTGGAGGAGTGCTATAAGGCCAAGGCTTCGTTGGTCACCGTTTTCTGGGATTATCAGCCCCTGTCCAAAATCCACACCCGCTATCAAAGCGTCAAGGTCATGGCTGAGGTGCCTGAGTGGGTAAAGGCCCGTCAGGAGCACTGGTGCGAGCGGCTTCCTGCCCGCATCCATCTGGTTTCCGAGGATCCGGATGGAATGAAGGGCGTTAACATGGAGAAGATCGCCAAGGCCCGGCAGCAGTCCTACCCCATCCTGAAGCCCTATTCCGACCGACGGAACGGAATGCAGCAGTGGTGCATCGCAGCGGTGCCCGGAAAGGCCTGGGCAAAGAAGGTGTTCCCCGGGGAGCGTACCTCTGTGGCTGTGGAGAAGCTCTGGGAGGCCATTCTCTACACTTCCCGGGTAACGGAGGATCCCATCCGGGCCTGGGACGAGCACAATGCCGACCTGCGGGAGCGCTGCGCATATCTGAACAGCCTGGGCATTGAGAGCCTGCACTATTCCGCGGATAATGGCACCCGCCTGACCGTGGGCATGATCCCCGAGGGCCGCTTCTGCGGCGGTATGGAGGTTTCCCGCCAGGGAATTGCCTTTAACCCCAATATTCCCTCTGAGGAGTGCTTCACCTCTCCCATGCGGGGCAAGGCTGAGGGTGTTGTCTACGCCACCAAGCCCCTGAGCTATCAGGGCCAGCTGATCGAGAATTTCTGGATCCGGTTTGAAGACGGCAGGGCAGTGGAATCCGGTGCGGAAAAGGGCGCTGAGCTGCTGCAGAGAATGCTGAGCATGGACGAGGGCGCGGCCTACCTGGGCGAGTGCGCTCTGGTGCCCCAGGCAAGCCCCATTGCGGAAAGCGGCCTGCTGTTCTATGAAACCCTGTTTGACGAGAACGCCGCCTGCCATCTGGCGGTGGGCGCGGGCTTCGCTGATACCATCGACGATTACCAGAACAAGACCCTGGAGGAATGCCAGAAGCTGGGCATCAACGATTCCATGATCCATGTGGACTTTATGATTGGCTGTGACACCATGAACATCGATGCGCACTGCGCGGACGGCAGAGTGGTTCCCGTCTTCCGCAATGGCAACTGGGCATTCTGAGGACAGGCTATGACAGAACGGGAAAAGCTCCACACCGGAGACATTTATCAGCCCGGGGATCCGGAAATTCTGGAAGATCAGATGAAATACCTGGATCAGCTTATGGCTTATAACGCAACGCCCCACAGCCGGATGGACCTGCGTCAGGAGCTTTTGGAGCAGATGTTTGCTGAGATTGGCGAGAATTGCTATATTGAGACACCGTTTTATTCCAATATGGGAGGTCATCACGTCCATTTCGGCAGAAATATCTATGCCAATTTTAACCTGACACTGGTGGATGATACCCATATTTATGTGGGGGACTACACCATGATCGGCCCCAATGTGACCATTGCCACAGCAGGGCATCCCATTGACCCGGAGCTTCGAGAGGCGGGGCTGCAGTATAACATGAGCATCCATATCGGCCGGAATTGCTGGCTGGGTGCGGGGGTCATCGTCCTGCCCGGCGTGACCATTGGAGATAATGTGGTCATCGGTGCCGGCAGCGTGGTCACAAAGGATATTCCCTCCAATGTGGTGGCGGTGGGCAATCCCTGCCGGGTGCTGCGGGAGGTTGGCGAGCGGGACAGAGCCTTCTATTACAAGGATCGCAGAATTCCCCCGGAGTTTTTTGAAAAAAAGTGAAAAAAATACTTGCATTCTCATCGCCATTGTGTTATGATATCCGGGCGATTGAAATTGCTTAGGGCTTCTATGCCCTTTAACTGATACGAAAGAGGTGAACGAAATGAAGGAAGG
>CAZDFB010000073.1:0-8963 GCA_964504605.1 uncultured Oscillospiraceae bacterium | reverse complement strand
CTGCCTGTCCCGCTGCTGCAACAGTGGGGCGGGCGTTTTCTTTTTCGCTCATGATTTAACCCCCATTTCTTTGGAAGTACCCAAATCGTTAAGGCGATCTATCAAAAGATCAAAGTTAATCAGGCACTTCTTTCCGGCGTAGATGCAGGGCAGTTCCCCGGCCTTCTCCATGCAGCGCAAACGGTATTCAGACAAAATACCTTCCGCCGCTGCTTCCCGAATCGTTAAAAATCTTGGTTTTCTTTGTTCCATACAAAATACTCCTTTCTTCTGTGGCTTAATGCCGATTATTCGTGTTAGTTGCCGTTGACTTTCGTCTGCCAACATGATACCATAGGCTTATAGACAAAAAAATACCCAATCATTATCTTTTGTGAGGAGTGTAGGTTGAAAAATGGATAAAATTTTGTTCGCTCGTAGGCTGAAAGCACGCCGCATAGAATGCGGCTATTCATCCAAAAGAGCTTTTGCAACAGCTTATGATCGCCGATATAAAAATGGTGCTGCTGACTTGGTGGGAAATAATCCTCACAAAAGCACCCAATATTCACTCAAGAATTACGAGAATGAAGCGCATCCTAGCATTCCCAGCGTGGAAGTCGTTGCGAATATGTGCGAAATGCTTGATTGTGATATAGACTATTTACTCGGAAAAATTGACCATCCCAAACACATCTATGAAGCAATGAACAAGGAATGTGGACTTTCGGACAGAGCAACAGAACAACTTGTATATTGGAAGCGAATGGATAAAACAGATGTAGTTAATATGATTTTAGAAAGTGCGAATTTTGATGATCTATTGTATTATGCTAAAGAGATGATGAAAGCACTTCCAAGCTATCTTAAACTGTCCAACATTTTACAAGAGAAAAAAATTGAAGAGTACTCTAAACCTGAATGTGATCCTTCAAAATTGGATACCTTGAAAAATCGTGTAAAGGGTTACGAAACACGCTATGAAATTGCCCGGCTTCATCTATCAGAGCAGCAGACATTTTTAATTGAGGAAATGGAACGCTTGACGAAAGAAAAACACAATCTTTAAGCGGCATAAAAAAGAAAAATTGTCTACCAAATGTCTACCGGATTTTTCTAACGATACCAAACGATAAAAAACGACCCCAAAAAACGCAAACAGTTTTCAGGGGTTTCAGCCGGGAAATATTAAAAAATCAGAACAATTTGCAACGATACCAAAAGATAGAACGCGGGTGGACTTTCCCTCGTAATGAGAAGGTCGCCTGTTCGAGTCAGGTCACTAGCTCCACGAAAACCCGTTGCACCGCAACGGGTTTTTCTTTTTGCAATATAAAAATGCGCTGCGGAGGTCATTTCGGCCTCCACAGCGCATTTTATTTCAGCACAGCTCCCGCAGCTTTTTGCGGATGTCCAGCAAATCATCAAATGTTTCCGGACGCTTGCTTACATCCCGCAGCAGCGCCGACGGGTGATAAATCGCAGTCATCCAGATACCGCTCTTTTCCACCCACTGACCGTGCTGCCGGGTAATCCGGTACTCCGGGTCAATCAGCCGTTTGGCAGCGATCCGCCCAAGGCAGACGATGATTTTCGGCTTTACCAGCGCCACCTGATTGCGCAGGTAATTGATGCAGGCATCCTGCTCTGTCTCCAGAGGATCCCTGTTCCGGGGCGGACGGCATTTGACAATGTTGCAGATATAGCAGTTCTCGCCTCTGTCCAGGTCAATAATGCGCAGCATATCATCCAGGAGCATTCCCGCAGGGCCGACGAAGGGCTCGCCCTTCAGATCCTCCTGTTCGCCGGGACCCTCTCCGACGAAAAGGATATCCGCATTCGGATTTCCAACTCCGAAAACCACATTGGTTCTGGTCTCACACAGGCCGCATTTTGTGCAGTCCATGCAGGTTTTCTTCAGCTCATCCCACGACAGCATATCATCTGCTCCTTCTGCGTTCCGCTCTGCGGCGCCGGCGCTTCGCCCGGATCCGGGAGCGCATGATGGAATTATAGGTCAGGTAGACCGCCACAACGCCCAGCACGATCAGGCAAAGAACGCCAAGGAAGCCCAGAAAATCCGACAAATTGGAGTCATCCCGGGAGGCGGCGCTGGAAATCTTCAAGCCGGTATTTGCCAGGGATTTCACATCCGTCATGGCAAACAGCTCCGTTTCCGCCACGCAGGAGGAGCCATACCATAGCTGGACCGTGGCAATTTTGTCACCGGAGCGGATCGGCGCTGTCAGGCCGCCGCTGACGATGGTATACTTGTCATTCAGGTTGCCCATTTTTGCCGTATTGGGCAACACTGTATCCAGCTCGATTTTCGGCGTTCCCACCACAGGGTTCTGCCCGTTGTTGACCTGGAAGGTCTTCAGGCTCTGACCGCTGTAAAGAATGCGGCTGACCTTATAACCGTCAAAGGTGTATTCCAGCGCATCCAGCGCCTCGTTAAAGTTGCCGTAGTAGTCCACCTTCCAACCGTTGGAGGCGAAGGTACGGTCACAGCCCATGAGCACAAACACCAGCGACATATTGCTGGCCTCCGCAGTGAAGGAAATCGACGCGCCGGAGGCGGCAGAAACATAGCCCGGCATACCGCCGGTGACCCGGCTGTCATTGAACTGGATCAGGTTTTTGTCAAAAATCAGATGGTTGCCGGTTTCAAATTTCTGAACATCGTCATGCTTGTTGGTGGGTTCGATCTGGTAGGTGGTTGTGCCAAAAATCTCCATAAAGGTTTCGTTCTCACAGGCCGCCAGCGTGATCTTCGCCATATCCCGGGCTGTGGTATACTGAGCCGCGTCATCCAGGCCATGGCAGTTCGTCAGGTTGGTGTTGGTGCAGCCAAGCTCCCGGGCCCGCTCATTCATCATTTTGACGAAGGCCACCTCGTCCCCCGCCACATACTCCGCGATAATCAGGGCCGCGTCGTTGGCAGAGGTGAGCACCAGCGCATAGAGCACATCCTTCAGGGTCAGGATCTCGCCATTTTTGAACTTTGCCGTCAGGGAGCCCACAGGCAGATGGGATATTTCCCGGGTGCTGACGGTGATCTTATCCGACAGATTTCCCTCCTCGATGGCAATCAGTGCCGTCAGGATTTTGGAAAGGCTGGCAGGTGCCACGTGAAGATCCGGATTATAGGCATAAATCACCGTCTGGGTCGTTTTTTCGTAAATAAACGCAGACTGGGCAGACTTCAAAAAGCGGTCGCTTCCGCCCAGGGGAATCTGAGCATCCAGGGTCCGGCAGCCGTAGGTAACAGCCGCGTCTCCCACGGAGGTCACCGGGACGGTATTTTCCGTATAAACTCCGTCATCGGTCTGTGTGGCGGCGGCAGGCATGACCGTCCACTGATGCAGCAGAACCAGGCAAAGCAAAAAAGTCAGAACGCTGTTTTTTTTCATATTTCTCCCTCAATATGGAATACCGGACTTGTCCGACAGGTCTTTTTCGTGTATAATGAATTATATTATATCAGCTTTTGCTTTTATAGTCAATGCGGAGGTTGATTCCTATGAAGAAACAAAGCGCGAATCTACTTATCCTGGTCACCGCTCTTTTTGCGGCCTTTACCCTTGGCTTTTTCCTTGGGCGCAACGCCAATCACGGGACGGTTCAGCTTCTGACACCGGAAGCGCCGGTTTCTGCCACCCGGGAGACATCACTGCCGGATACGGCGGTTCCCGCCTCCCAGGAGCCATCTGTCCAAAGTGAAACCGAAAGCAGCTCCGTTTCCCCGGAATCCACCCGTATCAACATCAACACCGCCACCCGGGAGGAGCTGATATCCCTGCCCGGCATCGGTAAGGTGCTGGCCCAGCGGATTATTGACTACCGAAGCACCCACGGAGCGTTCCGCTCCGTCACCGAGCTGCTGAATGTCAGCGGCATCGGTGAGAAAAAGCTGGAGGGAATGCTGGACTATATCACCACAGGAGGAGAACAATGAAAATTCTGGTTGTTGACGATGAAGCCCTGCTGGTCAAGGGCATCCGCTTTAATCTGCAAAATGAGGGCTATGAAGTCCTTACCGGCTCCGATGGGCTGGATGCGGTCCGGCTGGTTCAGGAAAGCAGTCCCGATCTGGTGGTCCTGGATGTGATGATGCCCAATATGGACGGCATGAACGCCTGTGCGAAAATTCGGGAATTTTCCAATGTTCCCATCATCCTGCTCACCGCCAAGGCCGACGACATGGATAAGCTCATGGGCTTTGACTATGGCGCGGACGATTACCTGACCAAGCCCTTTAACATTCTGGAGCTGAAGGCCCGTATCCGGGCGCTGCTTCGCCGGGCCGGCTCCGCCGAGAAAAAGAGCTCTGACAATTTGCTGACCATCGGCACCATCACCCTGGATTTGGCTGCCCGGAACGCCTACAAATCCGACCAGCTGGTGGACCTGACCGCCAAGGAATTTGACGTAATCGAGTTTTTGATGTGCAATCCCAACCGGGTCTATTCCCGGGAGGCGCTGCTGGATACCATCTGGGCTTACGAATACCGCAGCGATATCCGCACCGTGGATGTGCACATCCGCCGCCTGCGTGAGAAGCTGGAGGAAGAGCCTGCCCAGCCCCGGTATATTATGACCAAATGGGGCGTTGGTTACTATTTCAGGAAGTGATACTATGGGGTTTAAACACTACAGCAATACCCAGCTCCGCTATGCCATGACCTATGTGCTGATTACCGTCGTGGCCCTGTTCTTTTTGAATTACTATTGCTCCCAAACCAGCCAGAAGCTGTTCTACCAGAGCAAGGAAGCCTCCATGATTGAAAAATGTCTCCTTGCCTCAGACGAAATCGCCAAGCAGGAGGTTCTCAATCCCTCCACAGTTTCCGCAAGCGTTTCCCAGATGGGCAGCCTGAAGGTGACCCGGCTCATTGTAACCGACCAGACGGGTACCGCCCTTTATGACAGCAGCGGCACCGCCGAAGGCTGCTATGTGCTTCTGCCGGAAATCGTGCAGGCCATGGACTGTCAGGATGTTTTCTCCTGGCAGTACCACGATGGGAGTATGCGCTCCCAGGCCGCCACCCCCATTGTCTTCTACGGCAATGTTGTCGGATGCGTGTATATGATGGAGGCCGACTTTTCCCAGGGCTTCCTGATTCTCACCCTCCAGCAGACCATTCTGCAGATTACACTGGTGCTGGTGCTGGCAATATTCCTCTTCTCCGTGTTTTACGCCTCCACCTTCTCCCGGCGGCTGAACCGGATTATGGCCTCCATGCGGATCATTCAGAACGGCGACTATACCCACAAGGTCAAAATCGGCGGAAACGACGAGCTTACCGTCCTGGGTAATGAATTCAACGATCTGACCGAGCGGCTCCAAACCTCCGAGCAAAAGCGGGCCCGGTTTGTATCCGATGCCTCCCATGAGCTGAAAACTCCGTTGGCATCCATCAAGCTGCTGTCCGATTCCATCCTTCAAAACGATATGGACCCTGACACCATCCGGGAGTTCGTGGGCGATATCGGTGACGAGGCAGAGCGGCTGAACCGGATGACCGCCAAGCTTCTTTCCCTGACCAAGCTGGAGGGCGAGACCACGGCAGAATGTGAAATTGTCTACATGGCCCCCACCGTCCACCGGGTGGTGCGGATGCTCTCCACCATTGCCCAGGCAAGCACCATCACCTTCCGTCTTCAGCTGGAGCAGGACAGTCCCATTCTGATTCAGGAGGACGACCTTTACCAGATTGTTTTTAATCTGATGGAAAACGGCATCAAATACAACCTTCCCGGTGGTGTTTTGACGGTTACCCTGCTCCGGGACGAGGACAATGCCATTTTGCAGGTCAGTGACACCGGCATGGGCATTCCCGAGGATGCCATCGGTCACATTTTCGAGCGGTTTTACCGGGTTGATAAGGCCCGTTCCCGTCAAAGCGGCGGCAGCGGTCTTGGTCTGGCCATTGTCCGGGCCATCGTTCAGCGCAACCGGGGCCAGATCAGCGTCCAGAGCACCTTGGGCCAGGGTACCACCTTCCGGGTCAACTTCCCGATATTTGAAACGGAGGTGGATCCGGAATGAAGTCTGTGCTATGTGTTGTCCTTGCGGTTTTGCTTCTTTGCAGCAGCTGCGGCTTTTCTCCCAATGATGAGGAAACGGTCCGGTTCTGCTACTGCCGCAGCTTCGTCAGCTATGGCTCGGAGGACAGCGTCCTTGCGTGGGAGGAGCGGGCGCTTTCCGATTCCTCTCAGGATTTTGAGACGCTTTTGGCGCTGTACCTTCAGGGCCCCCTCAGCAGCGACCTGACCCTCCCCCTGCCGGCGGGCACCAGCCTGATCCGGGCCGTCCGAAGCGGCGGCAATCTGGCGCTGACCTTCAGCGACAAGATTGCCCTTGCCCAGGGCATCGATTTGACGGTTTTGGCCCTTTGCATCAGCTCCACCTGTTTTTCTTTGTGTGATGCCCAGCAGGTAGTTCTGATGTCCAAAAGCGGCGGTACACTGTTTACCATCCAGCGGGATCAGGAGTTTATTCTTTTCGATCCCCTTCCCAGCAGCATCTCCGGGGACACCGGAGAATAGAGAGGAGCCAGTATGAAATTCATCTCATGGAATGTCAATGGCCTGCGGGCCTGTATCGGAAAAGGCTTTTCCGAATTTTTTGCGGAGGCAGACAGCGATTTTTTCTGCCTTCAGGAAACAAAGCTTCAGGCGGGTCAGCTTGACCTGGCCCCGGAGGGATATCAGGCCTTCTGGAATTACGCAGAGAAGAAGGGCTATTCCGGCACGGCAATTTTCGCAAAGCAGTCTCCCCTGTCCGTTGTCTATGGCATTGGCGTACCGGAGCTGGATACCGAGGGCCGTGTCATCACGCTGGAATACCCGTCTTATTATCTGGTTACCTGCTACACTCCCAATGCCCAGCGGGGCCTTGCCCGGCTGGAGCACCGGATGGTTTGGGATCAGGCCTTCCGGGCATACCTTTGTGATCTGGACGCAAAAAAGTCCGTCATTGTCTGCGGCGATTTGAATGTAGCCCACCGGGAGATCGATTTGAAGAACCCCAAGTCCAACAGAGGCAACGCCGGCTTCTCCGACGAGGAGCGGGCAAGCTTCCAGACGCTGCTGGATGCTGGCTTTACTGACTCCTTCCGCCACTTATACCCCGATACCACCGGTGCCTACACCTGGTGGAGCTATATGTACAACGCTAGAGCAAACAACGCGGGATGGCGTATCGACTATTTTCTGGTATCCCGGCGGATTGCCTCCCAAATTACCGCCGCTCCCATTTACAGTCAGGTGATGGGCTCGGATCACTGCCCCGTGGGACTGGAAATTTCTCTTTAAAACCCATTTGCGGAGCAAACGCGGGATCTGCATTTTCAGCAGATCCCGCGTTTTTTATTACAATCAGGCTGTTTCAGGCCTTTAAAAGTGTCTTTTTGCCATAGATACCCGTAATCGTCAGCAGGCCGGCGGCTACGAGAAATACCACCGCCCAGAGCGCCAGCCGGCTGCTGTCACCTGTCTGGGGATTGTCGGCCGGATAGTTGATTTCCAGCATAGGAATCTCCTCGACATATGTGTCTCCACATTGGCAGGAATACATTTTCAGCCCCTTCTCTGTATAAGAGGGTTCTTTGACCACGCTGCAGGTATAGTCGTGGTCCAGCTTGGGAAGCACATCGCCAGAAGCAATTTTCTCGCCGCATCCCAGGCAGTGTGTGTCTCCGGTATAGCCCTCTGCGATACACAGCGCCGGTCTTTTCTCTCTGACCTCTGTCTCAAAGGCATGGTTGGTTTTATCCAACACTCCGTATTGCAGTCCACAGACGGTACATACTGCCAGCTCTTTGCAGTTTGCGGTGCCGCCAATATGCCCGCAGACATAATCGCACTCCTTGCAAACGCCATTTTCCCAGTGATGGAGCTCCAGAGAAATGATGGGCTTACCGCAGCAGGGCCACCGGTATTCATGCTGGGTTTCCGTTTTGATTCCCCATGTACCGCTGCCTGTATGGTTATTTGTATCCGGTTCACCGAAGCGTTCTCCGCAAGTATCGCAAAGGGCACCCTCCTTGCAGTTTGCCCCGCTGCCGGAATGGGAAGAAATGGTTGCTTTGCAGACATCACACAGATGATCCTTATCCGAATCGGCACAGTCGCTCATTTTTTCGCCACAGGAGTCACATTTGTGATTCTTGTCACCATCGGAATGTCCGACCTCGAGCTGTACCGTCAGTGAACGCGAGTAGACATCGGGATCATCCGCGGGATTATCCGCGGAATAGGCATTGATGCACAGCTCTGCCGTGCCGCTCAAATTCATGCTCTGTATCAATTCTTCTGAAAAGAAGATATCATAGTACTGCCCAAAGCGGACCACAAGGGTGCTGTAAGTTCCGTTCAGGGTCACACAATACGCGCTTGACTTCAGGCCACTTTCCAGGGAAAAGGTCAGCGTAACAGGTCCCTTGGGGCACATTTTCCCCGGGCTGAAGCTGATGCCCTCAGAATTTTCCACAGCTGACACTTTGCCCGGCAGCAAAAGCAGTACCATGCACATTACGAGAATCAAGCTTGCGATCCGTCTTTTCATTTCCGTTGCCTCCCTGATCTTTTTTCTTTCCGGGAGCAGCCTGTTCCGCAAGGGTTGTCAAGAAAGCTGCTCCTGGGCAAATTTTAAGCCTGCCGAAGGCCGGACCATGCCACAGCGCACAGGGCCCCGGTGCTTTTCTTAAGGGTTCCGGTCATCTCGCGGCCCGTGCTCTCATTCCGGACTGGCGCGCAGGCAAGGTTAACGACCGTTCGTCCTGATTAAAGAATATCATACAGCGGCCTACTTTGCAATAGCTTTGGCAAATTTTTTCTGTTTTTTTGCCGAACGGGCCTCCTTCCGTCTGCCGGAAGGGCGCTTTCAGGAAAAGTCAAGTCTTGTAATAATTTTATTTCATGGTTGTAAATGTCAATGAATATTTGAGCCATGTGCTAGTCAATATTTGAGCCACTTA
>CAZDFB010000072.1:0-9060 GCA_964504605.1 uncultured Oscillospiraceae bacterium | reverse complement strand
TGGAGCTGGCGGCCGCGGAGGCGGCACTGTGCCGGGATACGCTGGAAAAGCTGCTCTGGTAGCGGCGCTACTTGGGAATGGTGATGGTCAGAACAATCTGGCTCTCCGTTTCCCGCCGCTCGGAAACGGCAGAAACGCCGGACAGTTGGATCCGGGCCAGAGCCTGATTCAGACTGTTGAGAAAGGCCCCCACATTGGGCCGGACCGGGGCGGCCTGCCGCTGATTTATCAGACTGTCGATATAGCTTTCCGCCCGGGCAACGCTCATGCCCTGGCGGACGATGGCGGCGATGGCCTCCAGCTTGTCCTCCTCGGTTTTCAGCTTCAGCAGTGCCCGGGCATGGCGCTCTGTCAGGCCGCCCTCCCGGATGGCGGTGAGCACCGGGGAGGAGTGGCGCAGAAGCCGCAGCTTATTGGCGATGGCGCTCTGGCTTTTTCCCAAAAGCCGGGCGGCCTGCTCCTGACTCATGCCCCAGGAGCCCATCAGGCTGGAAATGCCCCAGGCCTCCTCGATAAAATCCAGATCCTGACGCTGGAGATTTTCAACCATGGCGGCCATACCGGATTCCTTGTCGTCCATATTCATCACAATGCAGGGAATCTCTCCCAGCCCCGCCATCTGGGCGGCCCGGAGCCGCCGCTCCCCGGCAATGAGCTCATAGCAGCTCCCGACCCGGCGGACGGACAGGGGCTGCAGCACCCCATGCTGGCGGATGGAATCCGCCAGCTCAGCCAGGGCCTCGTGGCGGAAGATTTTTCGGGGCTGGGCAGGATTGGGGCGGATGGAACGGGCGGGAAGAAAGACGACCCTTCCCGTTTCCATATAGGTTTTCAGCTTCTGGCATTGCATTGCCATTCCTCCCTCGTAGATGCTGGTTCCATTTTACGGCCCGGCCCGGGGGAAACTCAGCGAATTCAGCCCTCCCCCGGGGAAAACCGAACGACAGTTTTTTTCTTTCATTCTGTTCAGGAACTTTTTTTCAGCAGGTGATTGTTATTTCCGAAAGAATGTGCTACAATACGCCATATACTATATTTTTTTGAGAAAGGGAAAACATATGATATTCGGTAAGCATATTAACCGGTACTATCTGCGCTATGCACCGCTGCTGATTTTGGGCCTGGCTGCCCTGATAATGGTGGATATTTTACAGCTGGAAATTCCCGAGCTGTATCAGATGGTCATTAACGGCATGAACCAGGGCTACGTGCTGGCAGACGGCGCCATGGTTCCCTTTGATATGGAATTTCTGCTGGATAAGATCTGTATGCCCATGTTGCTGATTATCGTGTGCATGGTTTTCGGTCGGTTCCTGTGGCGCGTTACCATTTTCAGCGCCGCAATCCGGACGGAGACACAGCTGCGCAACCGGATGTTTGACCATGCCAAGGACCTGAGCCGGGAATTCTACCAGGTCAACAAGGTGGGCAACCTGATGAGCCTGTTCACCAACGATCTGGATACCGTTCAGGAGTGCTTCGGCTGGGGCTTCCTCCAGTTCTTTGACGCGGCCTTCCTGGGAACGCTGGCAGTCATCAAAATGTGGAAGATGGATCACCTGCTGACGGTGCTTTCCCTGATTCCCATGGCGCTGCTGTTTGCCTGCGCGACCCTTGTGGGCCGGCGGATGGAGAAAAAATGGGAATACCGGCAGGAGTGCTTCTCCGGTCTGTCCGATTTTACGCAGGAGAATTTCTCCGGCATTGCGGTGATCAAGGCCTTTGTCAAGGAGTCCAAGGAGCTGCTGGCCTTCAAGAAGCTGAACCGGGATAACGAGGACGCCAACGTGGATTTCACCAAGACATCCGTCCTGTTCCGGATTCTGGTCACGCTGTTCGTAGAGAGCGTTATGTGCGTGATACTGGGCTACGGCGGCTGGCTGGTCCATGAAAAGACCTTCAACGCCGGTCAGCTCATGGAGTTTATCGGCTATTTCAACTCTGTCGTCTGGCCCATTATGGCGGTGTCCGAGCTGATCGACATGACCTCCCGGGGCAAGGCTTCCATGAAGCGCATCAGCGAGCTGCTGGACGCGCCTCAGGATGTGGTGGACCGGGAGGGTGCCCGGGAGCTGGAGAATGTCCGGGGCGATATCGAATTCCGGAATCTGACCTTCCGCTACCCCGACGGGGAATACAATGCCCTGGAGGACGTGTCCTTTACCATTCACGCAGGTGAAAATGTGGGCCTGGTTGGCAAAACCGGCTCCGGCAAGACGACCCTTGTGGACCTGATTCTGCGCACCTACAATGTGCCTGACGGCACCGTGTTTATTGACGGGCAGGATGTGAATGATGTGACCATCCGCTCCGTCCGGGCAGGCTGTGCCTATGTGCCCCAGGACAATTTCCTGTTCTCCGACACCATCGAGAACAATATTGCCTTCGGTACCGATACCCGCAGCCCGGAATCCATCATCCAGGCCGCCCAGCTGGCGGATGTTCACAGCAACATCAAGGATTTCCAGCTTGGCTATGACACGGTTCTGGGTGAGCGGGGCGTTACCGTCTCCGGCGGTCAGAAGCAGCGGATTTCCATTGCCCGGGCGCTGATGAAGAACGCGCCCATCCTGATTCTGGATGACAGCGTATCCGCGGTGGACACCAAGACGGAGAAAACCATTCTGGAGAATCTGCGGACGACCCGGGCCGGCAAGACCACCATCCTGATTGCCCACCGGATTTCCACCATTGAGCGGATGGACAAGATTCTGTTTGTTGACGATGGTCGCCTGGCTGCCGTCGGTACCCATGAGAGCCTGTACGCAACCTGCCCGGAATACCGCAAGATGGTGGACCTGCAGAAGCTGGAAGAGGAGGGTGAAGCCAATGCGTGAGTATCTGCCGATTATCATAGTTGGTGCCATCATCGGTGCCTTTACCGTTGCCTTTGTCTTCGCCTACATTGCGCTGCAGCGCAGCAAAAAGGTTCTCAGCGACCACCGGAACATCCCGGACAGCGAGATCGTCGGACGGCTTATGGGCTATGCCTGGCCCTACTGGAAGGATTTTGCCATGGTCCTGGCTATCATGGTGGTATCCGTTGTGTATGACGTGGTATCCCCGCTGCTGATCGGTGAGATTCAGAACCTGATAAAGGCGGATTTTGAAATGAGCCGCCTGCTGAGCATGGTTCTGGTTTATGCCCTGATGCTGGTGGTGTCTATGCTGTGCACCTACTTCCAGGCCATGATTCTGCAGAAGACAGGCCAGAAGATTCTGAGCAATCTTCGTCTGGAAATCTTTACCCACATCGAGTCTCTCTCCCATGAGCAGCTGAACAACATTCCCGTTGGCAAGCTGGTGACCCGTGTGTGCAACGATACCAACTCCATTTCCATGATGTTTACCAACGTGCTGGTCACGCTGGTGAAGAACTGTATGGTCATTATCGGTGTTCTGGGTGCCATGCTCTGCCTGAACTATGCCCTGACGCTGATGATTCTGTGCTTTGTTCCCTTCGTGGTGCTGTTTACCATCATTTTCCGGAAGTTCTCCCGGAAGGTCCATCTGGAGGTGAACGATGCCCGGACGGACATCAATACCTACCTGTCTGAAAACCTGTCCGGTATCAAAATCACCCAGATTTTCAACCGGGAGGACCAGAAAAACCGGGAATTCCTGGAAAAGAGCAATCAGCTGCAGAAGGCCAAGCACAGCCAGATGTTTGTCTTCGGTATTTTCAGACCCATGGTGTATATGCTCTTTATTTCCAGCCAGCTTTGCCTGTTCTACTTCGGCGCAAAGGGCTATATCAAGGAGACGACCTTCCTGGGCCAGACCATTGACAGTGCCATCGTTGTGTCCTTCTATCTGTATATTTCCAAATTCTTCAACCCCATTCAGACGCTGGCAGAGCAGTTCGATACCCTCCAGCGGTCCTTCGCCGCGGCTGAGAAGATCTTTACCATTATGGATATGGTTCCCCAGGTTCAGGATGAGCCCGATGCTATTGAGCTGGACCACATCCGGGGCGAGATCGAATTTAAGGACGTATGGTTTGCTTACAAGCCTGACGAATGGGTGCTCAAGGGTGTTTCCTTCCATGTGGAGCCCAAGCAGACGGTGGCCTTCGTAGGCTCCACCGGCTCCGGCAAGACCACCATCCTGAGCCTGATCTGCCGCAACTACGATATTCAGAAGGGCCAGATCCTGATTGACGGAATCGATATCAGGAAGATTAAGATTTCTTCTCTGCGCCGCCACTTTGGACAGATGCTTCAGGATGTGTTCCTGTTCTCCGGAGATATCCGCAGCAATATCCTCCTGCGGGAGGAGGGAATCTCCGATGAAGAGGTTATGGATGCCTGCCGCTATGTCAACGCGGACCACTTTATCAATAAGCTGGAGAAGGGCCTGGATGAGCCTGTCCGGGAGCGGGGCAATAATTTCTCCGCCGGTCAGCGTCAGCTGCTGTCTTTTGCCCGGACCATTATTCACAAGCCCAGCGTTATGATTCTGGATGAGGCAACCGCAAATATCGACACGGAAACGGAAATCCTGATTCAGGACTCTCTGGAGAAGATGAAGAATATCGGCACCATGCTGATCGTTGCCCACCGGCTCTCCACCATCCAGCACGCGGATAATATCATCCTTCTGTCCCATGGACAGATTATGGAGCAGGGAACCCATCAGGAGCTGCTGCACCAGAAGGGAAGATATTATAATCTCTACACCCTGCAATACCACAAGCAGCAGCTGCAAAACAGCTGATTGCCCTGCCAAAGCATCAAGCGAAGCCGCCGGTCTTTCGGACCGGCGGCTTTCAGCGTATCAGCGCAGTATAACATTCCCGGCCCCTGTGGGGGCAGCCTTTTTGAAAAATTCCCGGATTTGAGTATTGACAACAGCGAAGGATGAGAGTATACTGACAGTAACAAATGAATGAATGCTCATATGTTAAAGCTATAATTCGAGGAGGCTCATCCATGAAAACTGTGATCTACCGCATCGAGAATCTGGACTGCGCCAACTGCGCAGCCAAAATAGAGAGGAAGCTCAATGACTATCCTCAGGTGGAGGAGGCCGTGATTACCTTTGCCACCATGCAGCTGCGTCTGCGGGCGGAGGATCCGGACGCTCTGCTCCCGGCGCTTCAGGAAATCGGCAGAAGCGTGGAGCCGGATTTCCTGCTGCTGCCCCGGCAGGCGGGGGAACAGGAGGGCCACGGTCACGACCACGATCATCACCATGAATGCGATTGTGGGCACCATCATGACCACGATCATCACCATGAATGCGATTGTGGGCACCATCATGACCACGACCATGACCATGAATGCGGTTGCGGTCACCACCATGACCACGACCATGATCACGAATGCGGTTGCGGTCACCATCATGAGCACGACCATGACCACGAATGCGGCTGCGGTCATCATGACCACGACCATCACCATGACCACAGCCGGGATTCCGAAGAAAAGCGGCACGCCCTTCGGGAAATCCTTTGGGGTGGGGGCCTGTTTCTGGCGGGTCTGCTTCTCAGTGGCCTGAAGCTGGAGCTGCCGGCATTGGTTGCCTTCGCTGGAGCATATATTATTCTGGGCTGGGATATTCTGGTCAAGGCCTGTAAAAATCTGACCAGAGGCCATGTTCTGGATGAAAATTTCCTGATGGGTGTAGCCTCCCTGGGCGCTTTTTGCATTGGCGAAGGTGCCGAAGGCGTGGGTGTTATGCTTTTCTACCGGGTGGGCGAATATTTTGAGGATGTTGCCATGGAGCGCAGCCGCAGCCAGATTATGAAGACGGTGGATCTGCGCCCTGAAACGGTAAACCGGCTGGAGGGGGAGACGGTTCAGGTCCTTCCCGCCGCCCAGGCTCAGGTGGGTGACCTGCTGCTGATCCGGCCCGGCGACCGAATCCCGCTGGACGGTCTGGTAATCAGCGGCGAGAGCCGGATTGACACGGCCCCCATCACCGGTGAGCCGGTGCCTGTCCGGGCGGCGGCAGGGGACAGCGTGATTTCCGGCTGCGTCAATGGCTCCGGTCAGCTGATTATCCGGGTGGAAAAGCCCCTGAGCGAATCGATGGTAACCCGCATTCTCAACAGCGTGGAGAACGCGGCGGCAAGCAAGCCGAAAATCGACCGTTTTATTACCCGCTTTGCCCGGGTCTATACGCCCGTTGTGGTGGGAGCGGCGGTTTTCATCGGGGTGGTTCCCTCCCTGATTACCCAAAACTGGAGCTACTGGGTCTATACTGCGCTGTCCTTCCTGGTCATGAGCTGTCCCTGCGCACTGGTGCTCAGCGTGCCTCTGGCTTTCTTTGCGGGCATCGGTGCCGGAAGCAAGAAGGGCATCCTCTTTAAGGGCGGCGTATCCATGGAGGCCATGAGCGGCGTGAAGGCGGTGGTCATGGACAAAACCGGCACACTGACCCGTGGAGATTTTCAGGTCTGCCAGATTGCCGGAGGCAGGAAGGTACTGGAGCTTTGCGCCAGCTGTGAGCAGCGCTCCACCCATCCCATTGCCCAGAGTATCACCGCCGCCGCAAAGGAGCAGGGTTTGGAATTGCAGACCGCTGCAGAGCTGGAGGAAATTCCCGGTCAGGGCATCCGGGCGACGGTGGAAGGTGCCCGGGTCCTCTGCGGCAATGCCCGGCTGCTGACGGCGGAGGGCGTTGCCTTCGATGAGGTGACCGGTGCCTCCGGAACCATTGTGTATGTGGCGGTGGACGGTCGCTTTGCCGGCTATCTGGTGATTGCCGATACGGTGAAGCCCGGGGCAGCCGATGCCATCGGTACCCTGAAGGAGGGTGGAATCGCCACAGTCATGCTCACAGGCGACAACAGCGCCACAGCCGGTGCTGTGGCGGCGGAACTGGGCATTGAAGAGGTCCACGCAAGGCTCCTTCCCCACCAGAAGCTGGAGCAGCTGGAAAAAATCCGCCGGGAAAAGGGAGCGGTCATGTTCGTGGGCGACGGCATCAATGACGCACCGGTGCTGGCAGGCGCGGATGTGGGCGCTGCCATGGGCTCGGGCGCGGATGCCGCCATTGAAGCGGCAGACGTGGTGTATATGACCTCCGACGTAAGGGCAATTCCGGAATCTCTGGAAATTGCCAGACGAACCAACCGCATCGCCTGGCAGAATGTGGTGTTCGCACTGGGAATCAAGGCTGCGGTCATGCTGCTGGGACTGCTGGGCCATGCCTCCATGTGGCTGGCGGTATTTGCCGATTCCGGCGTAGCCATGCTGTGTGTGCTCAATTCGGTCCGCACGCTGTACCGGCGGGAATCCGGGAAATAAAACAGGCCGCCATCGGCAGATGGCGGCTGTTTTTTGCCAAATTCCCAAGGTTTTTCCGGCAGAATGCCGGCGGCTTTGTGAAAACCGTCCAAGATAGGGCTTGCATCTTCCCGGTTCTTTTGGTACAATGATAGGACTGACAGAGAGGAGATCGTATATGGCAAAGCTCTACTTTAAATACGGTGCCATGGGATCCAGCAAAACCGCCCAGGCACTGATCGCCAAATACAATTATGAGGAAAATGACCTGAAGGTCTGGCTGATTAAGCCCAGCGCCGACACCAGGGACGGTGTGGCGATTCTGCGCAGCCGCATCGGCCTGGAAGCCCGGGTGGAGGTGATTGCCCCGGATATGAATATCGTATCCCGGTATCTGGCTACACGGCACGGCAAATGCGATGTAATCATCGTGGATGAATGTCAGTTTATGACCACCGCCCAGATTGATGAGCTTCGGAGCATCGTCAACGATTATAATGTGCCGGTTCTGTGCTTCGGCCTGCGGACGGATTTCCAGACCAGGCTGTTCCCCGGCTCCCAGCGGCTGATGGAGCTGGCTGACTGCATCGAGGAGATCAAAACCATGTGCGACTGCGGCGCAAAGGCCACGGTCAACGCCCGTATTATCGACGGCTACATTGTTACCGAGGGTGCGCAGGTGGTTCTGGGCGGCAATGACAGCTATATTGCCATGTGCCACCGGTGTTATGTAAACGGAATCCGGGAGCATAAGAAGATCAGGCTCCACGGACAGAGCGCCGAACTGTAAAATACAAATCAGAAATGAAGCGTGCCTGTTCCTTTTTAAGGGACGGGGAATGTATCATTGGGAATTCAAAATTCAGAATTTTTTTAGGAGGATTATTATGGAACTCTCTGAAATCCTGGCAAAATGCGACCACACCCTGCTGACCCAGACCGCCACCTGGGCGGAAATTAAGGGGATCTGCGATGACGGCATGAAGTACCACACTGCTTCCGTCTGCATCCCCGCTTCCTTTGTCAGGCAGGCCAAGGAATATGTTGGTGAAAAGCTGGCAATCTGCACCGTTATCGGCTTCCCCAATGGCTACGCCACCACTGCCGCCAAGTGCTTCATGGCTTCTGATGCCGTGGACAACGGTGCCGACGAGGTGGATATGGTCATCAACATCGGCTGGGCCAAGGAAGGCAAGTGGGACGAGATCACCGCTGAAATCGCCGCTATTAAGGCTGCCTGCAAGGGCAAGCTGCTGAAGGTCATTATCGAGACCTGCCTGCTCACCGATGAGGAGAAGATCGCCCTGTGCAAGTGCGTCTCCGATTCCGGTGCGGACTATATCAAGACCTCCACCGGATTTTCCAAGGCCGGCGCCACCTTCCACGATGTGGAGCTGTTTGCCGAGCACGTTGCTCCCCATGTGAAGATCAAGGCCGCCGGCGGCATCTCCTCTCTGGAGGACGCGGAGAAGTTCATTTCCCTGGGTGCTTCCCGTCTGGGCACCTCCCGGATTGTCAAAATCGCCAAGGGCCTGGAAAACGACGGAAGCTACTAATTCATAATTATACAAAGGAGATATTACTATGTCTAATTTCGTATCTACCCCCCACATCAATGTTGCCGATGACATCGGCTTTGGCAAGACCGTTCTGATGCCTGGCGATCCCCTGCGGGCCAAGTTTATTGCGGATAATTTCCTGGAAAATCCTGTTCTGGTGAACAATGTCCGTGGCGTTCAGGGCCATACTGGCTACTACAAGGGCGTAAAGGTCTCCGTCATGGCTTCCGGCATGGGTATGCCCGCCATCGGCATTTACTCCCATGAGC
>CAZDFB010000071.1:0-9095 GCA_964504605.1 uncultured Oscillospiraceae bacterium | reverse complement strand
TTGTATCAATAGAGAACCTTTCGCTGGGTGGCCCCGTAGTCTCCCTGGTGCCGTTCTCCTGCTGTGGTTTTCCGGTGATGTTGTTATCCTGCAGGAACCCATTGACCGTATCGGTAAACCTCGTCGCCCCCGCGCCCCACATATTCATTCCTGCGTGGGCATCCGCCAGCATTTCCTCGATGATTTCATTCACGCGCTCCTCATATGATGGAACCCAAAATCCGGCGGATAGACCGCACTTTTCAGGGATTTTATATTCAGCATATCTTATTCACAGATTATCTATTGAACCCAAAGGTTCCATATGATATAATGCCCCCGCAACGAAAGGATGTGTTTTTATGAATTACAAGCGACTCTTTGCCGTGCTTCTTGCCGTGGTGCTTGCCCTTGGCACATTTGCCGGATGCTCCGGCTCCGTGGAGGATACCGCTTCTTCCTCCCAGTCCCCCACCGACTCCATGGAAGCGGAGGAAAATGAGATTCTCTCCTTCCGGCCCGTTGACTGCGGCATCCAGTCCCAGGATGTTTACGAATACCCATTCATCGGTCTGCGTATGACTCTGACTGCTGCCATGCGGGAAAAAATTGACAGCCGTGAGGTATTTCTCTTCACCCAGGAAGATTATCTTAGTGCGAATGCCGTCTCCTACGCAATTCTCCGCTTCTCCGCCCCCACCCAGGAGCAGCGCATTGAGGAAGGAATGAGCGTGGACATTCTCAGCTGGGAAGACAGCCTGCCTAAAATCGGTGCCATCGGCATCTACCACGACTCGGTTCTGGATCAGATGGACGCGCTGACCGGCTGCACCAGCCATAAAAAAATCGGTGAAACCCCTGATGGTCTGTATGCTTACTATCTCAGCACAAGCGAAAACGGGGATGAAGACCTGCTTCAGGAGCTGTATGCTACCGAAATGACCATTACGGAAATGCACCCCCTGGATCTGGAAAATGGCTACAGCGCCTTTGCCGAAGACCGTGTTTACGGGCTTGCCTCCGTGGGCAGCTTTACAACAACGGATGTCCAGGGCAATACCGTTACCCAGGATATCTTTGCGGAATACAACCTGACGCTGGTCAATATCTTCGCCACCTGGTGCTCCCCCTGTGTTCAGGAAATGCCCGAGCTGGAGAAGCTCCGCCAGGAATACGCTGACAGGGGCATCCGGCTTGGCGTAATTGCCGTTGTCCTTGATGCAAAAACAGCCTCCGGAATCGATGCGGACACGGTTGCCCTTGCCAATCGGCTCCGGGAGCGCAGCGGTGCTCAGTTTCCCTTCCTGATTCCGGATGAGACCGATATGAACGGTCGGCTGACCGGCATTCAGAGCGTACCGGAGAGCTTCTTCGTGGACAGTCAGGGCAATATCGTCAGCGATCCCTACATTGGTGCCCGCTCTCAGGCCGACTGGGCAAAAATCGTGGAGCAGGAGCTGTCTGAGCTGGAAGGAGCCGCCGGGTGAAGGGCCCTGCCCTGCCCCGCTGGTGGGGACTGGTTTTGGCAGCAGCCGGTATTGTGCTGATGGTCTTCGGTATATCCCGGGGCGAAATGGCTGTAGTCCTGAAAAAGGCAATCAACATCTGTTTGGAGTGCATCGGAATTGGCTAAAAAAGACAGAAAGAAAGCCGGTATCCGGGGATTCCGGCATTGGGTCCAGGCCCTGTGGGCCCTGCTGAGCAACAGCTATCTGGTGGGTTTTGCCCAGGGAAAAATCTATCAGGGCAGCCTGAAAAACCTCTGCCTGCCGGGGATGAACTGCTATTCCTGCCCGGGGGCGCTGGGTGCCTGCCCTATCGGTGCCATGCAGGCTGTAATCGGCAGCTGGAATTTCAAATTTGCCTTCTATGTGGCAGGTTTTCTCATGTTCGTCGGTAGTCTGATCGGAAGGTTTGTATGCGGATGGCTCTGCCCCTTCGGACTGATTCAGGACCTGCTCCACAAAATCCCCTTCCCCAGGAAAATCAAAACCTTTCGGGGAGACAAACTTCTAAGAAAGCTGAAATATGTTTTTCTTGCGGTTTTTGTAATCCTGATGCCCCTATTTCTGGTGGACATTCTCGGGCAGGGCGCGCCCTGGTTCTGCAAGCTGATCTGCCCCGTCGGCACTCTGGAGGGGGGTATTCCTCTGGTGCTGCTGAACGAGGGACTCCGCAGTGCCGTAGGCTGGCTCTATGGGTGGAAAACTGTTATCCTGGTGGTGATTCTGGCAGCGTCTGTCGTGATTTACCGCCCCTTCTGCAAATATATCTGCCCCCTGGGCGGAATTTATGGGCTTTTCAATCCCATTTCCGTTTTCCGCTACCGGATTGACCGCACAAAATGCGTAAGCTGCGGCAAGTGCGCCGGGCAATGCGATATGGGCTGTGATCCTGTAAAAAATCCCAATGATCCCGAGTGCATCCGCTGCGGAAAATGCGCCGAAATTTGCCCGACAGGCGCAATCTGCGCCGGATTCCGGGATAAGAAGCATCAGAACAAAGAATAATCTCACGGTGGACAGCTTTTGCTGTCCACTTTTTTACATATTATGTATTGACATCTCTCTTAATAGGTGCTATTATATCGATACTAAGTTATCGGTAACAAGTTACCGATTGAGTTTCTGAAAGGTGGTTCTCTTTTATGGAAAAGCAATACGTACCCGTAACCAATACCCAGGAGCTGGAAGCAGCCCTGAATCGCATCCGTATCGCCCAGAAGCAGTTTGCGTCCTATACCCAGGAGCAGGTGGACCGGATTTTTCTGGCAGCTGCCTCCGCAGCCAACCGGCAGCGGATCCCTCTGGCAAAGCTGGCCGTAGCAGAGACAGGAATGGGTGTGGTTGAGGATAAGGTCATCAAAAATCACTACGCCGCCGAATACATCTACAATGCCTATAAGGACACCCCCACCTGCGGTGTGATTGAGGAGGATACCGCCTTTGGCATCCGCCGGATTGCGGAGCCCATCGGCGTTGTTGCTGCCATTATCCCCACCACAAACCCCACCTCCACCGCCATTTACAAAACCCTTCTGGCACTGAAAACCCGCAACGGTATGATTATCAGCCCCCATCCCCGGGCAAAAAAATGCACCATTGAAGCAGCAAAGGTTGTTCTGGAGGCCGCTGTGACTGCCGGTGCGCCGGAGGGGATCATTGGATGGATCGATGTTCCCAGCCTGGAGCTGAGCAATCAGGTCATGCGGGAGGCGGATATCATTCTGGCAACCGGCGGCCCGGGCATGGTTAAGGCCGCTTATTCCTCCGGAAAGCCCGCAATCGGCGTTGGTCCCGGAAATACCCCTGCCATTATTGACGAAAGCGCGGATTTGATGCTGGCTGTCAGCTCCGTCATTCACTCCAAAACCTTTGACAACGGCATGATCTGCGCCTCCGAGCAGAGCGTCATTGTGCCGGACAGCATTTACGATGCGGTTCGCACGGAATTTACAAATCGGGGCTGCTATTTCCTGAATCCGGAGGAACTGGATAAGGTTCGGAGCGTCATTCTGGTGAACGGTGCCCTAAACGCAAAAATTGTGGGACAAAGCGCTCCCGTCATCGCCGCCCTGGCAGGTGTTACCGTGCCGGAAACCGCAAAAATCCTCATAGGCGAAGTGGAAAGTGTGGATATCGCAGAGGCCTTCGCCCACGAGAAGCTCTCCCCTGTCCTGGCAATGTACCGTGCCGCTGATTTTGAGGACGCTCTCGATAAAGCGGAACAGCTCATCGCTGACGGCGGCTACGGTCACACCTCTTCCGTTTACCTGAACCCCGTGACTCAGCCCCAGAAGCTCACCGATTTCTCCAACCGGATGAAGACCTGTCGGATTCTGGTTAACACCCCCTCCTCCCAGGGCGGCATTGGCGACCTGTACAATTTCCGTCTGGCCCCCTCCCTGACTCTGGGCTGCGGAAGCTGGGGCGGAAACTCCGTTTCCGAAAATGTCGGTGTAAAGCATCTGCTGAATATCAAGACCGTTGCCGAAAGAAGGGAAAATATGCTCTGGTTCCGCTCCCCCGAAAAGGTTTATATCAAGAAGGGCTGCCTGCCTGTTTCTCTGGATGAACTGAAAAATGTTATGGGCAAAAAGAAGGCGTTCATCGTCACCGACTCCTTCCTGTACCAGAACGGCTACACCAAGCCCGTGGAAGCCAAGCTGGACGCAATGGGAATCCAGCACACCACCTTCTATGATGTGGCCCCGGATCCTTCTCTGGCCTGCGCCAAGGCCGGCGCTGCCCAGATGACCGCATTCCAGCCCGATGTCATCATTGCCGTGGGCGGTGGATCTGCCATGGATGCCGCAAAGATCATGTGGGTCCTCTACGAGCACCCGGAAGCGGATTTTATGGATATGGCTATGCGCTTCGTTGATATCCGCAAGCGTGTATATACTTTCCCGAAAATGGGAGAAAAGGCATATTTTGTGGCAATTCCCACTACCGCCGGTACCGGCTCCGAAGTGACTCCCTTTGCAGTTATCACCGATGAGGAAACCGGTGTCAAGTACCCTCTGGCGGATTACGCCCTGATGCCCAACATGGCAATCGTGGATGCAGACATGATGATGAACGCGCCCAGAGGTCTTACCGCCGCCTCCGGCATTGACGCTGTGACCCATGCGCTGGAGGCCTACGCCTCCATGATGGCTACCGATTACACCGACGGTCTGGCGCTTCGCTCCCTGAAGATGATTTTCGAGTATCTGCCCCGGGCATACAGCAACGGCAGTCAGGACCCCGTGGCCCGGGAAAAAATGGCAAACGCCGCAACTATGGCAGGCATGGCCTTCGCCAACGCTTTCCTTGGCGTATGCCACTCCATGGCTCACAAGCTGGGTGCCTTCCACCATCTGCCCCACGGCGTTGCCAATGCGCTGATGATTGACCAGGTGCTCCGCTTCAACGCCGCCGAGGTTCCCGCAAAAATGGGTACCTTCCCCCAGTACGATCATCCACACACGCTGGCCCGCTACGGCGAAATTGCCGATTATCTTGACATTCCCGGCAAGGACGATGGGGAAAAACTGGAGGGCCTGATCGCCAAAATTGACGAGCTGAAGCAGGCAATTGGCATTAAGGACACCATCCGGGACTACGGAATTGACGAGCAGGACTTCCTGAACCGTCTGGACGAAATGACCGAGCAGGCCTTTGACGACCAGTGCACCGGCGCAAATCCCAGATATCCCCTCATGTCCGAAATCCGGCAGATGTACCTGAACGCATACTACGGAAGCTGAAAGCCGAAAACCATTTGCGCTGATATATGATGATACCCAAACCGCCCGGACGAAAATGTCCGGGCGGTTCTTGTGCAGGCAGTAGATTTGTTCACATTTTTTTGATATGCTAATGCTGGAGAATAAAAAACTGGAGGTTCTGTTATGGCAGCTTTGATTTGGGCAATTATCTGTGGCGTATTTGCTACTGCTTCTCTGATTATAAGTATTATGTCATTCATGGAAAAAGGATTTCTCTTCAACAATGCCTATATTTGGGCATCCAAACAGGAGCGAGAAAAACTGGATAAGAAACCTCATTATCGTCAGTCTGCGATTGCATTTGCTCTATGTGCGGCAGTTTTTGTGTTCATGGCACTTGAATGTGTTTTGCTCACAGGCTGGCTCTGGCTCATTGTTGGATTGCTGGCGATTGCGTTGCTTGTATATGCTATTGCTTCTTCTGTAAAAGGGCAGACAAAGTAAGTTGTGTTGAAAAACTTTTGGAAGGAAAGATCCCTTATTCTTAAAAGGAGTGCGGTTACAGCGAATGATTACATATTCAGAATTCATAAAAAAAGGCATTGATTTAGCACCGCTTGGTTTCCAGCAAAGCGGTGACTTCGTGCTTTATTATTGTACTCCGAAAAAAGCAAAAATTCTCGCCGCGGCGGGGATTGACGGTATCCATTATTGTACGATCCCCGACTTCGGTGAGATGATTTTCGCAGTCAGTCCTATGAATTTTGGAGATTGTGTGCATCCCATCGCCCGTTCTTTTGAGGATTTGCTTCGGTTGCTTCTTTCTTGCGTAGATATGGCAGCGTTGGAGCAATGCTACGCCTGGGACGAAGAACAATACAAAGCATTCCTTATTGACTGTCCTGCCACCCAGGAACAGCAGGCAGTTTTGGATGCCATTCGCAATGAATTAGGGCTTACTCCCATCGAAAACGCCTTTTCCTATGTCAAAGAATTGCAGGCAGAATTTGATTATTCCGCAATCCCTTATACTGAGGACTATTATGACCCTGAGATGAACGCCGCAGCGCCGGAACGGCCTGCCCAGTGGCAGGTATTCTTTGACGGTGGATATTGGACGAAGAACGGCAAAGGTCGTGCCGGCAAAGAAATCACACTGAATAGTTCTTTTGCCTGGGGAGAAGAAATTTGGCACATTCCCGCAATCTATTCCTGCGCAAAAGGCTTAGTTGTAGATTTCTGTGTTGAAATTAACCCTGAGCGAATGAAGGCTTTTCTCAATAAGTGGGTGCCTGTCTGTGAGGGCGATCCCATACTTCCCCGTGAAACCCAAGAGGAACTTGACAAAGCAAACCCTTTATCAATAGATTTCAGACCGCATATTTTCGTAAACGGAAAAGTTGTTCCGGCAAAACACGGTTGCAGTATCAACTGGATTCCCGAAAGCTGTATTCCCGATGGTACAGAGAATCCAGGAGAAGCAAAGGGGCTTATCAAGCACTATGGCTTGGATGAAACACGGGCGTGGTCGTTCCACCGTTGGTCGTGTCCCTGGGCAACAATGAAGAAGCCTGTGATTCAGACATTCAAGTTAACACTGGAACGCCGTCTTGAAACCATAAATGGGATTCATTTCATGAATCCGGCAGTTGGCGATAAAATCACCTTTGTACATCCCATTACCCATACGGAGCATACGCTGACTGTTGTGGAATATAAGAAGCAGGAACTGACGTCTAAGGCCTTTGCTCACGAAGAATTTGATTTCCCAACACATCACACGGCAATGACCTATACAGTAGAGCCGGAACTGCCGAACAAAAACTTTCAAGTCAGAGACCGTCTGGATAATGATGAGCCTAAACGCAGACGGGGAAAGCTTTACGAACCGCAGGCAAATAATGGTGCTTTTAGCATTGGTATCATTGGCGGAGCGGATGGTCCTACAGCTATGATTCTCTCCAATGGTAGAGAATCAAATACAGCGCAACACGTAGCACTCTCTGCATTACACTTTGAACCCATTGATGAAATAGAGTGGAAGATTATCTTCCGGGAGAAACCGATGGAAGATATAGAGTTCGAAAAAAACTTCATACAGTTCTGAAAAACCGTTCGCCGCCAGCAAGTTTGAAAGTAAGAGCATCAAAAATGGAGAATTATTATGTACCGGGAATTGATTGGAAAACTGATAGCCGGAAATAACTGGGCAAAGTTGCAGGAGCCTTGCCCCGAAAATGAAATTGCAATGGCAGAGGAATATATTGACTTCACATTTCCCGAAGAACTTAAAGCATTATTAAACGTATATCAAATTCAGCTTGTATTAACTGAGTAAAAAGCATCCGTGCAGAAGCTTCTGCACGGATACTTTTTGCGACCACCCATCTTCCATGGGCGGCTATTGATTGTAATATCGTTTATCGGGCGACAAAGCCAACCTTTTTGTAGACCTTGCGCAGGGTCTTTTCCGCAACATAGGAGGCCTTCTGGGCACCGTCCCGGTAAACAGATTCCAGATATGCCTTATCCTTCATCAGCCGGGAAGCCTCCTCCCGGATGGGCCGCAGGTGCTCCACCACCGCTTCACCGACAGCGGGCTTAAACTTACCGTAGCCGCAGCCGGCAAACTCGGTTTCGATTTCTTCAAAGCTCTTTCCGGTAACCGCGGAATAAATAGTCATCAGATTGGAAACACCAGGCTTGTTTTCCTTGTCGTAGCGGACACAGTTTTCCGTGTCGGAGTCGGTGATGGCCCGCTTGAACTGCTTCATAATCACAGCGGGATCATCCATCAGCAGCACCCGGCCCGTATCCTCATTTTCGGACTTGGACATCTTGGCGGTGGGATTGGTCAGGCTCATGATTCTGGCACCGACCTTGGGAACAAAGGCTTCGGGAATCTGGAACACGTCCCCGTAAATACCGTTGAACCGCCGGGCAATCACATGGGTCAGCTCCACGTGCTGCTTCTGATCCTCACCCACAGGCACCAGGTCGGGCTGATACAGCAGAATATCGCCCGCCATCAGGCTGGGGTAGGTGAACAGGCCGGCGTTGATATTGTCGGCATTCTTGGCGGACTTATCCTTAAACTGGGTCATGCGGGAAAGCTCACCGAACATGGAGTAGCAGTCCAGCACCCAGCCCAGCTCCGCGTGCTGATGAACATGGGACTGGATAAAAAGTGTATTCTTCTCAGGGTCCAGGCCGCAGGCGATGTACTGAGCCAGCTGCTCCAGGGTGCGGCGGCGCAGATCCGCGGGATTCTGCCGGACGGTGATGGCGTGCAGGTCAGCCATGAAATAGAAGCACTCGAATTGGTCTGCACGCTCGGCCCAGTTTTTTACCGCCCCCAGGTAAGAGCCCAGGGTCAGATCTCCGGAGGGCTTGATGCCGGAGAGCATACGCTTTTTGGGAGTTTCAGGGGTCATTTCCGTCATTTTCAACGCTTCCTTTTTAAAATTTTTCTTATTGTACCACAGCTTTGCTTACAACACAAGAAAAAAGGTGTAAGCAAAACTCTGCTTACACCGAAACCGCTTTTTCCGCTTATACGCGGCAAAATGGGTATGACAATGTAAGCCCGCAGCCACGCCACCAGGCGGGTGCGAACTGATCTGCAGAATGGTTAAACACGATGCAGCAGTTCATTGTCATTCCCCTTTCCTTTTTATAAATGATAGCACAACGTACATAAATTGTCAAGAATACCATATTTTCCAAAAAACCATAGTACCCCCTTGACAAAAGTTGTTTACTTCATTATAATATTCAAGCTAACGGGGTGTGGCGAAGTTTGGTATCGCGCATGGTTCGGGTCCATGAGGCCGCGGGTTCGAATCCCGCCACTCCGACCAAAGCAGAACCGACAGTTGATACAATTATCGACTGTCGGTTCGTT
>CAZDFB010000070.1:0-9162 GCA_964504605.1 uncultured Oscillospiraceae bacterium | reverse complement strand
CATTGGTAATTTCGCTCATAGTCTTGTTGACCTCCTTTATAATCCACGCCGGTGTCGACGCACCGGCAGTGATTCCAACATCAGCCACACCACGGAACAATTCCGGATTCAGCTCGGTGGCATTATCCACCAATGCGACCCGACCGCAGTGCTCCCGGCAAATCATAGCGAGACGGCCAGTGTTGGAACTTTTGGGGTCCCCGACGACGACCATAGCCTGACATTTCTTACTCAAGTCTGCTGCTTCGCTTTGCCTATACTCTGTTGCTCTACATATTGTATCAAAAATTTTCAAGTTAGTAAACTGTTTTTTTGCAATTTCAACGCACGTTTTCCACAAAAATTCCGTGGATGTCGTCTGTGAAACCATGCAAATTGCCAAATTCTTAAGATTTTCTTGAGATTTGGCCCATTTTTCCAGCTCATCGGGGGACTCAAACACCTGGCAACTTTCGCACCAGCCGGCAATTCCCTCCACCTCCGGGTGGGTCCGGGTGCCGATAATAACGGGGAGCCGGCCTTCCTCCCCGGCCCGGCTGACGATGCCATGGATCCGCTTGACGAAGGGGCAGGTCGCGTCAATGATTTCCACCTGCCGCTCCTCCAGCCGCCTCATCACATCCCGGCCCACACCGTGGGACCGGATAATGACCGTATCACCCGGCTGGGCCTGCTCCGGCTCATCAATTACGCCGACACCAAGGCCCCGGAATTTATTCACCACATGACGGTTGTGGATAATGGGACCCAGGGTAAGGACCCTTTTGCCATTTTTCGCGGCCTGCTCCACCAGCTCCACCGCCCGGCTGACACCAAAGCAGAATCCCGCGCTCTGGGCTACCGTTACACGCATACGGACACCTTTCCGGCGATGATCCGCTTAAGCTCTGCCACCACCTGATCCGTATCCATGTCGGAGGTATCCACCTTGATGGAGTCCCGGGCCAGCTTCAGGGGAGCCACCTCCCGGTGGGTATCCTGATAATCCCGCTGCTGAATTTCCTTCAGTATCTGGTCGTAATTCGCCTTCTGGCCCTTAGCCAGAAGCTCCTGGGTACGCCGCCGGGCACGAACCTGGGGCGTAGCGGTGAGAAAAATTTTCACATTGGCCTTGGGCAGAACCACGGTTCCGATATCCCGTCCGTCCATAATGACATTGTATTCCTTCGCCACATCCCGCTGCATATCCAGCAGCATTTCCCGCACAATTGCATGGGCGGACACCAGCGAGGCCTTCTGGGAAATCTCCTGGGTACGGATGTCATCGGTCACATCCATGCCGTTCATAATCATGTGCTGCACGCCCTCGTCATCATAGGTGATGCCAACGGTCAGCTCATCAATATAGCGTGTGATGCCGTCAATATCCTTCGGGCTGACACCCCACAGATCAAAGAAGTAGGCCACGGTGCGGTAAATGGCCCCGGTATCCACATACTGGAAGCCCAGCTCCTTCGCCAGACGCTTGGCAATGGTGGATTTTCCCGCACCGGCAGGGCCGTCTATCGCAATGGAAATTGTTTTGGACATGGAATTTCTCCCTTTCTGATATTCTCCGGGTCGTTCACCCGGTCTGCTTTTTATTGATGTCGCAACTTAGCCAGTGCGGCTGCCTCCCGGGCCAGAACCTCATCCGGGGTCAGACCCAGCCGTTTTCCGGTATCCTCCAGACTCAGGGGCACGCCGCCCTCCAGACCATAGCGCAGCGTCAGGAGTGAAGCCTCCTGGCTGTCCAGCTCCGAAAGCAGGTCCGCAATCCGCTGGCGCATCTGGAAGTAGGCAGTATCCTCCACCGCCTGCTCCTGGGCCTGCTCGTCCTCCTGAGGATCCGGCTCTCGCTTCGCCTGTGCCAGACTCCGGGCGTTTTCCAGCATATCCCGGACCGTAGCGGCGTTTTCCGCCGTCAGATGCAGCCGCTGAGCAATTTCCTCCAGGGTAGGGTTCCGGCCCAGCTCCGAAAGGAGCTGCTCATCCATGGAGCGGTAGTCCTCCATGGCAGCCCGGAGTTTCTGTCCCACGCCGTTATTTCTGGCCTGCAGGGTAATCGCCCGGGCCATATACAGCCGAATCCAGCGATCGGCAGCGGCCTCAAAATCACCCTCCCGCCAGCTGCGGATTGCCTGCCACAGGCCAAGGCTGCCCTCCTGGATCAGATCCAGCAGCAGGACACCCCTGCCTGTATGGGCCTTTGCCAGCTCGATCACCCGGCTCAGGCACAGGTCGGTCAGCCGGAGCATAGCTCCCTCATCACCGGCAGCGGACTTTTCTGCCAGCAGCTGGGGGTCTCCCGCTGCGGGAGTCATAGCAACCTCCTCCAGATACAGCCGCAGGGGGTCTGTTTCCTCCAGCTCATCGGTCCGCAGTCCCTTCTGAACCAGCTGTTCCTCCCGGCGAAGGCGCAGGGCCGCTTCTCCCGTCCCCGCGGGGCGGGGCAGGTCGGAGATATCCAGAAGAATACTCCGTTCCTCCAGCGTATTCAGGGCTGCCTCCAGAGCTTCCTCTTCTTCGCCCTCCGCAATTGCCAGGAAGCGGCCTGCCGGGACGCTGGTTCCGGGCTCCAGGCTGTTTACAAACGCTTCCAGCGCCGTTTCCTCAAAGGAAAAATCCAATGTATTCATTCCAAAAAATCCTCCAACCCCATATCCGCTCCCAGCTTCCGGAGCTTATCCATGGCCTGCTTTTCAATTTGCCGGACCCGCTCCTTGGACACGCCAAGCCGGGTACCGATATCCTCCAGGGAATAGCATTTTCCGTCCACCATGCCAAAACGCAACCGAAGAACCTGCTGCTGCCGGTCATTCAGCGTTCCCAGAAGCCGGTCCATGGTGTTTTCCAGCTCCCGCCGGATCAGCTCCTCCTGGGGCTGGGGTGCCTGGGCATCCTCCAGCAGCAGGCGCAGTGTTCCATCGTCATCCTCCCCCGCCGGAGCATCCAGGGAGCAGGTTTCCGGTGTCAGCCGGCGAAGCTGGGCAACCTTTCCTTCGGGCATATCCAGCTTCCGGGCAATTTCCGCGTTTGTGGGTTCTCTTCCCAGCTCCTGCAAAAGTGCGGCACGGGTGGCATCCACCTTACGCATCCGCTCAGCGGTATGCAGCGGCACCCGGATGGTGCCGGACTGATTCATCAGACACCGGGTCACGCCCTGCCGGATCCACTTGGTTGCGTATGTAGAGAACCGGAAATCCAGTGTGTAATCAAATTTTCTCGCCGCCACCAGAAGGCCGATGCTCCCCTCCTGGATCAAATCCAGCAGCGGTACACCCCGTCCTGCATATTCCCGGGCAACGGAAACCACCAGCCGAAGATTGGAATTGACCATACGGCGGATGGCATCCTCGTCCCCCTGGGCACAGCGGCGGGCCAGCTCCTTCTCCTCCTCCGGGGTCAGCCGGGGGTACTGGCGAATCTCGCTGAGAAACTGGCGGGCATCATCCTCACCCGCGCTGACAGGGGGCTGTATTTCCTTTTCCAGAATCTCAGGGGTCATACTTTTCGTCCTTTTCTTTCCTTCATTTTATCCCGGATTGCCAGCAGATCATCCTCGCTGGCCACGCTGGCCGCCTGATGCTCCGCATGGATCGTAGCAATGCAGTCCCCCAGTGCCTTCTCTGAGACAGGGCCCTGCTGCCGCTGAAGAATGCCGGTGATATGGGAGATTTCCTCCGGCTCGAAATCCGTCAGCCCGGAGATGGTCACCTCCACGCCCTCGGCATAGCGGCTGCGCAGCTGACTGTAGGCCCGGCCCAGAACCGGAGAGGAAAATTCCTCCGGCGAAAGGCTCCCGGTCTGCGCCAGCATGGCGGGCTCCTTCAGGATCATTGCCAGCACCGTCTCCTCCGCCATGGCGGATTTCACATTGTCATAGTGAAAGGACCGGGCCTTTGGCTGGGAGTTATTTGCCGGTGAAAGGTCTTTGTTTTCCTGCTTCTTTTTCTCTCTGGCCTGCCGGCGCTTATAGGCCTTGGATACCTCGATCTTCATGGCATCATAGCTGATCCCGGCGCTTTCCGCCGCCCGGGTGCCATAAATCTCCTGCTGAACAGCATTGGACAGGGAGCTGACAAATTCCGCCGCCTCCGCAATAAAGCGCACCCGCTGGTCGTCCTCTGTCAGATCGTATTTCTTCCGAATGGCCCCCAGCTGGTATTCCACCCGATTGGAGGATTCATTCAAAAGCAGCTTAAATTTATCGGCACCGAATTTTTTCAGGTACTCATCCGGGTCCTTGGCATCCCGCATTTTAAGAACACGGACCTGAAGGCCCGCCTTTTCCAGCATGGGAATTGCCCGCTGGGTTGCGTTCTGTCCGGCCTGGTCACCGTCATAAATCAGCACCACGTTCTCGGTATACCGGCTCAGCAGAACCGCGTGCTCTTCTGTCAGCGAGGTGCCCAGAGATGCCACCGCGCAGTCAAAGCCGTATTGATGCAGGGCAATGGCATCCATGTAGCCCTCCACCAGAATCAGGTAATCCAGCTTGGTTTTCTTCGCCAGATTCAGCCCGAACAGATTCTTTCGCTTATTGAAAATCAGCGTTTCCGGGGAATTGAGGTACTTGGCGGTATTTTTATCCCCGGACATGATCCGCCCGCCGAAGCCGATCACATTCCCACGGACATCGATAATGGGGAACATGAGCCGGTCCCGGAACCGGTCATAGATATTTCCGTTTTTCTGGGAAACCGTAACCAGCCCCGAGTCCTTCAGCTCCTGGTCTGTGTATCCCTTGCTCCGCATGGCCTTCACTAGGCTGTCCCAGCTGTTGGGGGCATAGCCTATCCCGAACCTGGTCAGGGTCGTCTGAGGCATCCCCCGGCCCTGGGCATAGGCCAGGGCCGCCTTTCCGGCAGCCACATAGAGCTGTGCGTGGAAGAAGCGGGCGGCCTCCTTGTGCAGCGCCCAGAGGCGCTCCTGCTGGCGATAACGGGACTGGTACTGCTCATCCTCCGGCACCGCCATTCCGGCCCGCTTTGCCAGGGCCCGGACCGCATCGGGGTAGGAAAGTCCCTCGATCTCCATTTCAAAATTGATGACACCGCCGCCCTTGTGGCAGCCGAAGCAATAGTAGATGCCCTTATCCGGAGCCACGGAGAAGGAGGCGGTTTTTTCCCCATGGAAGGGGCACAGGCCGAACAGGTTGGAGCCGGAACGCTTCAGGGCCACATACTGCCCGACAACATCCTCAATTGGATTGCGCTGTACCAGCTCATCGATAAACGCAGTGGGAAACGCCATATTTCCAGCTCCTTTCTGTATCCATTCCAGTTTTTGGTTCCCGGCCGCCAGGCAGCATCAGAATTCGCTGTTTATCCTTCTCAGTAGGATAAGCACCACTGCATCTGCTGCCAGAAGCAGGGTAATCAGGCCGCCGACAGGGGTAAGCAGCCCGAAAAGGGCCACAGACAGGCTCAGCAGCGTGGCAAGCACCGCAACAACCGCCAGAGGGCCCGCCATACGCTTGCGCCCGCAAAGCGCTGCTACGGCAGCCAGTACCGTCAGCGCGATGGCACAAAGGGCGGCACAGAAGGGGCCGCCAATTCCATAGCCTACCGGCAGCAGGCTGTAGCCGGGGCAGTAGGTAACATAGCCGCCCATCCAGTTCATCCTGACCACGCCGGGCAGTGCGGACAGCAGTGCTGCCGTCAACGGAAGCACCACACTGAGAAGCTGAAGCAGCTTCTGCTTTTTCATATTGCTCTCCCCCTCCTATAATTTTTTATTATAGCATATTATCCCCGAACATTCCAGCCCACCGGAATGAAAATCTCCGTGTATTTATCTACGGCGTAGTTATCCGTCATACCGGCTATATAGTCGCAGACGGTGCGTTCCAGTCCATCAAAGCTCATCTGGGGTTGAAAATCCTCGGGCAGGGCCTCGGGGTGGGAATAATAGTATTCAAACAGGCGCTGGAGCATATCCTTGGCCTTGCTCTCCTCCCCCTTGGCAACCGGATTGCGGTATACATTCTCAAACATAAAGCTCCGAAGATCCCGCAAAGCCCGGTCCACATCCGGCGAAAGGCAAATGGTGCCCGCCTCCCGGGACGCGCCGATGGCATCGCAGACCAGAGTGTTGATTCGATCCCGGTGGCTGTGGCCCAGGACATCGGTAATGGTATCCGGGATATCGTCATCCGACAGGATTCCAGCCCGGATGGCATCATCAATGTCATGGTTGACATAGGCAATCTGGTCGCTGCGGCGAACCACCATGCCCTCCAAAGTTGCGGGCCAGGGGTCACCGGTGTGGCAGAGGATGCCATTTCGCACCTCGTGGGTCAAATTCAAACCCATGCCGTCCTTTTCCAGGTAATCCACCACCCGCAGACTCTGCTCATTGTGCCGGAAGGGCTTGCCCAGGCATCTGGAAAGCGCATCCTCGCCGGCATGACCGAAGGGGGTATGGCCCAGGTCATGGCCCATGGCAATGGCCTCAGAAAGGTCCTCATTCAGTCCCAGCGCCCGGGTGATGGTGCTGGCAATCCGGGCAACCTCCAGGGTATGTGTCATCCGGGTGCGGTAATGATCCCCCTCCGGCTGCAAAAACACCTGGGTTTTGTGCATCAGCCGCCGGAACGCTTTACTGTGAACAATCCGGTCAATGTCCCGCTGATAGCAGGTTCGCACATCCCCCTCCCGGTCCGCCTCCGCCCGGGGGCGACCGGCGGATTTGTCCGCAAAGGAGGCCAGCGGATTCAGCTTCCGATGCTCCATCCGCTCCAATTCTTCCCGCACTGTCATAGTACACACCCTTTCCGTTTTATCGCAAAACCGTAGGGCGGGGGCAAGCCCCGCCGCTTTGTCTGCGGCAGAAATATCCCCCACCGGTGGGGGCAAGCCCCCGCCCTGCATATGTGGTCAAACTTTCCCGAGCCCGTTTGCTGGAAGCCAACGGGCTCCCCTACAGTATTTCTGATTCCTTCAGCGGAAACGCTTTGTATTCCTGCCCGGTTTCCATCCCCTCCACGGTTCCGGCGGTCATATCCGTCAGCCGGTCCAGGAAGGGAGCTGCCTGATTTTCCGGGAACAGCAGCTCCAGTTCCACCTCAGCCCCAAAATCGCAGGTGCGGATGATGCCGCCAAAGGCCGCAACCTCCAGCTTCACCCGCTCGTAGTAGGTGTAGGGGCAGGGCACATACAGCACCGTCCACACCCGCTTCATGGACTTTCCCGCCGCGTCAACGGCGATTTTCGCGCCCTTGGTGTAAGCCCGCACCAGACCGCCGGCCCCCAGCAGGATACCGCCAAAGTAGCGGGTCACCACGCATACGCAGTTATAAAGTCCCTCCCGCTGCAGTACCTGCAGCATGGGCATTCCCGCAGTCCCGCCGGGCTCTCCATCATCGGAAAACCGAACGGCTCCGTCCCTGATAATGTAGGCCCAGCAATTGTGGGTTGCGTCATAGTGCTGCTTTTTCATGGCCTGGATTTTTTCCAGAGCCTCCTCTTCCGTTTCCACCGGCCAGAGGCGACCGATGAAGTGGGATTTTTTCTCGTAAAAATCATCCTCACCGAACGCCGTCGGCACCAGATATTCGTCCAATGGGTTCGGCCTCCTTTTTCAGACTTCCCTGTAAGCAATGCCAACAGCCACAGGCGGTCATTGATTGCCCCCAGGGTGTCGTATTTACAGGGTTTGCGTCACATATTCCCGCAGACGCCCGTAAAGAATATCATCCAATATCGTCTCAATTTCGATGCCCTCCCCGGTATACTCCGCCCGGAGGACCTGGGCATTATTGTGAAGGGTTTCCACCTGTCCGCCCATGCTGTAGGGCAGGCAGAGCACCACATGGTGCCGGGCATGGTTCAGCGCCGTCTCGATGGCCTTCAGCAGCTTGTCCATCCCCGCGCCGGATTTTGCGGACACGGGAACCACATCTTCCCCCACCGGGATATCCGCAGAGCTGACCAGATCAGCCTTGTTATAGCACCGGATGACCGGTGTTTCATTCTTCGCAAGCTTGGCAATGAGCCTATCCACCACGGCAATGTGGGCTTCCCGGTTCGGATCCGCGGAATCGATCACATGAAGCAGAACATCCGCATACTCCAGCTCCTCCAGCGTTGCGTGGAAAGCATTCACCAGATGGTGCGGCAGCTTTGCGATGAAGCCGACCGTATCGGACAGGACAACGTCCAGATTGTCGGAAACAGACAAAAGCCGTGAGGTCGTATCCAGCGTGTCAAAAAGCCGGTTATTGGCGGGGATTCCCGCGCCGGTGAGCTGATTCAGCAGGGTGGATTTGCCCGCATTGGTATAGCCCACAATGGCAACCACAGGAATGGAATTTTTCATCCGCCGCTCCCGCTGGACGGCACGGACCTTCCGCACCTGCTCCAGCTCCTCTTCCAGCCGGTTGATCCGTTCCCGGATATGGCGGCGGTCCGATTCCAGCTTGGTTTCGCCGGGGCCCCGGGTACCGATGCCGCCGCCCTGGCGGCTCAGGCTGGCACCCATGCCGGAAAGCCGGGGCAGAAGGTACTTATACTGGGCCAGTTCCACCTGGAGCCGGCCCTCTTTGGTTTTTGCCCGCTGGGCAAAAATATCCAAAATCAGGGCACTGCGGTCCAGGACGGTAACGCCCACGATCTCCTCCAGCGCCCGGATATTGCCCGGCGACAGCTCATTGTCAAAAATCACCATGGTGGAAGCGGTGGCTTCCACCAGCATACGCACCTCATGGGCCTTTCCTTCACCGATAAAGGAATGGGAATCCGGTGCATGACGGTTCTGGAGCACCTTTCCGGTGCAAATGCCTCCCGCCGTTTCCAGCAGAGCCTCCAGCTCCTCCAGGCTCTCGTCCGTTGCGGTCTGCTCTTTTGTAAACAGGTCAGCGTTCAGGCCCACCAGAACCGCCCGCTCCTGAATATGTTCTTCAAAATTCTGTTCCATAATATCCTCCATTGGGAGATTGGATTGGCGGGCAGGCCGTCAGACCCGGGCAGTATCCAAAAATCCGTTTTCTCTTTTTTCATTATACCACAACCCCGGGGAAATGCACAACCGTTCCGACAAAAATATACAAAAAATCCGCACCACGAAAAGCCGTAGTGCGGATTTTGGTTCATTACTTCAGGCCAAAACGCTTGTTGAACCGATCAACACGTCCACCGGTGTCAACCAGCTTCTGCTTGCCGGTATAGAAAGGGTGGCACT
>CAZDFB010000069.1:0-9277 GCA_964504605.1 uncultured Oscillospiraceae bacterium | reverse complement strand
TGAGCCTACGGTTTTGGAGACCGCCGCTCTACCAATTGAGCTATACCCCTATATCATATTCACACAGGCATCTGCCTGATAATATCTGGTGGGCCTTCAGGGACTCGAACCCGGGACTATCCGGTTATGAGCCGGAGGCTCTAACCAACTGAGCTAAAGGCCCATATGGCGCAGGTGCAGAGCACCATCACGAGGAGTATTCTATCACACATCCCCCCTTATGTCAAGGATTTTCTTTTCAAAATTCTAAAATCTTCATTCCATCCCCTTCATTTTTTCCAAAAACGCTATCATCCGATCAATTTGCGCACTCCTGCTTTGACGCTTATCAATGGAGATTGTCGTCACCTCCCACTGGGGATAAAGGGCCTGATATCGCCCGAGAGCAGCGTCAACAACATCACCAATCTGCCCGGGCTCCACCTTCCAGATCTCAGAAATCAGGTCCGGCATCTCCAACATCCCCTCAAAACAAAATTATCCCCATTATGATAACACTTTGTTTGTATAATTTCAAGTCTCCTGTTGGTATACTGTTAGGAAAGTGCAAACGGGGTGTTAGTATAGCAACGAATAAAATCCAAACCGGTATCCGATTTGAGCCGGAGCTTCTTTACAAGATCACATATGTAGCCAGGGATAACAAGCGTTCGCTGAACGCACAACTGGAATACCTGGCGCAGTTATGTGTAAAGGAATACGAGGCCGCAAGTGGTCCCATTCCCGTGGACGAAAACCTGCTTTACCGAAAATAAGGAAAAACTGCCGTGGCTTAGCCACGGCAGTTTTAATATTACTCTTCGTCCTCTTCCAGAGAGAACTCCAGCGTTTCGCCGCAGTTGGGGCAGGCGATGGAACCGGCTTCCAGGGTCTCCTCGTCGAAATTCACGATTTCGCCGCAGGCGGGGCACTCCACCTCATAAATGGTGCTGTCCTCGTCGCCGAAGTCGAAGCCCTCTTCGTAGTCCTCATCCTCGTCCCATTCCTCGTCCTCATCATCGAAGTCATCATAGTCGTCTTCGTCGTCCATGATGTAGTCCTCGATAGCGTCCAGATCCTCTTCGATTTCATCCAGCTCATCGGAAATAGCGATGGTGGTATCCTCGATATCGGTGACCTTCTTGCACACGTCGCTCAGCAGATCCACGATAGAGGCAATCATTTTGCCCTCATCGGTTTCATTGCTCAGCTTCAGGCCGTCCATCAGGCCCTTCAAATAAGCGGACTTTTCGGAAATCGTCATAATGATTACTCCTTTCACTTTTAAAAAAGGGGACGATGGTGTTCATCGTCCCCAGACGGGCATTTGGAAAAATCAAGCCTTGGAACGGCCCAGGTACTCGCCGGTGCGGGTGTCGATCTGGATCTTGTCGCCCTCGTTGATGAACAGGGGCACCTTGATCTCAGCGCCGGTCTCCACGGTAGCGGGCTTGGTCACGTTGGTGGCCGTGTTGCCGGCGAAGCCAGGCTCGGTCTCAGTAACCACCAGATCCACAAAGTTAGGTACTTCAACGCCGAAGACCTTGCCCTTGTAGCTCATAATGGTGCAGATGTCATTTTCCTTGACGAACTTGAAGGAATCGTCCAGGTTGGCGCCGTCAATGGGCTCCAGCTCGTAGGTCTCCTGGTCCATGAAGTAGTACAGGGAGCCATCGTTATAGCTGTACTCCATCTTCTTACGCTCAATGTAGGCGGTGGGGAACTTGGCAGAGGGGTTCAGAGAAGTTTCGGTCACGCCGCCGGTGATGACGTTGCGCATCTTCACACGGACAAAAGCCGCACCCTTACCGGGCTTGACGTGCTGGAACTCGATAACCTGCATAACCTTGCCGTCCAGTTCAAAGGTAACGCCGTTTCTAATATCGCCTGCAGAAATCATGTTTAGTATCCTCCTAAAATTTCCTTCCCTTTCGGGAGTCGAATCATTTGCATAATTGCATAACTTTAGCTCATATATTTTAACCCAAAATGCGCCATAATGCAAGAGCAAATTTCGGATTTTTTAAAGAATAATCAAATTTTTCGGGCTGGAGCAGAGATTTTCGTATCCATCCTCGGTGTAAATCACACTGTCCTCAATGCGGACACCGAATTTTCCGGGCAGATAAATACCGGGCTCCGCGGAAGCCACTGCGTGCAGGGGCATGGGCTGGGTGTTGCGGACATTGGGGCTGGGATTTTCATGGATCTCCAGACCCAGGGAATGACCGTAGCCATGACCAAAGAATTCACCGTAGCCGGTATCCGCAATGACCTTACGGGCGGCACCATCGATATTCTGTCCGGGAACACCGGCCTTGGTCACAGCCAGGCCTGCCAGCTGAGCCTGAAGAACCGTGTTGTATACCTTCTCCATCTCCTCGGTGACAAAGCCCACCGCCACGGTTCGGGTCATATCAGAGCAGTAGCCGTTATACAGAACGCCGAAGTCCATGGTAATGAAGTCACCCTTCTGGATCTTCCGCTCCCCCGCCACGCCGTGGGGCATGCTGGTATTGGGGCCGGAAACCACGATAGGGTCAAAGGACAGGCCGTGAGCGCCGTTTTTATACATACAGTAAATCAGCTCTGCCTGCAGCTCCAGCTCGCTCATACCGATTTTGACACGGGGCAGCACCTCTGCAAAGGCCTTATCCGCAATGGCCTGTGCCTTGCGCATATTCTCCAGCTCCCAGTCCTCCTTCACACCCCGGAAGCCGCTGATGCTGGCATTGTAGGGCACCAGCTTGGCATTCAGGTGGTCCTGATAGCCGAATAGCTCAGCAGCGGTCAGGTAGTTTTCCTCATAGCCCAAAGTCGTCACGTCAAAGTCGGCAATGGCATCGTTCAGCAGCTTGAAATAGCCGATCTTATCGACGCAGATGACTTCAAAATCCCGGATACCGTTCTGGGCGGACTCGATATAGCGGCTGTCGGTAAAATAACGGCAGCCCTTCTTTGTCACGATGGCGACACCTTCGGCAATATCGTATTCCGCGCCGTAATGACGGCTGTAGCGGGAGGTCAGCAGCAGGCCGTCAACCTCACCCTCCAACAGGGACAGGTACTTATCAATGTTTTTCATTTTGTGATTCTCCTTTTTCTGGAAAAATAAATAAAGGGCAATTCCAGCACATGGCGTGCTTTCAGCCAGAAATTATGATTGTCAATGGCCCGGACCAGAATTGTGGTCACCCCGGCAACATTTCCGCCCAGTGCATCCGTAAATATCTGGTCACCCACCAGAGCGGCCTGACCGGCTGGGCAATTATACTTATCCAGGCATTGCCGGATTCCCTTCCGGAAGGGCTTGCGGGCATGGGTAATGCAGGGAATGCCATACTCCCGGCAGAAGATTTTCACCCGGTCCTTCCGGGAATTGGAAACAACGCAGACCGTAATTTCCGATTGGGCCATATTGGTGAGCCATTGTGCCATTTCCCGGGTCGGGACACTGGTGGTATAGGGCACGATGGTATTGTCAAAGTCCAGCATAAGCAGCCGGATATTCCGGCGGGCCAGCATCTCGGGCTCCAGGTCCGTCAATGCGTCCGTCATCAGTTTGGGCAGCAGGGAAAAGGGCATATTATCCTCCCGGGGAACATAGTTTATGGAGAGATTATAACACAGGAGGCGGGATTTGTCCATGGAAATCAACTGCTTTCTTGCCATGACCGCCGCAGAAATCCGTTCCTGCTCTCCCCTTCCCCCAAAAATCGCCTGGATGGCCTGCCACTTTTCCCCCTATGGAACCGGTCTTACCAACCTGCCCCCGCCTCTTCCCCCGGGAAGTATGCTCATCGTAAACGACCGCACCCCCATCAGCGGTCATGACCCCAGCCGGATTCTGGATCAGCTTGGGCAGCTACTATCTCGTCAAAGCTGGGCGGGTGTCCTTCTGGATTTTCAAAGGCCGGGTATCGACGAAACCGCCGCGCTGGCGCAAACACTGATTTCAGGTCTTCCCTGTCCTGTAGGCGTTTCTGAGGCCTACTGCGGAGATTTTTCCTGCCCCGTGTTTCTTCCTCCTATTGCGCCAAATGTGCTTCCGGAGGAGCGTCTCGCCCCCTGGAAGGGTAGAGATATCTGGCTGGAGGCAGGAACGGAGGTTCTCACTTGTTTGCTGAACGAACAGGGAGCCGTCTTTTCCCAAAGCATCGGGTCGCCGCCTCCGTCGGAGGGATTTCCGGCGCCCAGGCTGTATTGCCATCATACCATAAAACTAACGGAGGATCAGGCTATCTTCACGCTGTACCGCACACCTGGGGATACAGCCGCACTTTTGCGCCGGGCCGCCGCATTGGGTGTCACCCGGGCCATCGGCTTATATCAGCAGCATCCCTTCCCTGCAAATTCCCACGGGCTTTGCTAAAAAAGGGCTGCCGCAAAGATTTGCGGCAGCCCTGAATTCATGGGATTGTCTACACTATTTGTTTGGTTTTACGGCTGTTCTTCCTGTTTTCAGGAAAGCAGGCCGCTCACTTCATCAGCTTGCAAACCAGATCCGTGTAGGCCACGGGATCCTCCAGGGGAAGCTCCGCCATCAGCTGGGCCTGATAGCACAGCAGCAGGGCGTAATCCTTCGCCTTTACGGGATCTGCCGTCATAGCCTCCTGCATTGCCTTCACGGCCTCATGCTCCGGGTTCAGCTCCAGAATCCGTCCGGCGCTGTAAGCATACTCCGGGTTCACCCGTTTCATGTATTTCTCCATCTCGAAGCTCATACCGGCATCCGGGGTCATGCAGACGGGGTGCGTGCCCAGGTTCGCGGAAAGCTTCACTTCCTTAACCTGATCGCCCAGGCTTTCCTTCACGAAGGTCAGGAAGCCCTTCATTTCCTCCGCTCTGGCTTCGGCTTCCTTCTTCTCCTCCTCGGTCTGCAGGCCCAGATCCTCCGTCGTGGCGTTCAGGAAGCTCTTCTCCATATAAGTCATCAGTGTCTGGGGAATGAATTCGTCCACTTCCTCGGTGAAGAGGAGCACATCGTAGCCCTTTGCGCACAGCGTTTCCACCTGGGGCAGCTTAGCCATACGCTCCCGGCTTTCGCCGGTAGCGAAGTAAATCTTCTCCTGGCCCTCAGGCATTGCTTCCACATACTCCTTCAGGCTGACGAGCTTGTTATTCTTATGGGACCAGAACAGCAGCATATCCTGGGTAGCATCCTTATGGGAACCGTACTCACCTACCGTGCCAAACTTCAGCTGGCGACCGAAGACACCGTAGAACTCCTCGTACTTCTCCCGCTCCTCGTCCATCATCTTCTTCAGCTCGGTCTTGATCTTCTTCTCAATGTTCCGGGCGATCACCGTCAGCTGGCGATTATGCTGCAGCATTTCACGGCTGATATTCAGGGACAGGTCCTGGGTATCCACCACACCGCGGACAAAACGGAAGTGCTCCGGCAGAAGGTCCTCACAGTTTTCCATAATCATAACGCCGGAGGAATACAGTTGCAGCCCCCGCTTGTAGTCCTTGGACCAGAAATCGTAGGGTGCCTTACCGGGAATATACAGCAGTGCCTTGAAGGTCACAGAGCCCTCGGTGCTGATATGAATGGTTCGCAGAGGCTTGCTGTAGTCAAAGAACTTCTCCCGGTAGAAGGTATCATACTCCTCCTCGGTGACGTTCTTCTTATCCCGCTGCCAAATGGGAATCATGGAGTTGAGGGTCTCGACCTCGGTATAGCTTTCATATTTTGGGGCCTTGTAGGGCTTCTCCTCGCCCTCGTTCTGTGCTTCCTCTTCGGGCTCCTCTACAGAGCGGGACTTCTCTACCTCCATTTTGATGGGGTAGCGGATATAGTCGGAATACTTGCGGATCAGGCTGCGGATCTGGTACTCCTCCAGGAATTCGGAATACTTTTCATCCTCCGTATCCTCCTTCAGCGTCATAATCACGTCGGTGCCCGGGATTTCCCGCTCAGCCTCCTCGATGGTATAGCCATCCAGGCCATCGGAGGTCCATTTCCAGGCCTTGTCCTCACCGTACTTTTTAGAAATGACCGTAACGGAGGAGGCCACCATAAAGGCAGAATAGAAGCCAACGCCAAACTGACCGATGATGTCGATATTCTCCTGCTTCTCCATTCCCTGCTTAAAGGCCAGGGAGCCGGACTTGGCGATGGTGCCCAGGTTCTCTTCCATATCCGTCCTGCTCATACCGATGCCATTATCGGAAACCGTCAGGATCCGGGCATCAGGCGCGCGGGTGATGGTAATGGCAAATTCATCCCGGTTGATGCCCACGTTGTCATCGGTCAGGGCTACGTAGGCCAGCTTGTCAATGGCATCTGAGGCATTGGAAATAATCTCCCGGAGGAAGATTTCCTTGTGGGTGTAAATTGAGTTGATCATCAGGTCCAGAAGACGCTGAGATTCGGCTTTGAACTGCATTTTTTCCATAGTGCTGATTCGCTCCTTTGTTGTTTTTTAGCACTCTATTTGTTTGAGTGCTAATATTATACCGCACCTGCCGGAAAAAGCAAGCCCTGTTACGAAAAATTCTTCATTTATTCATAATTGACCCGGGCTTCCCCAAAGAAAACGCCCGGAGGCCCCAAACGGGGGCTCCGGGCAAAGGGTGAAATTACATTTTCTCAGGGGCTTCAAAGCCGAGGATCCGGATGCAGGTCTCCAGCACATTCTTTGCCAGTCCGATCAAGGCGACATGACCGGCCTTAACCGTTTCATTTTCCTCTTTGAGAATCGGGGTTTCATGGTAGAACTTGTTCACCGCACCTGCCAGCTCATAAATGTAGGCACAAATCAGGTTGGGTGCAGAGGCATTCAGGGCAGCCTCCATGGTGGGGCCAAATTTGGTCACAGCCAGCATCAGGTCCTTGCCGTAGCTGTTGGTGGGCTCCTGAATGAACAGGTTCTGCCACTGACCGTACCGAGCCAGCACGGACTTGATCCGGACGATCGTGTAGAGAATGTAGGGACCGGTGTTGCCTTCAAAGGCAGCAAAGCGCTCCAGATCAAAGTTATAATCCTTGGTGGGCTGGTTGGAAAGATCGCCGTATTTCAGGGCAGCCAGTGCAATCTTTGCCGTGGTATCCTCCACCTCATCGGCGGCAACAATCCGGTTTTCCACCACCTTGGCCCGGACAAAGTCCGTCATGTCGGACACAAGCTGCTCCAGCCGCAGCACGCCGCCATCCCGGGTTTTGAAAGGCTTTCCGTCCGCACCGTTCATGGTACCAAAGCCCACATGCTCCAACTGTGTGGTTTCGGGAACGATGCCGGATTTCCGGGCTGCACGGAAGACCTGCTCAAAGTGCAGATTCTGCCGCTTATCCGTAACATAGAGGATTTTGTCCGGCTTCCAGTCCTGCATACGCTGGACCATGGTAGCCAGATCGGTGGTGGCATAGATGGAGGAGCCGTCAGACTTCACCAGAATCATGGGCGGAACTTCCTTCTTGTCGCCCTCTTCGGCAACAGGCACCACCCAGGCACCCTCAGACTGGACAGCAATGCCCCGGGCCTTCAGGTCCTCCACCATGGCGGGGATGTAGGGATCCGCGTCGGATTCACCCAGCCACTTTTCGAAGTGGACATCCAGGTTATCATAGTTTTTTTTCAGATCCGCAACGGACACAGCCATAATGTGGTCCCACAGCGCCCGATAGCCCCGGCGGCCCTGCTGCAGCTCCAGCGTTGCCTGATGGGCCTTGTGAGAAAACTCAGGGTCAGACTTTTTGCCGGAGGCGGTGGGGTAGATTTCCTCCAGGTCAGAAACCGTGAAGGGGGCTTTCTTAGGGTATTCGCCGGTGAAATCGGGGTCAAAATAAGGCAGCTCCGGCTGACGCTCGGAAAGCTCCGCGATAATCAGCCCTATCTGCAGACCCCAGTCACCCAGATGGACATCACCGATGGCCTCATAGCCCATGAAGCTGTGGAGCCGCTTGAGGGTTTCGCCAATGATGGCGGGCCGCAGGTGACCAATGTGCAGGGGCTTGGCAACGTTGGCGCCACCATAGTCCACCACAATGGTCTTTCCCGCGCCGATTTTGGCAACGCCAAAATCAGGGGCCAGACGCATCTCCTCCAGATAGTCCCGCAGGAACCGGTCAGAGAGCTTGAGATTGATGAATCCGGGCATAACTGCCTCCACCAGGGAATAATCCCCTGCATCCAGCTGCTCCACAACCGCCTTGGCAATCTGGATTGGTGCGCACTTATACTGCTTGGCAGCGGCCAGCGCGCCATTACACTGATACTCGCACAGGTCAGGGCGGTTGGAAACCGTCACCCGACCGAAGGATGCGTCATACCCAGCGTTTACGAAAGCCTGCTGCATCTTGGCGGTGATAATGTTCAGAATTTTCTCCATATACATAATCTCCTAAAAGGCATTGTAGGGCGGAGGCTCACCTCCGCCGCAATTTTCGAAACAGAAAACAAGAACCTCCGGCGGGGAGCAAGCCCCCCCCTACTTGCTTACTTCTTATTCTCTGCCATCCAGGTCAGGTAATCGTCATAGGTGCCGTACTTATCAATGATAGTGCCGTCGGGCTGGAAAGCGATAACACGGTTACAGGTGGAGGTCAGCATTTCGTGGTCGTGAGAAGCCAGGAGCACCACACCGGGGAATGCCTCCAGGCCCTTGTTAACAGCCTGGATGGATTCCATATCCAGATGGTTGGTGGGCTGGTCCAGCAGCACCACATTGGCACCGCTAAGCATCATTTTGCTCAGCATACAACGGACCTTTTCACCACCGGAAAGCACGTTGACAGGCTTGAACACATCATCGTTGCCGAAAAGCATCCGGCCCAGGAAGCCCCGGAGGTAAACATCGTCCTTCTTGGCAGAATACTGGCGGAGCCAATCCACCAGCTCCATCTTATTGCCCTCAAAATACGCGCTGTTATCCTTGGGCAGGTAGCTGCGGATGGTGGAAACGCCCCATTTGACGCTGCCTTCATCGGGCTCCAGCTCGCCCATGAGCACCTTGAAAAGGGCCGTCTGAGCCAACTCATTTTCACCGACGAAAGCAATTTTATCGGTACGGTTCACGGAGAAATAGACCTTGTCCAGCAGCTTTACGCCGTCAACGGTAACGGACACGTCCTTAACGGTAAGCACATCCTTGCCCAGTTCCCGCTCTTGCTGGAAGCCCACGAAGGGATAGCGGCGGGTAGAGCAGGGCATCTCCTCCACAGTCAGCTTGTCCAGCAGCTTCCGGCGGGCGGTAGCCTGCTTGGCCTTACTCTTATTGGCGGAGAACCGCTGGATGAATAGCTGCAGCTCTTCGATCTTCTCCTGATTCTTCTTGTTCTTGTTGCGGATCATGG
>CAZDFB010000068.1:0-9330 GCA_964504605.1 uncultured Oscillospiraceae bacterium | reverse complement strand
GTATCCAAACAAAACCGCAGCTGCGGCTCGTACATCATGCCGCTGGGATTCACATAGACATTTTCCTTGAAATAGTCGCTGATATCCTTCATCAGCCCGGTGATACTCCTGCTGATTTCGTCCATTCGGTACATATAGTAGGAGACAACCTCACCCCAATGGCCTGTGCAGATTTTGAGACCGGGGAATCGGTCAAATACCCCGCTGACGATCATGCGGACGATCTGCATTCCGATTTCATAGTGCCAGCCGATGCCAAAGCCAGAAAGCAAGGCTGTCGTCTGGTGGGACCAGTCGCCCCGGTAATAATAGTCCGCAATGGCTTGATCCGGGTAATCCGGGTGGAGATAAATCGGCACATCCAGCTCCGTCGCCTTTTTCCAGATTGGATCGTAATAATGGTCATCCAGCCGGTGCGCACCATAGAAGCCGGAAATCAGCGCGCCCTTGAAATTCAGCTTCGTAACTGTCCGCTCCAGCTCCGCTGCCGCGGCCCGGGGATCATCCAGAGGAAGGGTGGCAAAGGCATACAGCCGTCCGGGATGTGCAACTGTTGCGGCATACATCTCGTCATTGGCTTCCCGGCACAGGGGGATGGCAAACTGTGCCGGCAGTTCGCCAGGGTAGTTGTCGATATAGCTGAGAATCTGGGTATCGATGCCCATTTTGTCCATGTAAGCGATACGCCCCGCTCCAATATCCGCGCACAGAGGGTCAGAGCCTCCGCTTGCGGGCAGCCGAGCCTGTTTCTGCGCTGGTGTGCCATGGGCCATGATCACATCGGTACAGTTTTTGCTGATAGAATCGGAAACAAAGTGTTCCTCAATGGTAATCAGGCGATTCATTGCCATGCTCCTTTCTGCTTTTACCTTGCCAGAGACATGACACCATCGGTGAATACAAAATTACGCATTCCTTTACCGCCCACCTGGTCTGCAGGAATTGCAGCTTCAATCCGGGCAATGTCCTCAGCAGACAGTTCGATTTGCAATGCATCGATGGCATCCTGCAGATGGGCAGGATTGGTCGTTCCCACCAGACTCTGGACATGATCGTATTTGGAAAGGCTCCACGCAAGCGCCAGCTGGGAAAGGGAAACGCCCTTTTCGTCCGCGATTTCCTTGACCTTGCGGATCATGGCAAGATTCTTCTCCCGATGCTCCGGAGCCAGCAGGCCGCGTCCCATTCTGGAATCCACAGGTGCGTTCAGGAATCTGTCGTTCAGCAGACCGTGTCCCACTGTGCCGAAGGCCAGCACCTTAACCCCCAGTTCCTTCGCCGCGGCAATCAGCTCTTTTTCAATGCTCCGCTCCACCAGAGAGTATTCCATTTCCACCGTGTGAATAGGATGCACCTTACAGGCCCGGCGCAGGGTCTCCGCGTCCACCATGGAAAGGCCGATATGCTTTACATAGCCCGCCTGTACCTGGTCTGCAATGGCACCTACCAAATCCTCCACAGGGATAGTGGTATCCTGCCGGGCAGGCTGATACAGGTCGATGTAGTCCAGTCCCAGGCGGCGCAGAGAATAGGTCAAATGCCCCTTAACATTCTGGGGTCTCACATCCAGACCGTAGATACCGCCCTCAGGAGAAGGCAGCACGCCAAACTTGACGGAAAGAAAGTAATCGTCGTGATTCACGCCATTCAGCGCCTGTCCCACAATCAGTTCGCTTTCACTGGCATTGTAGAATTCGCCGGTGTTAAACAGGGTGATGCCGGCATCCAATGCGGCATGGATGGTTTTTACAGAATTTTCGGGATTGCGCACGATGGACATACCCATGGTGCCAAGACCCAGACGGTTCCGTTCGATCATAAGATTTCCTCCTTAGAAAATCGGTTTTCCATGAATCCAGAGCTGCTGGATTCTGGTGCTGTCCGTAATACTGCGGTCCGGTCTGCCATGCACCAGAAGCAGATTTGCAGGCATTCGGGGCAAAATTTTTCCGGCTTTGATGCCAAACACTTCCGCATTATGGATTGTTACCGCTTTCAGAACCTCCACAGAGGGCAAACCTGCCTTTTCCAGCAGTTCCATTTCCCGATGAAGCGAGCTTCCGTATGGCACACCCGGAGAAAACGTCCCAGGGTTTGCATCAGTGCCGCAGAGAATGGAAGCACCATGTTCCCGAAGGAGCTGAACCGCATACACCGCATTTTGGTAATGCTCCGGCTTATATCCATTTTTTCCACTGTTTGCAAAGGTTTCCATCATCACAAGGGTGGGCGCAACCGCAATTCCCTTTTTTCCGATGGTTTCCGCCAATTCCTCCGGGAGCGGCTCCTTCATCGGCACATGGAGCAGGATATTCGCATTCGCTTCTACCGCCTGCCGCACCGTGGCGACCTCCGTTGCATGGACAGCTACCTTTAGTCCCTTTTCGTAGGCAGCTTTTACAATTCCGCTCAGTGCCCCTTTGCCGATGGAAAGCGGGCTGAACAGCAGCACCTTGATATACCGCGCACCGTTCTCCAAAGCATGATCCACGAAGCCTTTGGGGCTTACTACCATGCCCATAGCCATGCCTGCGGAGCTGACAATCTCAAGTTTTTTGGATTCTTCCACCAATTCTCTTGACGCGCTGACATCGCAGGTCGCCGTAATTCCATGCTGGAGCATTGCCTGTACCTGCGAGGCCGTTCCCATATGGGTATGCGCGTCGATGAGACCGGGCATCAGGAAGCCCTCGCCGCACTCTGCCGGGTCGTAAGGCGTGACTGACGTAATCACGCCATCCTCCACCCGGATGCAAGCACCCTCCCAGACCCGTTCTCCATCAAACATGGGGTATTTCAGTTCAAGCATTGTTTTTCTCCACGCTTACCAGTTCACTGAACTTCATCACGGTACCGAACAGATTGCTCATCACCAGATAATTAGCCCGGACGGTCACGGTATCCCCCACGGCAACCTTGCTATAATGATCATCGGTTGGAAAAATCACCAGCGCATAGGTCTGACCGGTCACACTGTCGGAAATCTCAATGGACGGCTTGTTATGCACATCCGGGCCCACCTTCTTGGCAGTTCCCGTCACCTCAAAGCGCTTATCCACATATTTGTCCAGAAAAGCATCTGCATTTTCCGCATATTCCGCATACAGCGCTTTCACATCGAAGGGGCTATTCTGGGCGAGAACAGGCATCGGTGTGGTTTCAATTTTGTGGGTTTTCATTCCGGAGGGGTGCTTGGGGTAAAAAGTCAATTCTTCCTGTGCCATAATTTCATCTCCTTTTAATCCTTTAACATTTTTATCAGCAGCTTTGCCAGTTGGTCGCATTCGTCATCCGACAATTTTCGGGTCATCTGTTGTTCCAGGTCATCTGCCAGTGCCAGCAGTTCTTCTTTCATCCCAATGGCCCGGTCGGTCAGCATAAGCACCTTGCTGCGTTTATCCTCCGGGTGGGGCATTCGCTTCACCAGGTCCTTTGCTTCCAGCTTCTGAACCAGACCGGTGACAGTCGGGTTGGTCATGGAAAACTTTGCTTCAATGTCCGCCTGCCGCACAGAACCGGCAGGCGCATGGTACAGAATCATCATAATCTTAAACTGGCTGCCCGTAAGATCATAGGGAGCGAGCAGCTGATTCGAGAGTTTGTCAAAGACCAACGCAGTTTTCTTGACCAAAATCGAGATTTTGGGATTTGGCATTAAACCACCCCTTCGCATATAAATATAGCTTCCTATGCATTGTACCATAGGAAGCTATGGATTTCAACAAAAACTTGAAGAATTCAGGTGTTGGATATGTTCGTTGGGAAACCCGCAGAACTCCCAATTACCCTATGCGCTTTGTATGGATTCCGGTGGAGTGAAGCTATCGGTTTGCAGTCGAACAATGTTGATTTCCGCGGCGGTTGATAACAGTGGTGGCTACTAGCAGCAAGGCGGTGGTGGGTGCTATTGGGCTGAGTCTAAGACCGAGGGCAGCTACAGAACGCTTCCGATGATGGATATTCTTTCTGCGCAAAAGGAGCGGCAGAAGCGAAACAGAGCCTTTCTAGGGTAAAGTTAAATAGAGAGTGATTTTGTTTGCACATGGGACGACGCTCGATTGATAACCCCAGACTATGTAACCAGAGAATTTCACAGGGTTATCAAAAAAAGCAAACTGCCCACAATCCATTTGCATGACCTGAGACATTGTGTAGCAAGCAACCCATTGAACAACGGCTATTCTCCTACGGATGTTGCTGCATGGCTTGGACACAGTGCCCCGGTCACAACTTTCGGCTATTACGCCCACGCAAGCAAAGGTTCCAAAGAGCATATATCCAATGCCGTACAAGAATGGTTTGACACCCATCCGTTAGGCAATCGTTAGATACGGAAAATCCCCAAAAAAGCCAAAAAACACCCTAAAACAGACAGAAAGCCGTGTTTTAGGGTGTTAATCTGTCTGTGCAGGACACTATAGATGCAGGTCTTTTGGGATTCATCTTCATTAGATTCTATGAAAAAATGTCCTACTTTCGTTCGCAAATTTCGACAAGGTAGTAAGGATAGACATGATATACGCTTATAATCTTCTTTGTGATTGGCTAGACTTAATACTTGAGCTTAATTTAGCTCAACTTACAGAAATAACGAGGATTTTACAGAAATGAACAGAAAACCTAGCGACTATTCTTCTGATCTTGCCGTTGACAAAATTTCAAAGAGCATGAAGAAAGTCCTAGATAAATGCGGACTGTATTACCGCATATTTGCACGGCGCAAATCGGATGACTCAACAACAAAGAAGTTAGCTACAAAACGCTACTGCCGTGAAGCAAGATATTTGATGCAAGATTATATCGGCGTTCGCGTAAGCTTATTATTCCACGTTCCATTCCAGGAAATCCACCGTGTTAACGGTTCCCCTCCGAACCCGCAATGTCTTAATCTCATGGGGCCGGAAGGAAGCAGAGAACCGCTCGCCAAACAGCGCAATCTGTGCCTGGGTTTCCAAGCCATAGGCTTCATACAGCCGGAGAATGCAGCCCTCTCCCTGATAGGGTTTTTTCAGCGTGGACAGGAGGATATTCTCCCGGTCGATATGAATAGCACTGTTCCGCCGGGGCAGCTCACCCTTGTGGAAGGTCTCATAATTTGCAATGACCGGCTGGTTCAGCAGGGTCGCATCCTGAATGGTGCCCGCTGCTTTCCAGTCGCCGTTATGAATTTTCAGCTGGTATGTAAACTTCTGAATGCCCTGGTCGATGAAGTCATACTCCCGCAGTTCATCCAGCGGCTCCGGGTCATGATGGGCGTAGGCCTGACAGCGCAGAACCGTCATTTTCATCTGCCCGTCCTCGAAGCTGATGCCGTATTTTTCGTCATTGAGCAGGGAGATACCGCCATTGGTGCCGGAAATATCCGCCCAGCGCTGCATTGGCTCTTCCCTGCCGGAGAATTCCTTCCGGTCATAACCGAAGGGGATCTCACTGGTGGCCTGTGGGGCCTCTGCATTCACGGGAACACAGAGTTTCAACGCCGTCCGATGCTCCTGCCAGTTGATTTTCGTATGAACGGTGATCTTGTCGTCGCCCTTGTACAGGCAATAGGTCTGCACCATGGCAGACTTACCGTATTGGGACACAATTCGGATGGCCTTTCGGACCGGACCGTCATCCGCTACCCCCACGGACACAGGTGCAAAGGCACCGATTTCCTTTTCGATCTTCTTGACGGTATGGCCCCAGGTATCTGCCATATCCTCATAGACGACAGCACAGGTGGGCTGAGAAAGCAGCTCTTTCCCGGTGCGCTTGTCAAAAATGGAGACAATGCCCGCGGATTCTTCACTGAAAGAGACCCGCAGCAGGCTGTTTTCCAAAACAAGCTCCTGTTTCACGTCCTCCTGTGCCTGTTCCTCCACGCCGCACACAAAGTAGGTACTGTAGCCCAGGGGCGGGATCTCCGCCATAAAGGTAAAGCGGGAACGGTTTTCCGTGATACATGCAGACTGGATCATCTGGCAGGGGCAGCGCTTCCCGTCCGCATCCCGGATTGCGATTCTCTCATAGGGGAACAGGGGCGAGGAACGCTCAAATTCCAGCTCCACCGGAGTCCGAACCGCCCAGGAATGGGGGTTGAACACCACCACAGGCCGGGTTGTGGGATCATAGGGAACGTCAATATGGAAGCTGATGGCCTGCAAGGCCCGGTTGCGGCAGCGATCCGCCACGGACAGGCTCTCCCCGATCTGGTTCCGGGCATCCTGATAGCATTCCGCCAACGCGGTGCCCGCCAGAGTGTCGTGGAACTGGTTGAACAGCAGATTTTTCCACGCCCGGTCCATGGTATCCGCCTGAATGCCCCGCCAGACAGAAGCCATACTCATGAGTTTTTCCGCAGATAGCAGCGCGTTTTCCGCCTTGCGGTTCAGCCGTTTGATCTCACTGTTGACGCTGTAGCAGCCGGCGGCATGGTGAAGCAGTGATCCCTTGACGACAGGAAGCCCCTCTTTTTCAATTTCTCCAAAGAACTGATCCGGGCTGCTGAACCGGATGTCCAGCTCGGGCCGCTTCTCCCTGATCTCGCAGATGTCCCTGATATTCTGAACCGTAGGCGCACCGCCGTGGTTTCCCACGCCGTAGAAGAACATCATTTTATCCTGCACTGTAACCATATCCAGGCACTTGTTCAGGTTCTCCTCCATGTTGATGCAGAAGCCGTATTGCAGCGCCAGCCGGTAGGCTGTGACCTGGCTGCCATCCGGCGCTTCCCACAAAAACAGGCAGGGCAGATTCCCGTTTTCGTGGGGGCCGGGACGCATGAATACATAGTTTTCCATACCCGCCAGACGGAGCATCTGGGGGATCATATCATTGTGACCAAAGCTGTCCACGCAGTAGCCGGTATGGGCGGTTACGCCGAATTTTTCATGGAAATAATTCTGGGCATACAGCGCGTGCCGGGCAAAGGATTCTCCGGAGGGAACATTGCAATCCGGCTCCACCCACCAGCCGCCGCAAATGACCCAGCGGCCCTGCTCCACCTTCTTCCGGATCCGTTCGAACAGCTCCGGCTCATTTTCCTCAATCCACATGAAGAATTGGGCAGATGTGGCTGTAAAAACAAATTCATCGAATTCGTCCGACCGGTCCAGCGCGGACAGGAACGTGGCGGTATTTTCCTGAAAGCCCTCCCGCCAGCTCCACAGCCAGACGGGATCCAGATGGGCATTTCCGATCATATGGCATTGAATTTTTTTATCCATAATTGCTACCTCAGTGTTACATTTCATAAAATGCCGCTTCCACTGCGGCGCAGATGGCATGGTACACAGGAAGATGCAGTTCCTGAACACGATACGTCTCCGTTTCCGGCACGCGGATGCAGATATCCGCAATTTGGCTGAGGGTTCCGCCCTTCGCGCCGGTCAGTCCCACGACCTTCAGCCCCAGAGCCTTGGCGGTTCTGGCTGTCAGGACAACATTTTGGGCATTGCCGGAGGTGCTGATAGCCAGCAGGATATCCCCTTCCCTGCCGTAGCCCAGAACCTGCTGGGCGAATTGCAGCTGCGGATCCACATCGTTACAGAACGCCGTATTCAGGGCACTTTCCTCGCACAGGGCAATGGCGGGCAGCGCATTCTGGAGCTTGTCCAGATACCCGGCAAGCTCCGGCTGACAGGAAAGCAGCAGCTCCTTTTGGCTGTCGCTGAGAGGCCTTTTTTTCAGGAAGCCCTTCATCAGCTCCCCGACGATATGCAGGCAGTCCGCGCAACTGCCGCCGTTGCCGCACAGCAGCAGTTTGTGGCCCTGCTGATAGCAGGAGATCAGGCTGTCAATGGCAGCCTGAATATCCCCGGCGCAGGCAGACAGAGCAGGATAACGCTTGACCAGTTCTTTCACCATAATGTCATTCCTCCATAAGTGCCACGCTCAGCGCCGCGTAGTCACCGATCCGCTCTCCCAGCTCCGCCGGCAGTACCGTGCAGCAGCCGCCGGTTGCCGCCAATGCTTCCCGGCTGATCTCCGCTTCCATGGCAGGCCGCAGAAGCTCCTCCGCACGGGCAAAAATGCTGCCGATGACGATCCGCTCCAGATTCAGCAGATCCATGACAATTGCCAGTCCCCTGCCAAGCTGGGTTCCGCAGATTTCAAACACCCGCAGAGCGGTTTCGTCCCCGCCCTTGGCGGCTTCCGCGATGGCCTTGGCTGTCACGTCACCGAGAGCCATGCCCGGCTTGAAATAGGCGGGGCAGTTGCCGGTTTGGTTCTGCTCCATTGCCATGCTCCACCCCAGCTGAGACAGGCCGCCGCCACTGCAAAAGCCTTCAAAGGAGCCTGCTTTTCCGTAACCCACCGGGCCAAACCGGCTCAGGCGGATATGCCCCAGCTCTCCGGCATTGCCGTTGGCGCCCTCGTAGAGCTGGCCGTTCAGAATAAGCCCCGCACCCATGCCCGTTCCAAAGGTTAAAAACGCCATATTGGCACAGCCCCGTCCGGCACCCAGCTTCCACTCCGCCAATGCGCAGGCGTTGGCGTCATTTTGCAGCCGGGCAGGAACGTGAAAGCGCTCCTCCAAATACGCCTTGATTGGCACATTGCCCCATCCGGGCAGATTGGGTGGCCCCAGGATGACTCCGTTCCGGGAATCCAGCGGCCCGCCGCAGGAAATACCGATACCGTCCAGTCCCTCAATATCCATAGCGTCCGCGATGCGGCAGAGCCGTTCCACCATTTCCAGGGGCGGGATGGTGGTATCTGTTTCACAGCGTGCCTTATCCAGCAGCTGCAGCACTCCGCCGTCCCAGATGCCCAGATTTACCGCACACTTGGTGCCGCCGATGTCAAAACCAAGAATCCGTTTCATATGTGCTCTCCGTTCTTTTTAGTCCCCTTTTGATGAGGTTATTATATGGTGCTACTATACCAAAGATTTCCTCCTTTGTCACCTGCAAAAATACGATTCTCTGCCAATATACATTAAATACAACCACCATCTTCCCAGGAAAGCATAGGAGATGGTCAGTATCACAATGACCGTAGTGGGGTCCGCGTCATCTTATGTGAGGGAACAATAATCGTTGCATTACCTGCCACCACAACAGTGTTCATACCGACAGTCTTGCTAACTGCTGCTCCCTGAAATCAAGGCTGCTTACCAATATAAGCCAAAATGCCGCCATCCACATACAACACATGGCCGTTGACAAAGTTGCTGGCATCGCTCGCCAGGAAAACAGCCGTACCCACCAAATCGTCAGTGGTACCCCAACGACCCGCAGGAGTCTTGGAAATGATGAACTGGTCAAAGGGGTGTCGGCTACCGTCCGCCTGCCGTACCCGCAAGGGTGCGGTCTGCTGGGTTGCGATATATCCCGGTCCGATACC
>CAZDFB010000067.1:0-9418 GCA_964504605.1 uncultured Oscillospiraceae bacterium | reverse complement strand
TGAAGGTTGCCTTCCTGTTCGCCTTCTTCGGCAAGGATTTCGGCACCTGGGAGGCAGTCCTCGCCATTATCGTCGCCACCTTCTCCTCCGTTGCCATGTCCGGCATTCCCGGCGGCGGCGGCACCGGCGAGCTGGTGCTGTGCACCATCTTCTTCCCCAACGATATGGCTATTGCCTATCCCATTGCCATCGCTCTGGGCAACCTGATCGACCCCCCCGCCACCATGGTTAACGCTGCCGGCGACTATGTGGTCAGCTACATCGTTTCCCGTTTTGTGGACGGAAAGGATTGGCTCCAGAAGCGGCTGCACAAGTAATTCCGGAGCATCTCATTGCCGAGCCGCTCGAAACAGAAGCCTTTAGGGCCACCCCGGAGGAAGGGGTGGCCCTTCTGTCTGCCACAGGTACTTTTGCACCCGCAAGGGCTTCGTATGGACCCCCTTTCCCGGGTGTCCCTTTTCCTTCCCCGGGGCAGCGTTGATTCATAGTTCCTGGCTCCCCCTTTGGGGGAGCTGGACGAAATCTGTGATTTCGGCCTGAGAGGGCAAAAGAAACCCCTCTCCCTTCGGGAGAGGCAAGTCCCAGCCCCCGCACCCTGGCAATAGATATCGTAGGAACACCCGTCCCCGGGTGTCCGCCTCCTCCCTTAAAATGAATCCCCCGGACACCGCAGGAGCGGTGTCCCTACAATGTCTTTTTTGTGAAAGCGGCGCAGCCAAAAGCCTTCCCCCCGGGGAAGCCAAAGGGCGCTGCCGCGCCAGCGAAAACCTGCGTTCTTTGACACACTGTGCAGGGCCACCCCTTCCGGGGGTGGTCCTCGTTTTTCGGCACTTCATCCGGGTTTTCCCGGCGGGTGACACTTTTTTCTTGCCTTTTCCCCGGGGTGGGGCTATAATAATTTCCAGAAAGCATCGAAAGAGGGAGGGAACTATATGGCAACGCCATTATCGGCATACCGCGGTTGTCTTTTGGGTCTGGCAGTGGGCGATGCCATGGGCTACACCGTAGACAGCCGCAGCTGGCAGGAGATTCGGGAGGATTACGGTCCCAACGGGCTTCTGGGCTACGACCTGGTAAACGGCTGTGCGGAGATCACCTCCTATACCCAGCTGGCAGCCTTTATCTGCGACGGTCTTCTTATCGGCATGACCCGGGGGCAGCTTCAGGGGAAAATGGCCCCCTTTGTCCGGTACGCCGCCATGGCTGCCAGGGAATGGGCGCTGGGCCAGCGGCCCTGGGGCCGTCCTGACCGGACCCTTTGCTGGCTGCTTCAGCAGCCGGAGCTTTGCCGTCGGCACTGCATGGATACCCGGATGCTGGATACCCTGAGCCGAACCGCTCTGGGAACCCCGGAGGAGCCCACCAATCATTTTTCCGGCCCCGGCGGCATCACCTCCGCCATCGGCGTGGGCCTGTTTTTCGACCCGGAGCGGATGGATCAGGCTGAAATCGACCGGCTTGGCGCGGAAACCGTGGCCCTGACCCAGGGCAGCCCTCTGGCGTTTCTTTCCGGCGGTGTGCTGGCCCATATCGTCAGCCGCTGCGGACGGGACCGGGCGCTTCCCCTGAAGGAGCTTTACCGTCAGGCCATCCAGGCTCTGGAGGCCGCCTTCGGTCACGAATACAGCCAGGTTTACGAAATCACCTCCCTGCTTCGCCACGCCATGATTCTGGCAGAGGATACCCAGCTTCCCGCCTGCGATGCCATGGAGCGGCTCAAATGCGAGTCCGCCGCCCAGGTGCTGGCCGGAGCGGTCTATGCCACCTCGGCCTTTGAATCGGATTTTGACGGTGCCATGATTGCCGCCGTAAATCACTCGGGACGCAGCGCCGCCGTGGGTGCCATCACCGGTGCCATACTGGGGGCCCGGATGGGGGAGGCCGCCCTTCCCGAATTTTACCTGGAAAGTTTGGAGTGCGCCGACACTCTCCGGGAGCTGGCGGACGATCTTTACCAGGGCTATCCCATGATCGTGGGCGGCAAGCTTTTCGACGGTGACTGGGACCGGAAATATCTCCACGGTGGGAGGTAACGGAAGTCCTTGACAGGAGCTACTTTGCGTAAAATGCTGCTTTGCAGCCTGTTCGCCGCCCTGCACGGCCTGTGCGCCTGGCTCAGCATCCCACTGGGCACCATCCGCTTCACCATGCAGACCTTCAGTGTTTTCCTCAGTCTGGAGGTGCTGGGCGGAAAATGGGGCACCGGCAGCATTCTGGTCTACCTGCTGCTGGGTGCGGCGGGGGTGCCGGTTTTTTCCGGCTTTCAGGGGGGACTGTATCCCCTTCTTGGACCCACCGGCGGATTTCTCTGGGGCTTTGCCGTGGCAGGACTGGTCTATTGGGCTCTGGAGGGCCTATCTTCCCGGGCCATGGTTCCGGGGCTCCTTGCGTGCTACGGCTGCGGCTGCGGCTGGTTCCTGATTTACGCACCGGGGACCGGTCTCTGGGCCGCCGTGCTGCAATGCGTGGTGCCCTATCTGGTGCCGGACATTATCAAGCTGCTTCTGGCCCGCAGAACCGGGAGCCGCCTGCGAAGACAGTTGAAATAGAAAACCCGAACGGAGACCGTTCGGGTTTTTGCGTGTCATGGAAGTCCGCTTCGCATTTCCGAACAGCGCAGGAGCGATGCCCCTACGTCCTCCCTGTAAGTGGAAATTCACCTGTAGGGACACCCGTCCCCGGGGGCCCGCTTCTTCCTGTCCACCTCATATTTTCGGGCATCGCGGGAGATGTGTCCGGCGGCGTTTCAGGAAGCAAAGGAAAAGAGCAGGTATATTTCCCCCGTTTGGGAATAGATTGTCCCAGAGGAGGGGATTTGTATGCGAAAACGGGATCTGTGGCTTCTGCTGGGGGCGCTGGCAGCCGCCGTAATTCTGGCCCTTAGGATCTTTTCCGGCAGCACCCTGGAAACCGGCTCCTGGGGACTGTCCTTCCGGACGGAGGGGGCCGCCCCCATTGGAAACGCCTCCGCGACGACTTTGAAGGGCTACGACGCAGCCTATCTGGGGGACCCATCGGAGCCGGTGATCTATCTGACCTTTGACGCCGGGTACGAAAACGGCTGCACCGCCCAAATTCTGGACGTTCTGGAAAAGCATCAGGTCAGCGCCGCCTTCTTTCTGGTGGGCAACTACCTGCAGCGCAACGCCGATCTGGTCCGGCGGATGGTTGCGGAGGGCCACATCGTAGGCAATCACACCATGCACCATTATGATATGAGCAAGCTTTCGGACAAGGCCGCTTTTTCCAAAGAGCTGACGGATCTGGAGGACCTGTTCCGGCAGGTCACCGATCAGGAGCTTCCCAAATACTACCGCCCGCCCCAGGGCATCTACAGCCAGGATAATCTGGCTATGGCCCAGGAGCTGGGATACCGGACGGTATTCTGGAGTCTGGCTTATGTGGACTGGAATAATGACAGCCAGCCCACCCGGGATCAGGCCTTTGAGAAGCTCCTTCCCCGAATCCACAACGGCGCTGTGGTGCTGCTCCACTCCACCTCCCGGACCAACGCGGAGATACTGGACGAGCTGCTGACACGCTGGGAAGAAATGGGCTACCGCTTCGGCACACTGGATGCGCTTTTCGCCTGAGCCGGGACTTTTGCCCGGGAGGGAAGCGGACACCCGGGGACGGGTGTCCCTACAAATAAATTCCCACTTGCGAAAAAATCACAGGGACACCGCTCCTGCGGTGTCCGGGATACCATTTTCGGGAAGGGGAGAAGCCATGGGCGCTCCCTCGTCGGTGCAGGCGCAGGCTCTCAAATATACAATTTACCCGTGCCGCGTTTTGCGGCACGGGTAAGCTTTTTCTTATGGGGTGCCTGGTCAGTTGTTGCTGGCCTGGTCCTCCGCCATGCAGTCGATGGCAATGACCACCGCCAGGGCCACCAGCTCATTGGCAGGATCCGCGATATTCACCTCGTAGCTGTCGCCCCAGGTCATCCACGCCTTTTCGATGGACACAACGGGTCTGCCGCCGCAGGTGATTCGGTAGGTGTGCTCCCAGAAGGAGCCGTCGATTTCCCAACCCAGTCTGTCCACGCTGTAGCGGGGGAACAGGAGGGTAAACTCCTTCTTGATCTCCGCAATCTCCCGACCGTTGACGGACACGGTGTACCTGGGCAGCCAGGTGAACAGCCGCTGGGCGATGAAGGCCACCTCCCGGCCCATGACATTGTAGACATGGAGCTTCTTGCCCCAGGTAAAAACCTCGCCCTTCACTATGTAGCGGTCATTCCCGCAGGCATCCTTTACGGTGAATTGATCCCCCCAGGAAAAGACCTTCTCCCGAATATACAGCTTCATAATACCCTCTCATTTCACCGGGCCGCTCCCGTCGGTTTACATAATTTCCAAATCAGAAATATTTTCTTCTTTCCGTTAATATGGGCCGAATCCCGGATTACGGCATATTTCGGGCAGTTCCGGTCCTTCCTCAGTTCGCTCCCAGCAGCAGCTTGGCAAGCTCACTGTCACTATTGAGGATTACGGTCTTCTCCGTGCCGTTGAGGGAGGCCTTCAGGGCATCCAGCGCCAGTGTAAACTCGTAAAAGTCCTTCTTTTCCGGTGTGCCGTAGGCCTCTGCCAGCAGGCGCATATATTCGGCCTCGCCCTGGGCCTCCAGCTCCGCAGCCTCCGCCTGGGCATTGGACACGATGATGTTCACCGTCTTATCCACCTCATTGCGGATCAGGGCAGCCTCCTTGCTGCCGTCGGCGGTATATTTCTCCGCCATCTGATTCCGCTCGGAGATCATCCGGGTGTACACCGCATTCAGGTTGGATTCCGGCAGATCAAAGCGCTTGATCTTCACATCCTCCACGTGGATGCCGTATTTCACCGCCTCACCGTCCACGGTGGAGGTGATGCCGTCGTAGATTTCGTTGCGCTCAGCGCCGTCGTTCATGTTGATGATATCCGCCTGGGCCAGGGTGCCCATGGTGGTCTTCAGGGCGTTGTAGGTAATGGCATTGAGCCGCTCCTCCGCAACGCTGGTGGAGCCCAGCGCACGGTAGAACTGCTGGGGATCGGAGATGGACCAGAGAATGTAGCAGTCCACGGTCATATTCTGCTTATCCGAGGTCAGCACCTCAGAAGGGGGGATGTCATAGAGCATGGTCGCCTTTGTGAAATACTCCACGCTGTCCACGAAGGGGACCTTCAGGTGCAGGCCCGGCTCCGAGGTGGTCTGAACGATTTCGGAAAAGCGGAACAGGCAGGCATACTGGTTTTCTCCCACGGTGTAGACAGAACTTGCCACCAGAATCACCGCAATGACCAGCAGGGTAATGAGCAGGATTTTCTTTTTCATAACTTAGCCTCCGTTGCCGGTGTCCACCAGGCTGTCCAGAGGCAGCAGCATCTGAACGCCATCGGAACCGGATGTGTTGATGTACAGCTTTACGCCGGGCAGGACCTGCGAAAGGGCTTCGTAGTACATCCGGCTGCGGGTGATTTCAGGATTCAGGGCATATTCCTCGTACATGGCGCTGAACATTGCCACCTGCTCCTTGGCCTCGTTGACCCGCTTCTGCTTCAGGTATTCGGCATTCTGGATCAGCTGATCCGCCTGGGCCTCGGCGCTGGGAATCTGGGCGTTTTCATAGGCCTTGGCCTCATTGACCACGGCCTCCGCGTTCTGCTTGGCGGTTTCCACCGCCTTGAAGGCCTCAATAACCTCCGCCGTCGGCGGCTCGGCATCCTGGATGCGGACATCGATCAGGGTCAGTCCGATGTCATATTCCGTCAGAATCTCCGTAACCAGCTCTTTCACCTGGCGCTGGATATCCTCCTTGCCGTCGGTGAGCACGCTGTCCACGCTGGAGGAGCCAACCACATTTCGCACCTGGCTCTGAATCAGGTTGCGCAGGATCAGCTCGGGGCTGTTGGAGGAATACAGATATTTCACCGGGTCGGAGACCTTGTATTCCACATAGAAATCCACATTGACGATGTTATAGTCGCCGGTAATCATGGTGGACTCGCTGGCATTGACAACATCATTGCCATAGCCGTCGGAGGAATAGCCCAGCTCGATTTTCTGGTAAACATTCACGTCCACCGTCTGCACCCGCTGGATGCCGAAGGGGAGCTTGAAATGAAGACCCGCGCCGGTAATATCCGTGACCTTGCCAAAAGTGGTCACCACCGCCTGCTGCTTGTCGTCCACCGTGTACCAGCAGGAACCGACCAGAGCCAGGACCAGGATCGCCGCCACTGCCAGCAAAATCAGCCGACCGGGACGCCTGGGCTTTTTGTAAGTACTGTTGTCCATAATGCTTTTTTCTCCTTTTGAAATGATTTGCCGTGAGGGGTCACATATCTTTTTCAAATATCAGGTCCATATCCACCATTTTTCCGTAATCGCTCATTTTTGTGGGAATAAAGCCCACATAGCGGTAGCCCTTGGCGGCGTATTCGTCAATAATCCACCGGTGCTCTTCAGATACCGCGCCAATGAATCGTCCGGTATGAACCTTCACATAGGCGTATTGCTTCATCTTCTGCCTCTCCACTCTTCAACTACGGGTAAAGCCCAGATACCGGGTGCCCTGGAAGCTCAGAGTACCCCGGTCACCCTCCACCAGCATTCCATACTCATAGCCGCTCATGGAAAGCTCCATCCGGTCGCCGCTGTCCACCTGAAAGGTGACATGGTAGCTTGTGGAGACGTTGGTCATGTGGTTCTGACCATGGTGATGGTGGGAATGGCTCTGCCGCTTGGCAACCACCGTAGCCGGAACCGTAAGCCGGGGTGAATGATTATTTTTGCCCCACTGACGGATGATGCTGACAAAAGCCGCGATAAAAATGCCAATCACCAGTATCTCCATCAGCACAAAGCTGATATTAAACATAAAGTTCATTTTTTGCTCCTTTATAATTGCTCCAGCATATTTTCCGCCTCCTGGCGGAGCCGTGTCGCCACCCATGCCGTCAGCATAATCCGAAGAACCTTGACCAGCTTTTCCCGGGCGCCGGGCTTGGGTTCCACATAATCCGCCGTGATTTCTTCCAGGGCGCTGTCCCAGGTCTGATCGCCGCCGATATAGCGGGCCCGGGCTGCCAGCCGCACAAACATGAAATACAGGGCGGCATCGTCCACCAGGTCATCACTCTCATCCACCAGATCGCCGTTGATATAGGTCAGCAGGCCGCAGATCCGCTCCAGCGGCAGCGCCTTCTTCAGCATATTGATATTCAGAATGCGGCAGACCTGTTCCATATCGTAGCGGCGGTTTTTCGGGGCAGAGAGGAAGCCGCGCTTGACCCAGTTCTGGATTGCGTAGGGCTCAAGGCCGGAAATACTTGCAACCTGGCTCAGCGTCAGGTCACCGGCGAGAAACATGGATCGGAAGGTTGCGTCGATTTTGTCAGCGTCTTCACGTCTGGCTTCCAGTGTGGTGCCGGGTATCGTCCAGTTCATTGGGGTACCTCCTTTGTTCTTTCTGATGTCATGATAATAACACATGGTCACGCGACTGTCAATACCAATCTGCAGACTTTACATTTAATTCACAATTCGTTTACACATCTCCCTCTATGGGTTTGTTTTTTCAGAAAACCCCTTTACGAACTGAGAAATTTGTAGTACAATGATAGAATCTGAAAGTTGGGGGTGCTGCGGGTGCAATGTATGAAATGCGGAAGGGAAATCCCCTCCGGCAATGTGTTCTGTGAGGACTGTCTCCGGGATATGGCGAACTATCCCGTCAAGCCCGGCACTGTGGTAAACATCCCGCCCCAAACCCGGCAGACTGCCAGGCGCCCCGAGCGCAGGCAGCCCACCCAGCAGCAGCGGCTGGAATCCCTCCAGCGGCGGGTCCGGATTCTGGGCTATGCCCTGACCCTTTCCGTGGCGCTGCTCATCGGTTCGGGTGCTTTGCTGCTCTCCCTGCTGCAGGAGGTGGACGACGGTCCCCTTCCGGGCCAGAATTATTCCACGGCGGAGAGCACCGGCTCCACCGGTCAGAACGCCACCGAAGATTCCACCGAAGCTTCTCCTTCCGAGAGCTCCGAAATTCCTGTGAAGTCCGGTCGGAAAGGGGAGGCTGTTTCACGTGAAACAGGCCGTTCCCGAAACGCTGTTCCCATGTTTCACGTGAAACAAACACCGCAATGAAAGAAGGAGGCGTAAAATGGGTAAGATAATAGCGGTCGTCAACCAGAAGGGCGGCGTAGGCAAGACCACCACTGCCGTCAATCTGACAGCCGCCCTCCATGACCTGGGTCTTAAGGTCCTCCTGTGCGACTTTGACCCTCAGGCAAATGCAACCTCCGGCCTGGGGCTGGATAAGAAGAAAATCAAATACTCTGTCTATGACGTGACTATCAACGATATCCCCACAGAGCAAGCCATTGTCTCCACCCAGTACGGCGATGTGCTGCCCTCCGCAGCGGATCTTGCCGGTGCAACGGTGGAGCTGATTGGGGAGGACCACCGGGAGCGGAAGCTTTCCCGGGCCCTAGAGCAGGTTCGTGACCGTTACGACCTGATTCTGATTGATTGTCCGCCTTCTCTGGAGCTGCTGACCCTGAACGGTCTGTGTGCCGCCGACGGCATTCTGGTTCCCGTTCAGTGCGAATACTACGCATTGGAGGGTCTCAGCGATTTGATGGGCACTCTGCGCAGCGTCAAGCGGAAAATGAATACCCGGCTGGAAATTTTCGGTGTGGCCCTGACCATGTTCGACGGGCGGACCAACTTCTCCGCCCAGGTGGCCCAGGAGGTGCGCCGTCACTTCCCGGGAAAGGTATTCACCGCCGTCATTCCCCGGAATATTCGTCTGGCGGAGGCGCCCAGCCATGGTCTGCCCGTCACCGCCTACGACCGTTCCAGCCGGGGAGCCAGGGCCTACCGGGATATGGCTGAGGAAATGAAAGCAAAATTATAAGCAATCCGGCAGGGGAGGGCCCCTGCGGAGGAAGGGAATGATACAATGGCATCCAACAAGGGCCTAGGCAAGGGCCTTGGGGCGCTGCTGGGGGATTTCTCAGAGGAACCCGCTGAAAAGAGCGCCTATCAGCTTCTGCCCATCTACAAAGTCGAGCCCAACCCGGATCAGCCCCGGCACAATTTCGACGAGGAGGAGCTTCAGGCACTATCCGACTCCATCTCAGTCCACGGCGTGATCCAACCCCTGACCGTCCGGGAAATGCCCAACGGTTATTACCAAATCATCGCCGGTGAACGGCGCTGGCGGGCCGCCCGGCTGGCGGGCTTAAGCGATATCCCCGCCGTTATCATCGAGGCCGATGACAAAAAAGCCATGGAGCTGGCGCTGATTGAAAATCTGCAGCGTCAGGACCTGAATCCGGTGGAAGAAGCGCTGGGCTACGAAAGCCTCATGTCGGACTACGGCCTGACCCAGGAGGAAACCGCCCAGCGGGTGGGAAAATCCCGGCCCGCCGTG
>CAZDFB010000066.1:0-9496 GCA_964504605.1 uncultured Oscillospiraceae bacterium | reverse complement strand
CATTGGCCTTGATCAGCTGCTCAGTCAGGCCAGCGGGACGGCCGGTAGCCAGGTGGACGACATCGGGATACTCACCGTTCTGCATGGGACCGGTCAGAATGTCTTCCAGGTTCTTGTCGGTGGTCAGCTCAACCTTGATGCCGGCGGTCTCGGTGAAAGCTTCGCAAACCTTCTGCCAAACCTCGCTGCCGTAAGCAGTCTCGATGGCAGCGACCTTGATGGTCACTTCTTCCTTATTGTTGTTGGGGGTCTCATTGTTGACTTCGGAGCCGTTGTTCACAGGGGTGCTGGACTCGGTGCCGCCGTTGGAAGAGCAGGCTGCCAAGCCGAGAACCATAACAACTGCCAGAAGCATTGCGATGATCTTCTTCATTTATATTTCCTCCATTAAAATTGGTTTTGAGGGGTTTTCCGCCCCACAATCCTAAGTATAGCGGTTTATTTATTTTTTTCAATCAAAATCTTGCTAACCTCTTTATATATATTGCTCTTGGATTGCTTTTCGGGAGATTATACTATTTTGAACCTTGGAATTTGTGCATTACAACCATTGATTGCCCGCCCAAAAAACCGGCATTTTTTACAATTTTCTCTCTGTCCGGGGATTGCATTTATCGCTGAAAGCAATTATAATAAACCAGACCGCAATAACTATAATACGGAGGCTGCCATGAGTCATCAGCACTATGTTTTCTCCATTCCCCAGTCCAGCCAAAGCCGGAGCCGGGTCAAGCTGCGCAACGCCGCCAGCGCCCGCTATGGTGGTGACTGGAATTCCATCCCCCACGCCCACAGCTATACGGAGCTTTTTTATGTTGTGGGCGGCGATGGTCAGTTTCGCATCGACAACGAGCTTTTCCCCGTCAAGGCCAATCAGCTCGTTGTCATCAATCCCAACATCATGCACACGGAGGTCAGCTACGGCGACCATCCGCTGGAATACATTGTCGTAGGGCTCGAGGGGCCGGAGCTTCGGATGCACGCGGAGCATGAGGGCCGCTTCTGCGTATTTGACGTGCCGGACAAGGCACCGATTCTGGCCTGTATGCAGAACATCCTGCGGGAAATGCAGAACCGGCAGCCGGATTACGACATTGTCTGCCAGGCATACACGGAGATTCTCATTGTTCATCTGGCCCGCAGTGACAGCTTCTCCATTGTGGACGCGCCGGCAGAGCCCCAGCTCACCAGCCAGTGCGCCTCCATCCGCCATTATATCGAAAGCCACTATAAGGAGCGGCTGACTCTGGAGGACCTTGCCGCCGTTGCCAAGGTGAACAAATACTACCTGGCCCACGTTTTCCGGAAGGAATACGGCGTTCCACCCATCAACTACATGATCTCCTGCCGGATCCGGGAGAGCACCCGGCTGCTTGTGGAGACGGATCTTTCTCTGTCGGAAATTGCCGAAATACTGGGCTTCTCCTCCGCCAGCTACTTCTCCCAGGCCTTCCGCAGGGCAGAAACCGTCAGTCCCACCCAGTACCGGCTGAACCACCGTCAAAAGGCCTGAATTTACCTTTTCCGGTATTTGTTTACAATTCCTTCTTTCCCAGTTTTCTTTCAGTTTAGCTTGTAGGCGTATGATATTGGGTGAGATATCAGGCAGAACGGGTATGCTGCCCGCTGCCCAGGCAAAAGAAATGAGGACATAATATGCTGAAACGAACCCTGACCGGAGCGGTCATCACCTGCGTTGTATATCTGGCAGTTGCCCTTTCTCACATTCCCGGCGTTCTTCTGTGCGGCAGTGCGCTGCTCAGCGCATTTTCCGTTTATGAAATTTATAATGTATCCGGCACCGGAAAAAACCGGGCACTGCTCTGGTCCTCGCTGAGTCTGGCGGTTATCCTGTCCGTCATTCCCCTGAAGCATTTTCCCGTGTATCTTTCCCTGGTTTTTCTGTTTTCCCTGGGGCTTTTCGTCTGGATGATGGTTCGTCAGTCTCAGATCAGGGGATTGAATACCGGACTTTCCATTCTGGTTGCGTTTCTGGTGGTCATATTGTTCCGTTCTGTTCCCGCCCTGCGCAAGCTCCCCTACGGCCTGCACTATCTGGCATCCTCCATCACGCTGTGCTTTGCCACGGACGTAGCCGCCTATCTGATCGGAAGCCAGTTCGGGCAGCACAAGCTCCTGCCCACCATCAGCCCCAACAAGACCCGGGAAGGCGCTCTGGCCGGCATTGGCGGCGCGGTTCTGGTGATCTGTCTGTTCTGCTATATGCTGGAGCGAAACCAGGGCATCCGGGTTCACTGGATGATGGCGCTTGTTTACGCGGTAACTGCCTCTATCGTGGGTCAGTTCGGTGACCTTGCCATGTCCGCGGTAAAGCGGGTATGCGGTGTCAAGGATTTCGGTCATCTGCTCCCCGGTCACGGCGGCATTCTGGACCGGTTTGACAGCCACGTATTTTGCATCCCCTATACCTTTCTTTTCTGCACTCTCACCGGCGGCTTCTGGTGTTGATTCCGGGAAAAGGGTCTCTCTCCCCCGGTCCGGCCCTCCGTGTATTTCTTCGGCGCAGGGCCGGTCATTGATTGCTGCCACAGGTGAATCCGGCGCTTCTCAGGATCTTCTCCAAAAAATGGAATATTACCGTTTCCCTGTTTATCCTGCAAATTACATAAATGGCGGTAGAAAGCCCTTGCGCTTTCCACCGCCATTTTTCGCATTTTTTGAATTTCTTCCTTCCGCCGCTCAGCGCAGGGTGACCCTGATTTCCTTCGGGCAGGTGATTATAGGTGCTTTTCCCTGCTCCTGCCGGCAGATAAGCTTTCCATAGGGGGGTGAGCAGCTCGGTTTTCGCGCTGGTCAGTCCCAGAAGGGAGGGTGCCAGGGACAGTTCACGCATACCCGGTTCCGTGATTTGCAGGCCCAGCAGCGCTTTCGGCAGGGAATACAGGGGGGTACCGCCCCAGGCGTGGCTGTGGTCAAAGGAATAGCCGGGCTCCGGTGTCACAAAGCCCTCCACCAGCCCCTTTGTGCACACCTGAACCGGTGCCTTCCACCGCTCCAGAATCTGCAGGGTATACGCATCCCGCAAATCCAGACGGAAAACCGCCTCCAGAAGGTAGTGCAGGAAGTAGGGCTGACAGTCTCCGCCAATCTCATCGGAAAGAATCCGCCGGATCAGCGATTTCGCGCATTCATCGTCGCAGACACCAAAGCAGGCAGCCAGGATATTGGAATGCTTAAGGTAATACCGCTTGTCTGTGTTGGCAGGCATCCATTCTCCCAGCAGCTGTTCCGGCGTTGGGGTGTTCAGCCCCTCGAAGTACATCTGTTTCTGCCCGTCGTAGAGCTCCCGGTTGATTGCCTGCCGAAGGGCCTCCCGCTTTTCGCCGCAGCGGAGGGCCTGAGCCGGTTCCGAAAGGCAGCGGTAAATATGCTCCGCCGCCTCCAGCGCGCCAAAATAAAACAGGTTCAGGCAGGTCTGTCCCAGCGCCTTAGGGGGATGATGCATGGAGTGCCCGTCAATGTAGATCCAGTCAACGAACATATAGTCCGGAGGTGTCTCAATAAGGCCATTTGCACCGAGGTAGGTTTCAAAGCGCCGCAGAAGACACCCCAGGGCCCCTTCGCATTGGGAAAGCAGCCGCTCGTCCCCTGTCATCATGTATACGTCCCGGAGCATTTTCACCCAGATCAGGCTGTAGGTCGTATGAAAGATTCTTCCGTCGCCCTTCTCCAGCATATCTGCCGTGCGGATCAGATCAAAGGCCGCAAGGCGCATATCGCCAAAGGAAAAGGCCGTCATAAGCGTCTCGATATAGTAATCTCCCGTACAGGCCAGGGGCTCACAGTGTCTGGGGCTGTCCAGGTGGTGGGTTTGCCGGCAAACCTTCAGCGTATGCTTGCAGGTGCGAAGGACCTGATTCAGCTCCGGGTCGCTGGTCACCGTCTCCCCTTCCTCTCCCACCGGATAATGGGTGGCAAGGAAGGTGACCCGGATCCGGGCATCGGAATCAGACCGGTTTACAAGCTCCGCCCGGATACTTCCCGCGCTGTGCATACAAAAGCCCTGGCAGACACCGTCCTCCACAAAAATTACCCGCTCATCATAGGGCGGCGCTTCCGCAAGCTCCCGGCACAGGAGCCGGACCGACACCTCTCCCCGGGTCTTTGCCTCTATCCGCACAAAGCCGGCCCAGATTTTATCCAGCTCCAGAACCACCGTTTTTTCCTCACCGGCGGCAAGCCGGATTTCGCTGTTATCCGGCGAAAGGGCATATTCCTGGCGGACGGGAATCGGTGCGGTAAGGGTATGCCAGCGGTTTTCAATCCGCTGTGCCGGAACAAAGGGATCCGGCTGTATTCTTCCGTCATAGAAGCAGAGCCCTGCGTAGGCCCCATTTTTTCTCACCTGCCAGCTTTCATCGGTAAAAACCGCCTGCTGTGTTCCGTCGGTAAAGGTCACGATGGCGCTGAGCATAAAGCCACCGTGGCCTTTGGAATACTCGCAGATCTGGAAGGGCAGCATCTTCACCCGGGCAAAGAAGGACAGCGTATTGCCCTCCGGTCGAATCCGGCTTTCAAAGGCGTAGAAGGGCTCCCGGGGTGCTTCATTTCCCATAAAAACGCCGCCAACGCAGGCCGGTCCCGTTGCCACCAGGGCCCCATTGCACAGAAGCCGGAAGGCGGTATCTCCGCTGTAGCGTAAATCCGCGAAGGCAATCATTTTCGGAAAGCTGTAGGTTCTCGTGAACTCTGCCACGGTATAGTTTTTTGCCTCTGTGTGATAAAAGCCGCTGTAAACAGTTTCCTGTGCGTCCGGATACTGCTCCCTTGGGAGCCAAATCCACTGCTCTGTATGCTGCATATCCCGTTTCCTCCTGACAACCAGTTTGATTTCCGGTAGGGTTGTTGCAGAATAGTTATAACACACCCGTAGGGCTTTTTCAACGACACTGCCGGATAAAGTTCGGCGCCGGAATTCTTACGTTGGGGCAGCGCTCAGCCGTTGCCATCACGAATCTGCAGCAGCTTTGCCTTGAGATCGTTTTCCATTTTTGCCATTTCCTGCTCGGCTGCCAGCCGCTTGGCACGACCGTCGGCCTGGATTTTCATAACGTCATCCAGTGTCTGGATCAGCTTGGCGTTGGTGGTCTTCAGGGTTTCGATATCCACGATGCCCCGCTCCGCTTCCTTCGCCGTCTCCACCGATGCCATGTGGAGCTTCTCCGCGTTCTGCTTGAGCAGCGCATTGGTCACATCGGTTACCTGCCGCTGAGCCTGGGCAGCCTCCGTGGAATGGGCAATGCCCAGCGCCAGAACCATCTGATTTTTCCACAGCGGAATGGTGTTGACCAGGGTGGTCTGGATTTTCTCCACCATGACGTTGTCATTGTTCTGTATCAGGCGGATCTGAGGGGCGGTCTGAATGGAGATCGTCCGGGTCAGCTCCAAATCATGGATTTTCTTTTCAAAGCGGTCGCATTTGTCGGAAAGATCCCGGGCCTTCTGGGCATCCTCCGCCAGGCCCGTGCGCTGAGCCACCGCCTGCAGCTCCTTCAGTCTGCCCCCACGGACCTCCTGAAGCTTCTGCTTGCCGGCAAGGATGTACATGGTCAGCTCCTTAAAATATGCCAGATTCTGCTCATACATTTTATCCAGCACAGCGGAATCCTTCAGCAGCCGCACCTGATGCTGCTGAAGAGCCGTGCTGATCTTCTCCACGTTCACTTCCGCCTTGGCGTACTTATTCTTCATATTCTCCAGCTGATTGACCTTTTTGCGAAAGAAGCCGAACAGTCCCCTGCTCTCTTCCGTTTCAAAGCCCCGCAGCTCGCCAACCACATCGACGATCAAATCGCCCACCTCGCCCAGGTCCTGGGTGCGGACATTCGCCAGGGCGGCATCGGAAAAATCCGCCATCTTTTTCTGGGTTCCGGCACCATACTGGAGAATCTGCGCCGTATTTTCCACATCGATTTTCGCGGCAAAGGCATCCACCATCTGCCGCTCCTCGGGGGTGAGGACAGCTTCCGGGGAATCAGACTGGGAAATCCCCGTCTGTTCAGCGACAGCCAGTGTAGCTTCGACAGGCTCCAGCTCCAGCTCCGGCTCCAGGGTCAGGCTGGGAATGTTTTCCTGATTAAATTCCAAATCTTTGCTCATTTCTCCGGTTCCTCCTGTTTATTGTTTCTGTTTTTTCATCTTCGTCAACTCGTCCTCTGTCAATCCCTCCTGGGCAAGGAGGGTGTTCAGGACCGAAATATCACTGGACACATCCAGTGCCGTATCCTTGAACACGGAATCCAGCAGCTTTTCAAAGGCCAGATTCAGGGTGTCCAGGGTCTGCTCGATCTCCTGCTTGGAGGCGAGGATTGTCTCCCCCTGAACCGGCTGGGCATCCATATCCGCGTATGCGGTCAGCAACTTTACCGTCATGGGAAGGTAATAGTCCATCAGCTTCTGCAGGTCCGGTACGATTTCCGGATGGCTCTGTGCCCGCTGGAAAATTCTGCGGACGATGTTTTCCATCCGGTCGATCTTTGCGGATATCTCCTCCCCGGGAATATCATCGTTGCATTTGCGGATCTGGGCAATAAAAGCATTTCCCCGGTTCAGGACCTGCTGAACCTGCCGCTGCACATCGGTCTGAGGCTCTGCCACCGGCTTCTTTTCGGACTTGGCTGCCTGCTTCTGCCTGTTTTCCAGCAGGAGCCGGTTATTTTCAAATTCCCGGTAGGTTTCGTGGCTGGTGATGAGCCGTGTCTCCTCCTTATCCAGATGTCCCTCCAGAAACAGCCCCTGGGCGATCATCTGCCCGATTTCCCGGCGGACAAACCGGACGCTTTTCCCAACGCCGGAGGCAAGACGCTCCAGCGTACAGCAGGTTTTGTCCCCCAGCAGTCTGCAATAGGTCTTAAACCGGCTGACCTGCTTCAGATTCCGCACGCCCCGCCACAGCAGGCACACGCCAGCCACGGACAGCAGGGCCCCCAGGCCAAGAAAGCCGCCATCGGGGATAAAGAACATCCAACGCAAAACCAAATCCGCAACGCCGCCGACAAACACCGCGCCAGACAACACACCGCCGCCCACCGTCATAAGAATGCCCTTGAGCGTTTTGCCGGTGGTATTGCCATAAAGGCAGGCCACGTCCTGCCTGCGTACTACCGGCTGCTCTGCCCCGGCAGAAGCCTGCTGATTCTCCCAGGCTCTGCGGACAGCCTCGCTCCCCAAATCCACCGCCCGGCCAACCGTCTGGCGGATTGTCTGGTTCAGCCGCTGATAATCACGGGAATTTACCGCCCGGTCCACAATATCCTGAATATTCCGTCCCAGGTCATCCCAATCCATATTGTAATTTGTCATAGCATCCACTCCACGCCATAGTACTGCCATTATAGCGTCCAAATACGAAAAAAACAAGCGATCCGCAAAAAATAGCCCACCCCCGGGCGAAAAAACATTGCCAACACCACCGGTTTCTGCTATGCTGAAGAAAACGGCAAACGGGGGTATCGCTTTATGGGTGTCTTTGCGGTCATCGATACGGAAACGAACTGGGAAAATCAGGTCATGTCCATTGGCATCTGCGCAGCGGATGCCGCGGATTTTCAGCCAGTCGGGGCAAAGTATTTCATTCTGGACCCGGAACAGGCTGTCGGCGGGATGTATTCCGATGCGCTCCGGCTGAATTCCGGTGTGCCGGTCCAGATATGCAGCCGTCACGATGCCATGGCCCGGCTGATCCCCTGGCTTCGGGAGCTTGGCGTTTCCTCACTTTTCGCCTATAACGCCAGCTTCGACCGGAAGCACCTGCCGGAGCTGAAGGAATTTGACTGGTACGACATTATGCGTCTGGCAGCTTATCGCCAGCACAACCCCCATATTCCCGCAGGCTGGGAGTGCTGCAACACCGGGCGGGTGAAGCGGGGCTATGGTGTGGAGCCCATGCTGCGTCTGCTTTCCGGGGATTACACCTACCGGGAGCTTCACAACGCCCTGACGGACGCAATGGACGAGCTCACCCTCATGCGGCTGCTGGGGCACCCCCTGGACGCCTACATACCGCTGTAGCCGTTCAGATCAGAATGCCGTTGCAATGGTCAATTTCATGCTGAATGATCTGTGCCGTCCAGCCGCAGAAGGTTTTCTGCCGGGTCTGAAGCGCCAGATTCTGGTACTGCACCTTGATTTTCTGGAAGCGCAGGGTCTTCCGGGGGCCGCCCAGCAGGGACAGGCAGGTCTCCTGGGTTTCATATTCACCGGAGGCCTTTAAAATTTCCGGGTTCAGCATTATCATGCAGGTTCCCTCATTGTCAAAGGCTATAATCCGCTTGTGGACTCCGATCATGTTGGCTGCCATTCCCACGCAGGTTTCCCGGTGGGCCAAAAGGGTATCCGCCAGATCCTGCGCCCAGGGCAAGTCCTCCTTTGTTGCCCGCTCGCTGGGACGGGCCAGTAAAATCGGGTCGTGTATCAGTTCTCTAACCATAACGCTTTTCCTCTCTCAGCAAAGTTCCTTTATCATAGCACAGCCGCTTCCGCATTACAAGTAACAGGTGCCTGTTTTCAAAAAAGCCCATTGACGCAGGGAAGCCCGGGATTCCAGAAGAATCCCGGGCTTTTTCACGGTAAAGGTGCCGTCACCACCGGCAATCCAGCCGCAGATTGTTCCAGCGGTACACTGCTCGGTATCCGGCAAATGGAGCTGACACTCCCTGTAATACGGTCTTTTACCGGACCGGATTCCGCAGTGCCACATCTGCTCAAAGTGGCTTCTGTATTGGGTGATAAATTCAATTGTGCATTCCCCGCTGTTTACGGAGGCCATGAGCCGTTCCATATTCCATAACTCCACGCTTATTTTCCGGGAACGGAAGCGTGTATTTCTTGTAAATACGCGGACAAGAATATCATCCATGTCTTCTATTGTGAAATCCACTGCGGCAGCATCCGTGCGGACCGTCTGCCCGGACAGATTCTCTTCGTGCTGCGCGGTTATCCAAAATCCATCAGGTAGGAAAAAGCGAAGCGTATTCTCTTCAAAGGAAATTCTGTCTGATACGCAATCGTGAAGGGTCAGCTTTTTGTCGTGAAGTCCATCCGGATCGGTATGCTTGAAGCTTTCGTATGTCATCGGTCGTCCCCCATCCATTTTTATGAATATATCACAAAACGCGGCAATTTTCAATGATGCCGGTCCCTGAAAAACCTCCCTTCCGTTCAAATGCGTAAAAAACAGCAGATACCCGGTTGGGTATCTGCTGTTTGGCAAAGGATGAGGGATTCGATTTACAGTTCCATCCCAGGGATGGAACTTAAGGTGCGGGCAGTGAGGGCACTGCCCGGCAACAGTCCACCGGACTGTTGCATTTGACTGGTTCGAATCTTTGATAAGCCCAAATAAAAACAGCAGATACCCATTCGGGCATCTGCTGTTTGGCAACAGTTGATAATAATGATACGGTTTCAAATAGTTTCATATGGTTTCACTCAAAAATGAAACCATAGCAATGGAGGTGAAACCATATTTATTCTT
>CAZDFB010000065.1:0-9665 GCA_964504605.1 uncultured Oscillospiraceae bacterium | reverse complement strand
ATCTGCATCTGGTCGTTGAGAGACAGCTCAGGCTGCGGTACAAACTTTGCCATGGCTTAGCCCTCACGGGAGACGCTGACCACCTTCATTCGGAAGGAGCCAACCGGTGCGTTGACCGTAAAGCTTTCACCTGCCGCCTTGCCAACGACGGCACGGCCAAAGGGAGAGTCATCGGACAGCTTTCCCTCCATGGGATTGGCTTCCTGAGAGCCGGTAATGCGGTAAGTGGTCTGCTTGCCCTTCTCGTCCTCGACCACAACGGTGCAGCCCAGACCAACCCGACCGGTGGCCTCATTCTCATCCTCGATGATAACAGCATGGGACAGCACATCCTCGATCTCAGCGATACGACCGTAGAGCTTTGCCTGCTCGTTCTTGGCAGCATCGTACTCGGAGTTTTCGGACAAGTCGCCGTAGGAGCGGGCTTCCGCGATCATTGCCGCGATTTCACGCTCACGGGTCGTCTTCAGGAAATTCAGTTCCTTCTCCAGGTCAGCCAGCCGCAGGCTTGTAATTTTATATTCCTTAGCCATAGTACAAAATCCTTTCTAAGCTATTTGTTTCGATAGTCCGTAATATTATAGAAGATTTTTCCCATTCCGTCAAGATATTTTCCAGCTTTCGGGAAGAAATCCCCATAAAAACAGAAAGATCCCGCCTTCGGCAGGATCCTTCCCCAATTTACTTTTCCCGAAGGACCACATTTCCCCTGCATTCCATAACGGTATCGTCCGTCATGAGCACCTCTCCCACGCTGTCTAAGGTGATGGTGCCGCTGCGGGGATTCTTCACCGAATCCACATGGCCCGAAATGGTGGCCTCCACATCCGAATATTCAAAGGACAGGTCACAGCCCTCCATGGTGCAGTCGATCAGCTTCAGGCCCTTGCAGTAGCACAAAGGCTGGGTGCCGATGATCTTGCAGTTCACCAGTGTCAGATTCTCAGAGAACCAGGCCAGATACTCACCCTTGACCACAGAATTGTAAACCGTCACGTTTTTACTGTGCCAGAATGCGTCCTTTGTATCCAAAACAGAGTCACGGATGGTCAGGTTTTCCATGTACTGGAAGGAATACTTGCCCTTCATCTCCACATTCTTCAGCGTCACATCCCGGCTGTCCAGGAACAGGTATTCGCTGGTGATCCGGCTGTCCTCCAGGCTGATGCCGGCACATTTCCAGCCGAACTCCTGAGAACGGATATCGCTGCCGCTGATGGAGATATTGCGGCACTCCCGCACCGCCTTGATGCCGCCCAGGTTGCAGTCCCGGATCACGCCATCCTCCGCATACCAAATCGCTGCCCGGGTCTTTTCATCCATCTCCGATCTCAGCATTTCAAAGCCCCGGACGTGCCACAGCGGATACCGCAGGGAAAACGAGCAATCCCGCAGATGTACATCCCGGGCTTCCTTCAGCACCGATTCTCCATCCGCCGGACCGGCGAATACACACCGCTCCACATCCGCGTGCTGCAGATAATACAGCGCCCGCTCTTCATCAAACTGTTTTTGAATGATTTGCTCTCTCATGGCTGTGCCTCCTTTATTTGCTTTATCATAGCAAATCCTGCCAAAATAATCAAGCCATCCGGTGGACTTTCCCCGCCGGGGCTGGTATAATAATAAAAAGTATGGTCGGCAGTTGCCGTCCCTGTCGGGAGGAAATACCATGACAGTCAATGAATACCAGCGTCTGGCCCTGACCACCCTGAATCCGGAGCTGGACAAAAAGGATGTTCTGATTAACGGCGTAATGGGTCTGTGCGGTGAAAGTGGCGAGGCCATCGACATTGTAAAAAAATGGCTTGCCCAGGGCCATGCCCTGGACAAAGAGAAACTGGCAAAGGAGCTGGGCGATATTGCCTGGTATCTGGCGGAGACGGCATTCGCGCTGGACCTGGAGCTGGAAACTGTATTTCAGGGGAACATCGACAAGCTGCGCCGTCGGTATCCGGAAGGGTTCGACACAGACCGTTCCATCCATCGGATGCAGGATTGAAGAAAACCTGTCCGGCGCGCGCATACAATATCGGGATTTTTTCCGCTTCTTCCTGGCATACAATTACCCCCCTGATGCAGCTGTTATGCTGCATCAGGGGGCTTTTGTTTAATAGGTCTTAGTAGGTTGCGGACATATCCTCGTAGAAGGCCATCATTTCCGCCTCCGTATCAAAATTTCCCACATACATCTGGTCCGCCATGGCACCGGACAGTGCCTTTGGAATCCGGCCCCACATGACCATCTTCCCGCCGTATTTCAGCATGACCTCATAGTCACCCAGCTTATACTGTCTGCCATCCCGGCGGCTGTAGAACGCGGTATAATGGTGCTTTCCAATGGGCTTGGTATTACAGTCAAAAGCCACCATATCCGCCCAGATTTTATAGACATCCGTCTCCTGAGAGTAATTGTACATTTCCGGCGTAAAGCCACCGGCGGGCCGCATATTGACTTCCAGTCCCAGCACATCCCCCTTCTTGCCCAGGCCTGACTGATCTTCATTCAGAAGGAAGAATTCCAGGTGGATAAACCGGCTCTTTACTTCAAAGGCCTCCACCGTGGCAAGGCCCGCTGCCCGGATTGTCTCCGGAAGCTCCTTTTCCAGATAGTAGACAGAGTCACCGCTGTCATTCACCACATCCATCAGCGAACAAAGGGTCACATTGCCGGATTCAAACAGCGGCTTTCCCCGGGAATCCACAATGGCATCATAGGTATGAACGCAGCCGTTGACAAATTCCTCCATAATGTAGGTATTGTCGTCCTTGCTGCCGATAAACCAGGCCACATCCTCATCGGAGGTGAGCTTGTAGGTATTATTGGCACCCACCCCATTGTCCGGCTTCACCACCACGGGATAGCCCACCGTGTGGGCAAAGGCCAGCGAGTCCTCCAGCCCCTCCACCAGATGGTAGCGGGCTGTAGGCAGCCCCGCTTTCGCGTAGCAGGCCTTCATGGCGGACTTGAGCTTGATTTTGTCCATTTCGTGGAGCTTGGGACCGGTTGTAATGTTGAACTCCGTCCGCAGCCAGGCATCCCGCATGAGCCAGTATTCGTTATTACTCTCCAGCCAGTCGATTTTACCGTATTTGAAGGTAAAAAAGCCAACGGCCCAAAACACCTCGTCATCGTTTTCCAGGCTGGAAACCCTGTAATATTCGTGAAGAGAGTCCTTCAGCTCCTGCATCAGGTCCTCATAGGGCGCATCGCCAATGCCCAGGACCCGCATTCCGTTGTTTTTCAGTTCCCGGCAGAATTTCCAATAGGTCAGGGGGAAATTCGGGGAAATGAATATAAAATTCTTCATGTTGTCTCTCTCCTTTTTCGGTGCGGGCTTCACCCCAGAAACCAGGGCAGGTATGTTTCCACCATTTTAAACCACCAGGGCCAGTCGTGGCTCACGTCATAGCCCCAATACGCAAACCGGGTGTGGATGCCCTTCTGGTAGCACACGGTATCCAGCCAACGGGTGGAAGCCAGCAGCGGCTCCTCCCAGGCCCCCTGCCCGCAGACCACCAGGCTCTTCTGCCGGTTATACAGGTCCATATACCAGTGATCGGCGGGAAGATTGGCAAGATAGAAGCAGGGACAGTTGTTATACACCAGGTTATCGCAATAATCGCCAAAGAACAGCTGGCTGTCATACAGTCCGGAAATTGCGAAACAGCTGTCAAAGAGATCCGGTCTGCGGTAGTAAAGGTTCGCCGCGTGCATGGCACCCATGGACGCGCCGAAGGTCATAATTCCGCAGTCGCAGCCGTTCCGTTCCCGGCTGAGGCGGTTGATCTCCGGCACCAGCTCCTGGGTAATATAGTGGATCCATTTCTCATGGTTTTCTATCCGCCAGCGGTTGTCTGCGCCCACGGCGGCCCAGGCCTCATTATCGATGCTGTCGCAGGCAAAGACTGTGCATTTTCCCGCTTCAATCCACCGGGACCAGGCATCTGCCATGCCGAAATTCTCAAAATCGAAGAATCTGCCCCCCTGGCAAGGGATAAAGAGCACGCTCTTTCCGCCGTGACCGTAGACCTTAAACTCCATGTCCCGGTTTAGGCAGCCGCTCCAGTGTTTGAAATACCTTGTCTCCATTTCTTCCCTCCTCAGCCTTTACAGCCCCAGGCAGTCCATAAAAATCGGAATCTGCTTCTCCCAGCTGGCCTCGCTGTGATTTCCGCCGGGGACGATCCGCAGTGCCAGATTCACCCGCTTTGTCATCAGCAGATGGGCCGTTGAAATCATTGCCTCCTGATTTGCCAGGTGGTTAAACATTTCCAGTTCACCGTAGTCCATATACACGGTGGTATCCCGGCGGATATGGGCCCGGGCCACCATTTCCAGCACCTTCCCCGGTGCCACCCACAGGCTGGGGCTCAGGCAGGCCGCCCGCTGGAAAATATGGTTGTATACCGTGACGGCATACAGCGCCATGAGGCCACCCATGGAGGACCCGGCTATGATGGTATTTTTCCGGTCCGGCAGGGTTCGGAAGTTTTCATCCACAAAGGGCTTCAGGGTATTGACCAGCCAGTTCATGTACACATTGCCCTTGCCCTTGATGCTGCCCATTTCCGAATTTTCATAGGTCAGGGGGGAATACTCCACCAGGCGGCGGTTTCCCTCGTGGTTGCATTCCACCGCCACGATAATCAGATCTTTCCCGGATTCCTCCATGTATTTATTCATGCCCCAGGACTTGCCGAAGGTCGCGTCCTCGTCAAAAAATACATTGTGACCGTCAAACATATACATAACGGGATAGCGTCTGGTTTTGTCCTTCTGATAGGACGCAGGAAGATAAATATAGGCCCGACGGGTCTTCTCCCCGGATAATTTAGGGATTGTAACATTCCATTTCTTTACCATGCTCTGCTCCTCCGTTTTGCTCTATTTTCCTGAATTTACGAATAGTATAATTCCGTAAACGCCGGTTGTCAACGGCAGGAGCCCCAAAAAATTGCGGAAAAAGCCGGGACGGTAACCGTCCCGGCTCGATCAATATTAAAGTGCCTCGTCCAGCAGGTCTTCCAGCTCATCTGTGTCGATTCTGGTTTTTCCAATATTGGTCAGTTCCACATCATAGGAAAAAGATTCACGACCGGCGTTCATTTCCAGCAGGATCTCGGAAAGGTAACCGGATTTAACGCCAAATGTCAGCTCAATTTTTATGTCATTGAGCTCGGCCTTTTCATCCTTCAGCTCGTCCATAATATCCTCGTAATCATCCGGGTCCTCAAAGATGCTCTCAAAGAAGGGGATGGAAGCAGCAATGAACTGATAGGTCTTCGGTGCAAAGCAATAGTAGCTGGTGCCGTTCTGCTTTTCCGTGGTAAAGCCCGCGTTTTCCTTCAGCCAACTCTCGCTGTTCAGCTTTTTACCGTAGGCCTCCATGCAATCGGGGATTGCATCCGTATCGATGTAATCGTCCAGAGAAACACCCGTCTGCTCCTCCAGCAGCTCCAGTATTTCATCCAGCTCCAGTTCCTTTTGTGCATCCTCATAAGCTTCAAACAGCTCGTCCAGCTCATCGCTGATATCGACGGCTGTGGTACCGTAACCGCTGTCCGCAATGGCATAGCCATCGTAAATCGCGATTGTGCCCTTCATCCCATCGACCTTCATGGTACCATAAACCGTAATGTCCCGGTTTTTCCAGTCAATGGCATACTGGAACTCGCCCCGCACTGTCTCACCATCTACATTAAACACAAAGCTGGCGGTTCCGTTATCCGCCTCAAAGGTTTTCTGAACAGCCCTTCCCAGCGTCACCATAGGGCCGCCCACCAGATTGACGACCAGCACGATTACAAGAATCAGGGCAACCAGACCGGTTCCCACGCCAAGCAGCACCTTCCGGCTTCCGCCTTCGGGAGCACTGCGGTATCCGCGGGGCTTTACCGCACGGCTCACATCCGGCTGAGCCACGGGGGCAGCGTATGCCGGTATCCGGGTTTCTCCATTTGACCATACTCCGGCAGTCCCGTTTTCCGGGGCACTCTGGGGGACTTCCATGGGCTTTCCGCAGCCAGGGCAGAATTTTGCGTTGTCCTGAGCATGGGCACCGCAGTTGGGACAGAACATAAAAATTACCCTCTTTCTTCTTTCAGGATAGTTTTATTATATATAATATACCACCCTTTTGCAAGTACCGACAGTCTTTTTTTTCTCCGGCGTGGCTTGATTTACAGAAAAAGCCCGGATGAACCTTGAAGTGCGGTTCATCCGGGCTTTCTTATCAATCTTCCAGGCGGCGGATTTCTGCCCCCAGAGCAGTAAACTTATCAATCAGGTTTTCATAGCCCCGCTCGATAAAGTGAATATCCTCCACATAGGTGGTACCATGGGCCGCAAGGCCCGCAATGACCAGTGCCGCTCCCGCCCGCAGATCGTGGGCGCAGACCGTTGCACCGTAGAGATTTTCCACGCCAACCACCGTGGCGGTTTTTCCGTTAATCTGGATATTGGCACCCATGCTCTCCAGCTCTGTGCAGTAGCCAAAGAAGCGGGTTTCGTAAACGCTCTCCGTCAGTCGGCTGACGCCGCTGGCAAGGCTCATGCACACGCAGACCTGGGCCTGCATATCCGTGGGAAAGCCGGGATAGGGCCGGGTCTTCACCGTGGTCCGCCGCAGGCGGCCATACTGCTGAATGCGGATTGCGTCATCATAGTTGATGATCCGGGCACCCATTTCCTGAAGCTTGGAGGTGATGCACTCCATGTGCTTGGGAATTACATTCTGGATCAGCACATTGCCGCCGGCGGCGGCTACCGCTGCCAGATAGGTTCCGGCTTCAATCTGATCGGGGATGATGGCATAGGTGCCGCCCTTCAGCTCCTCCACGCCCCGGATTTTCACGGTGTCGGTGCCTGCGCCGTAAACTCTGGCTCCCATGGTGTTCAGGAAGTTAGCCAGGTCCACGATATGGGGCTCCTTAGCCGCGTTTTCAATGATGGTCTGACCGGGCATCAGTACCGCCGCGATCATAATATTCACCGTGGCACCGACGCTGACCACATCCAAGCTGATTCGTTCACCGTGGAGACCTTCTTCACCGGGCTGCAGGTCCACATATTCGTCCGTCTCGTCCACATCGGCACCCAGAGCCATAAAGCCCTTGATGTGCTGGTCAATGGGGCGGGAGGCAAAATTACAGCCACCGGGCAGCGCCACGTGCGCTTTGTGGAACCTGCCCAGCAGCGCGCCCATCAGATAATAGCTGGCACGCATTTTCCGAACCAGCTCCCGGTCCGGGCAGGTGCAGGTAACATCCGTGCTGTCGATCTCCACGACATGGTCTTCCGGGTAGCAAATCTTCGCGCCCATACCGCTGAGGATATCCAGCAGTATCCGCACATCGGAAATATCCGGCACATTCTCAATCCGGCACTTGCCTTTAACCAGGAGCGCCGCGGGAAGTATCGCCACGGCTGCGTTTTTCGCGCCGCTGATGGTGACGGTGCCGTTTAAGGTCTTGCCGCCGTTGATTTCATATCTGGCCAAGGAATATCCTCTCCCTGTGATGGTTTCAAAAAATTGCACATAAGTAATGATAGTATAACATAGAAAGCGGATTATGTAAAGCCAAAAAAATTTAGATTTCCCTGCAAAATCCTCTGATTTCCCCGAATCAGCCCTGTTTTCACCGTCTCAGGCCCTTCGGATAGTGATTTTTCAGCACATTTCCATCGCCCTTGGCCCATCCGGTACTGTAGTCCCCTGCCTGAACCAGGCACCATCCCTTCCGGTTTCCGGGCACCACATCGCCATGAAGATAGTCCCGCATCTGCTGGCTTTCCGGCGGGAAGGAAACGGTATTGGCGCAGGTTTTCAGCCACAGTGCCAGGGCGTGGGCAGGCTCAAAGCGGTCCTTTTTCATCTGGCCCAGCTCCAGACCCGGTCGCAAAACCTTCAGCCGGGAAATGTCCGGCATTTGCGCGGGAGCCCAGTACAGGCTCTGTCCGAAGGAAAGGGCTTTCCCCTCCGGGAGGGTGATCTCCAGCTCCCGGGCAAAGGAAGTCCATTGCTTCGGCAGCATCTCCCCCCGGACTGCCGGGGCATCCCCAGGCTCCTCCCCGGATTTTCGCAGTACTGCCGCAAAATGGCCCTCGCCCAGCAACTTATGGGGCCACATCCGGTAGCCTCCGTTCCCCACCGGCTCAAACCAGGGTGCTTCCACCGGCTCCGGAGTAAATTCCGGATGGGCTTCCAGAAAGGCCGCCACAGCCCCTTCATCCTCCGCCGGGGCAAAGGTACAGGTGGAATACGCCAGCCGACCGCCGGGCCGAACCAGTTCCGCCGCGGAATTCAGGATTTCCCCCTGCCGGCGGGCGCACATTTCCACCGTCTCCGGGCTCCAGTCCATCACCGCCGCCTCTTCCTTTCGGAACATTCCTTCCCCGGAGCAGGGCGCATCCACCAGAACCCGGTCGAAAAAGCAGGGAAAACGTTCTGCCAGACGCTGCGGATGCTCGTTGGTAACCAGTGCGTTGGGGACCGCCATGCGCTCAATATTCCGGGAGAGAATTTTGGCCCGCTTCGGGTTGATCTCATTGCACAGCAGGAAGCCCACTCCCCGCATCCGCCCGGCAATCTGGGTGGTTTTTCCCCCGGGGGCAGCGCACAGATCGCATACCCGCTCGCCGGGCTGAGGATCCAGCAGGGCCACCGGGGCCATTGCGCTGGCCTCCTGTAGGTAATATACGCCGGCTTCATGGTAAACGTGCAGTCCGGGCCGGGCCTCGGGATCGTAATAATATCCCGCCGGTTCCCAGGGAACCGGCTCTCCTACAAAGGGCAGACCGGGGGCCTCCCCCTTCAGCGGATTGAACCGCAGGGCCACCGCCCTGGGCCGCTCCAGCGACCTGATAAAATCCTCATATTCTTCACCGAGCTGATCCTTCATCCGCTCCAAAAAAGCCTGCGGCAGCATAAAAAGCCCCTTTCGTGGAATTGTTTTCTTTATCATAGCACATAGCCCACGGCTTTTCCACTGAAAATTTCCGTTTTATCCCGGGGCAAATCCGCTTCTCCCACGCCGTATCCTGGCATTTTTTCAGGAAAAGACATTTTCTTCTCCCAATCCCGGTCCTGGGAATTGACATTTGCCGCAATTTGTGAGAAAATAAGACAATTAAATAATAGAGTAAGAGAGGGATCATTTTATGATTCAGTCCAGAACCCATAACTGCGGCGAGCTGCGCCTTGCCGATGCCGGCAAGCAGGTCACCATTGTCGGCTGGCTGGAAAACGTCCGGGAGGTGGGCAGCAATTTTGCCTTCTGCGTCCTCCGGGATTACTACGGCACTACTCAGGTCGTCATTGAGAACGAAGAGATGATGCGCATTGTCAAGCCCATCAACAAGGAATCCACCATCTCCGTCACCGGCACCGTCCGGGAGCGGGAAAGCAAGAATCCCAAGCTCCCCACCGGCGAGATTGAAGTTGTGCCCCAGTGCATCGAGGTGCTGGGTAAGTGCATCCACAATCAGCTGCCCTTTGAAATCAACAAGAGCCGGGATGCCGACGAGAATGTCCGCCTGAAGTACCGCTTCCTGGATCTGCGTAACCCCGCTGTGAAGAGCAACATCGTCCTGCGCTGCCAGGTGGTTGCCGAGCTGCGGCGGCTGATGACCGAGAAGGGCTTCCTGGAGATCACCACCCCCA
>CAZDFB010000064.1:0-9680 GCA_964504605.1 uncultured Oscillospiraceae bacterium | reverse complement strand
AGTATGAATCCGGTGTCCACCGGGTCCAGCGGGTGCCGGAGACGGAATCCGGCGGTCGTGTTCACACCTCCACAGCCACGGTGGCTGTCCTGCCGGAGATGGAAGAGGTGGACGTGCAGCTGAACCCGGCGGATATTGAGATGCAGGTCTACCGGGCCTCCGGTGCCGGCGGTCAGCACGTCAACAAAACCAGCTCTGCCGTGCGGCTGATTCACAAGCCCAGCGGCATTGTGGTGGCCTGCCAGGAGGAGCGCAGCCAGCTGCAAAACCGGGAAAAATGTATGCGGATGCTGGCCTCCAAGCTCTATGAAATCGAGCAGGAGCGGATTGAAAGCGAGCATACGGGTCTGCGCCGGAGCCAGGTGGGCACCGGAATGCGCAACGAGCGGATCCGCACCTATAATTTCCCCCAGGGCCGTGTCACCGACCATCGGGTGGGCCTGACCCTGTATAAAATCGATGCCGTCATGGACGGCGAGCTGGATGAGATCATCAACGCCCTGGCTACTGCCGACCAGGCGGAAAAATTAAAAAATTCGAAATGATAAATTACAAATGTCAATCAAAATTTAAAACGGGCATGGTATGTGTTCGCCCCATAATTCGCATAGCAAACAGGCAACCCACCTTTGATTCACCGTGGAAAAATTTTTAATTTATAATTCGTAATTCACAATTTGTAAAACGAGGTAACTATGGAATATATTACCAATTCCCCCGCTGAAACGGAGGCGCTGGGGGCGGCCCTGGGGAGAATTCTCCCGGCCGGGACGGTGATCGCCTACCGGGGGGACCTGGGAGCCGGGAAAACCGCCTTTACCCGGGGGCTGGCCCGGGGCCTGGGCTATGGGGAGCCTGTCACCAGCCCCACCTATACCATCGTAAATGAGTATCTGGGAGGCCGTCTGCCCCTGTTCCACTTTGATATGTACCGCCTGGCCTCTACCGATGACCTGTGGGATATCGGCTGGGAGGATTATCTGGAGCGGGGCGGTGTATGCGCCGTGGAGTGGAGCGAAAATGTAGAAGAGGCTCTGGAAGGGGCCATTACCGTCACCATTGAAAAGTCCGGGGATGCGCAACGGACCATTACCATAGAAGGAGGAGATTTCCTTGCTGATCTTAGCCTTTGAAACGTCCGCCAAGGCCGCTTCCGTCGCGCTGATGGAGGACGGAAAGCTTTTGGCGGAGAGCTATCAGAATACGGGCATGACCCACAGCCAGACCCTGATGGTTATGGCGCAGGATGCCCTGAAAACCGCCGGGAAGCAGGTGACGGATGTCACCGCCGTGGCGGTGGCAGAGGGTCCCGGCTCCTTTACCGGGGTGCGCATCGGCGTGGCGGCGGCGAAGGGCTTCGCCTGGGGCCGGGAGCTGCCCTGCTATGGCGTGTCCACCCTGGAGGCAATGGCCCGCACCCTGGGGGCCTATCAGGGCTATGTCTGCCCCGTAATGGATGCCCGCCGGAGTCAGGTGTACAATGCGCTGTTTTATGTAAACCAAGGACAGCTCCAGCGGATCCAGCCGGACCGGGCCATTGCCCTGGCGGAGCTGGAGATGGAAATAAAAAATTTCCGGGAACCGATTTTTCTGGTTGGCGATGGCAGTGTTTTATGCTATAATACATTGTCGAAAAGCGTCCCCGGACTGGTGCTGCCGCCGGAGCACCGGATGCACCAGCGGGCGGTTGGCGTTGCCCTGTGCGCGGAGGATAAGCTTCGGGCAGGGGAAGCCGGCAACGGCGGAACCCTGGCGCCCAATTACCTGCGGCTGAGCCAGGCTGAGCGGGAGCGGCTGGAAAAGCAATTATAAATTACGAATTACAAATGAAAAATTCCGGCGTGCCAAAGAATCCAATTTTGCGCTCCCGGTTGTAAGCATCTCGCCTCCCTTAAAGTACCTTTTTGACAGCCCGAAATGATGCGCCACGAATTTGTAATTCTGAATTATCATAAAACCAGGGCATCTGCCCTTGAATAAAAAGGAGATTATTGTTATGGCTACTGTACACGTTCTCGATCATCCCCTGATCCAGCATAAGCTGGCAATCCTGCGTAACAAGGATACCGGCGTTAAGGAATTCCGGGAGCTGGTCAACGAGATCTCCGGCCTGATGTGCTACGAGGCCACCCGTAACCTGCCTACGGAGGAAGTGATGGTCCAGACCCCTGTGGCTCTGGCAAAGTGCCATATGCTGGCGGGCAAGAAGCTGGCGATTGTTCCCATCCTGCGGGCGGGCCTGGGCATGGTGGATGCCATGGTGGACCTGATTCCCTCTGCCAAAATCGGACATATCGGTCTGTACCGGGATCCCGAGACCCATCAGCCCGTGGAATACTACTGCAAGCTGCCCGAAGATGTGGGCAACCGTGTGGTGTTCGTGGTGGACCCCATGCTGGCTACCGGCGGCAGCGCCATTGCCGCTATCCATTTCCTGAAGCAGCACGGCTGCCGCAACATCGTCATGATGAACGTGATCGGCTGCCCTGAGGGTGTGGCTGCGGTTCAGGAGGCCCATCCCGATGTGGAAATGTACCTGGCTGCCGTGGACGAGAAGCTCAACGACCACGCTTACATTGTTCCGGGCCTGGGCGATGCCGGTGACCGGATCTTCGGCACAAAATAAGCTGTCTGCCCGGAAATAAACAAAATTTCCGGCGCATCTGTAAGGACGCTCCTCCGGGAGCGTCCTTTTGATTGTCAAAAAGCCTTCCCCTCCGGGGAAGGTGGCAGAAGCGGAAAGGGGTTCTTATTTCGTGCCCCACCTCTAAATTTTCCCGTAGGGACACTCACCAAAAAACGAATTCTCCCGGACACCGCAGGAGCGGTGTCCCTACAATACCTTTTTGTGAAAACAACGCAGCTGCAAAGCCTTCCCCGGGGGAAGCCCTGGACGCTGCCGCACCGGCGCAAACCAGGGGCCTTTGACCCACGGAAACAGGACGCTCCTCCGGGAGCGTCCTTTTTGTGCGAAGGGGGGGCGGCGCATAGTTTTTCCGCCTCCGGGCAAGCTAAGCCGGAGGTGAGCGGCGTGATTTTATCCTATGTCCGGACGATATTTCTCTATCTTGCCCTGATATTCAGTGTCCGGCTGATGGGCAAGCGGCAGATCGGTGAAATGGAACCGACGGAATTTGTGGTGACCATGCTGGTGGCAAATCTGGCGGCAATTCCCATGCAGGACGGCGGCATTCCCCTGCTTTCCGGGCTGGTACCCATTCTGACGGTGCTGGCTATGGAGCTTGTGATTTCGGGGCTGATTATGCGGAGCATCCTGTTTCGACGGATGTTCTGTGGAAAACCGGTGATTCTCATTGATAATGGCAGGATTCTGCAAAATAACCTCCGGCGGACCCGGGTCACTCTGGATGAGCTGGTGGGACATCTGCGGGAGAAGGATATTCTGGACCCGCGGACGGTGCAGTTTGCCATTCTGGAAACCGATGGGAATCTGTCCGTCTTCCCCTACCCCCGGGAAAAGCCCCCGGCAGCGAAGGATGCCGGAATTACGGTTAATCCCCACTATCTGCCGGTGACCATCATCGGGGACGGGCATATTTTCCGGGACAACCTGCGCCTGGCGGGGAAGAGCCGGAAATGGCTGGAGGGTGTTCTCCGGGAGCGGAAGACCACCCCGGAAAAGACCTGGCTTCTGACAGTGGACGGGGCGGATCACATTGTCTGGCTGGAAAAGGAGGCGGGGGTATGAAGCGGAGCTTGTTTGGGGCGGGACTTTTGGCGGCACTGCTGCTGGGCGGGATTCTGGTGAGCAGCCGGATGTGCGGCCCTCACCGGGCCCTTTCCGGTGTCCTTTCCGAGGCCTCCGGTGCCGCTGACGCGGAAAACTGGGCCCGGGCCGGGGAAAGGCTCCATGCCGCCCGGGCTCAGTGGCGGGAAAACTGGCATTTTTCCGCCGCCTTTTCCGACCATGAGCCCATGGAGGAAATCGACAGCCTGTTTGCTCAGGCGGAGGTGTTCCTTTCTGCGGGGGATGGGGTGTCCCTTGCATCGGTCTGCGCCCAGCTGAGCAGCCTGACGGAGGCCATGGCGGATGCCAACGCCTTTACCTGGTGGAATTTGCTGTAGCCCGGGCTATCGGCTGCCGTATTGCAGGGCCAGAATGGCCTGCCCCAGCTTTTCCACCGCCCGGAGGGCTTCTTTGTGGCTGTTTCCGGCGGCACCCATTTCGATGAGCAGGGAGCCGGTGCTCAGGTCCTGGTTGAACCGGGTGGAGCGCAGGCTGATGGGCCGGGTAATGCCCGGGGTCTGCTGCTCCAGCACGGCCTGAAGCTTCAGCGCCAGGGAAAGATTTTCCTGCCACTTCGGATAGTCCAGCCCGGATGCGTTGGTGCCCATAACCAGCATCATCCGGGCATAGTCCTCCCCGTCGGCGGTAACCACCGTCCGCAGCTGGTTGTTCAGATCGCCGGAGGCATCCCGGTGCAGGTCCAGAATCAGCCGGATGCTGGGATACTGGGCCAGCCATTGGCTGGTGGCCTCCCGTGTCTGGGCGTAGGAGCCGTTGTAGGAGGGGTAATCGTGGAGGGACCGGTCGTGGAGCACGGTAATGCCCCCGGCGGTTAGAACCTCTGCCAGCCGGTCCCCCACGGATATCATATTATAGCTTTCATCCAGTGTTCGGAAGGCGGAGGATTCGGTGTAAACCTCCCCTTCCGATTTTGTGTAGCTTTCGGTGGTGTGGGTGTGGATAATCAGCACCGTGGGCTCCCGGGTGGTCAGGTCCCATTCCAGAGGCTGGGTCAGAAGGGCGGTCAGGTCTGGACGATAGCCGCAGCTGTAGGTTACCTCCAGAGCCGAGGCATCGCCGGCGGTGAACCGCAGCGGCTCCGGCACCGTTTCCGTGGCTATGACAGGAGCTGCCGATTCCCCGGAAAAATCCACATTTTCCCGGTTAGATGGAGAAAACCGGACATTTCGTCCGGTTTCCAAATAAATCAGGAAAGCTTGCGTATTCGGTTTGGAGAGCCAGGATACCACAGGCTTCATGGCACCGCTGCCGCTGAGCCGCAGGCACAGGGCACACAAAACAGCCGTGGCTCCGATCCGGAGACTTTTTTCGTGGTGATCCAATGGCTACCCCTCCCGGTAATGTCCGTGGCCTAGGAGCTCTCCGACCGCCGCCATTTCGGCCGCGAGCGAAGCTCCAGGCGAAGCTTTTGAAAAAAATCAGTCAGCAGTTGGGCGCACTGAGCCTCCCGGATGCCGGCCTCCACCGTGGGATGGTGGTTGAAGGCCATGGAGAACAGGCTGCATACCGAGCCGACAGCCCCGCATTTTTGGTCCGAGGCACCATAGACCACCCGGGGAATCCGGGCGTTGATAATGGCCCCGGCGCACATAGGGCAGGGCTCCAGGGTGACATACAGGGTGCACTCCCAAAGCCGCCAGCCGCCCAGCTGACGGCAGGCCTGGTCAATGGCTTCAATTTCCGCATGGGCCAGGGCGGACTTGTCCCCTTCCCGGCGGTTTCGGCCCCGGCCTACGATCTCATTTCCCCGGACAATCACACAGCCCACGGGAACCTCACCCTCGGCGGCGGCCTGGGCCGCCAGCTTCAGGGCTTCATCCATAAAATACAAGTCATCCATCTGCCTGCATCCTCCTTTTGCTCTATCATACCCAAAAGGAGGGCCAGCGTCAAGCCGGAGTTCAGTCCATCAGTAGCGCCGCGAAGAGCACAGCCAGCTCCTGCCGGGAGAAGGGGCGGTCCCTCCTGACACCCAAACGCCTGTCCGCTGCCTCCAGCCGGGAGAGCAGCAGCTCGTTGAGCCGGGCGGCCTCCGGCGGGCTTGGCTCGCCACGGATCAGGTAGTCCAGGCTGACCCCGAATATGTCCGACATTGCCACCAGAATATCCGCCGACGGCTCCCGGCGGCCCTGCTCGTACATCCCTACGGCGCTGGGGCTGATTTTCAGCCGGGCAGCCAGCTCCGCCTGATTCATTCCTGCCGCCCGCCGCAGAGCGGCAATCCGTGGGCCAAGCATTGCACTCACCTCGTTTCCTTCACTGGGCCTACCATACCACAGGAAAAGCAAAAAAACAGGAGAATCCGGTCTGTTTACACAATTCGACTGACATTACACAGCCCGTGGTGTATGCTTTCCTTGAAATCCACCAGGAAAGAGGTGCGTGCAATGACAACCGGAATCCAACCCACACTTTATCTCGACCCCCAGGCCCAGAAGCCCGCTTCCTTCTGCCCCGTCTGCGGCGGGGAGCGCTACGCTCCCTCAGAGCGGTGCCTGCGCTGCGAAAGGAGGCAGCCATGACACTGGCAGAATTGAGCCAATGCTACGAGGCGGCGGCGGTACCCTTGCGCCGGCGGCTCCGGGAGCTCCGGCAGGCACTGGCGAAGGCGGAGGACCCGGAGGAAATCTTCCGCCTGAAGCGCCGGATCGCGGAGCTGACCCCTATGCTGACCCAGATGAACGAGCTGGCGGACCTGACAGCCCATTACTACGAAAGGGGGTACTACCGCAGTGAGAAATATACCCTATGAGGGCTATCTGGGGCCCAGGCTTCCCCGGAATGTTCAGCTGGAGCGGATTCGCCAGGTCATCAGCCAGGAGCTGACAGAGCTGCAGCGGGCCACGCTGATCGCCTACTATTTTCAGGAGCAGACCATCGGGGAGATTGCCCGGGACCGAAATGTAAACAAGAGCACCGTTTGCCGGACCCTCCACCGGGCGGAGGAAAAGCTGCGCAGATATCTGAAATACTGATTTTTCGCCGTGATGCAATATCACGGCTTTTTTCTGGGAAGAAGGGGGAATCCGCCGGGAAAAATTGACTTTTTCTTCACCGCATGATATGATAGCAACCAAAGCACAGGAGGATAGGGTATGTTTTTTCTGATTTTAACACTTTTTTCCGGGGCGGTTGTCGCGCTGGATCAGCTGAGTAAATACTGGACCGTGGCGTCCATTCCACTGCATGGGGAGCAGGCCTTTCTGCCCGGCATTGTGAAGCTGACGTATGTGCGCAATACCGGTGCGGCGTTTTCGTCCTTTGAGGGCCAGCAGTGGCTGTTCGCGCTGATTTTTCTGGCGTTCACGGTGCTCATTCTCTGGGAATATTTTAAGAAGCCCATGGGCTTTTCCCGGTTTGAGCGGCTGTGCATCGCCGGAGTCTACGGCGGCGGCCTGGGCAATATGCTCGACCGGCTGCGGCTGGGCTATGTGGTGGACATGATTGAGACGGAGTTCATCAGCTTCCCGGTGTTCAATGTGGCAGACTGCTTCATTACCTGCGGCTGCATTGCCCTGATGGTCAGCCTGGTGTTCTTCAACAAGGACTTCTGGAAGGAAGAAAAGTAAGAGGTACGCTATGATTCTTTACGCCGATATTCCCGGTGAGCGGCTGGATGCCTTTCTGGCCCGCCGGGGGGATTCCCTGAGCCGGTCTGCGGCCCAGAAGCTTATCGAGGAGGGCAATGTCCTGCGAAACGGCACGCCCGGAAAGAAAAATGACAAGCTTAACCCCGGCGACACGGTGGAATACACCCTGCCGGAGCCCAAGAATGTGGATATTCAGCCGGTGGATATTCCGCTGGACATCGTGTACGAGGACGGGGACCTTCTGGTAATCAACAAGCCCAAGGGCCTGGTGGTCCATCCGGCGGCGGGCCATCAGAATGACACCCTGGTGAACGGCCTGCTCTATGCCCTGGGGGATGACCTGAGCGGTATCAACGGTGAGCTGCGGCCCGGAATCGTCCACCGGATCGACAAGGATACCAGCGGCCTGCTGGCGGTGGCGAAGAACGATCTGGCCCATACCTTCCTGGCCTCTCAGCTGAAGGATCATTCCATGCACCGGGTCTACGATGCCATCGTGGTAGGCACGATGAAGGAGGACAGCGGAACCGTGGACGCACCCATTGGTCGCCATCCCACAGACCGGAAAAAAATGTGCGTCACCCAGCGGGGCGGAAAACCTGCCGTGACCCACTGGGAGGTGGTCCGGCGCTACCGGGGCTATACCCATATCCGCTGCAAGCTGGAGACGGGCCGCACCCATCAGATCCGGGTTCACATGGCCCATATCGGTCATCCGATTCTGGGAGATATGGTCTATGGGCGGAAGAAGCCGGAGCTGGGACAGGACAGCCAGTGCCTCCATGCGGGCACGCTCTGCTTTACTCACCCCCGGGACGGTCGCCCGGTTATGGTTTTTGCGCCGCTGCCGGCGTATTTTCAGCAGGTGCTGGAAAAATTAGAGAAAATGGGATGATCCCGCCTCCGGGAGCCTGTCCCGAGGAGGAAAATCATGTATTCGGATATTCTGCTGACGGTGGATTTCGACAGCACCCTCACAGCCCGGGATGGCTCCATCCCTGAGCGCAATCTGGCGGCAATCCGCCATTTTATCGCTGAGGGCGGCGCCTTCACCGTCAATACCGGGCGGAGCTATGCCAGCTTCAGCCGTTTCCTTGAAAGCGTGCCGGTCAATGCACCCCTGCTGCTGCTCAACGGCAGTGCGGCCTGGGAAAATGGCGTGTTTTCTCAGGTGGAACCCATTACCTGCGAGCTTTGGGACCTGCTCCTGCAGCTGAGACAGCGGTTCCCGGAGGTAAATCTGGAGCTCCAGGCCCCGGATATCCACTATCTGATTGACCCCAGTGAAGCCTATGCTGCCTACTACAGCCGCAGGAACCTGCGGCACCGGTGCATTGCGCTGGGAGAGCCCCTTCCCGAATTTGTGAAGCTGGGGGTTTATGGCGATGTTCACGGAGCCCTGGGCATCGGAGAGCGGGAGGAAAAGGCGATTTTCGACCAGATCATGGCGTTTCTGACCGAGGCCCTTGGGGACCGGCTGGAAATTCTTCGGGCAACGCCCCGGATTATCAACGTCCACGCCAGAGGCACCTCCAAGGGAAAGGCCGCCAGGAACCTCCAGCGCAGACTGGGACGGAAAATCCTCATTTGTGTGGGGGATGAGGGAAATGACATTTCCATGCTGGATGACGCGGACTACGCCTTCTGCCCCGGCGATGCAATGGTTGCCGATCAATACCCCAATGTCTGCCCCTGTGGCGAAGGAGCCGTTGCGGATGTGATTTACAAAAAAATCCCCGGTATTTTGGAAAAGAACGCTTGACAAGCGTGGGTTTGTGTGGTAGAATACTACAGCTGGATTCGTTAAGCACAGATCTGCGGGTGTAGTTCAATGGTAGAACACCAGCCTTCCAAGCTGGATACGCGGGTCCGATTCCCGTCACCCGCTCCATAGAAATGCGCCAGTAGCTCAGCTGGATAGAGCAACTGCCTTCTAAGCAGTAGGTCGGGGGTTCGAGTCCCTCCTGGCGTGCCACTTAGATCTCAGCAATTAAATATGGTGGGTGTAGTTCAATTGGCAGAGCACTGGATTGTGGTTCCAGGCGTTGTGGGTTCGAGTCCCATCACCCACCCCATAACAGATACCGTAATAGATACAATCGTGTCCGTTACGGTATCTGCTTTTTTATGTAAAAAATGCTGGTGTTATCCAGAAATATGGGGATTTTTCAAACATTTAAAACTATCACTGATGTGATATCAAGCTAATCTTCCTTTGAACATTGGCCCAACCCCGGATTTTCCGCTTTCCATTCGTTAAATTACTGGTATTTCGTTAAACAGCTGATTCCCATGCGTAAATCCCAGACCAGTGTTTTTTA
>CAZDFB010000063.1:0-9742 GCA_964504605.1 uncultured Oscillospiraceae bacterium | reverse complement strand
GCCAGACCGAGCGGAGCCAGTTCCAGAACAAGGAGACCTGTCTGCGGATGCTGCGAAGCAAGCTGGTGGAAATCCGGGAGCGGGAGCATCTGGCAAATATTGCCGATATCAAGGGTGTCCAGCAGAAAATCGAGTGGGGCAGCCAGATTCGCAACTATGTTTTCATGCCCTACACTCTGGTGAAGGACACCCGTACCGGCTGTGAGACCTCCAATGTCAACGCGGTCATGGATGGCGCGCTGGATCCCTTTATCGAGAGCTACCTCAACTGCCTGGCTACCGGAAGCTGGGTACAGAAGTAACAGAGAAATGTTGGAGATGATCTCTTGAAATACCTTAGAAAGCCCAGAAATATGGCCCTGTGGAAGGTTGTTGTTCTGGATGTTCTTCTTGTTGGTGTGATTCTTGTGACCTTTGCGCTGTTTCACCACGCACTGCCGGCACTGATTACCCAATACGAGACAAATAAAAATCAGGTCAGCACGGTTCCCACATCTTCGGAGCCCCATGAGGAGGCCTCCGTCCAGACAACGCCGAGTCAGCCGGAATCTGAGCCGGAAACGACGGAATCCACAGAGCAGACCGAGGAAACGACAGAGCCGGATAACCGGACACCCTGGCAGATCCGGTTTGAAGATCACTTTACGGATGAAGTGGTCACCACGGAAAATTCCTATACCAGCCCGGAGGTATCCATTACCATCGAAACCGTCGTGGACACCATGGAGGGCAGAAAAGTAACCTACTATGTAGCGGATGTCTATGTTGCCAGCATGGAAAACTTCAGGACCTACACTGCCTATGGCACCTTCCGCTACTTCGGTATGGAGGACGCGGTGGAGATGACCAGGGATACCAATGCTATTCTGGCAATTTCCGGCGACTATTTGACCAACCAGAAAAGCGGTTTCCTGGTGCGCAACGGGGAGGTGTATGTCTCCGACCGGAACAACGGCATTTGCGTGCTCTATCCCGATGGTACGATGGAAACCTACGAGCAGGGACAGTATCAGGTGGAAAACATTCTTGCCCGGGAGCCCCTTCAGGTGTGGAGCTTTGGCCCCGCGCTTCTGGATGAAAACGGAAAGGTCATGGACTCCTACGATGTGGCCTACGGTATCAGTGGCTTTCATCCCAGATGCGCCATCGGATACTATGAGCCCGGTCACTACTGCTTCATCGTGGCTGACGGTCGACAGAATCATTCCGCCGGCATGAAGATTTCCGAGCTTGCTCAGGTTTTTGAGGATCTGGGCTGCAAGGTGGCCTATAATCTGGATGGCGGCGCTTCCGCCGTGATGCTTTTTGGGCAGCAGCGCTACAGCAAGCCCAGTAACGGCGGTCGGGATCTGGGAGATATTATTCTGATTACCGAGTCCGGAAACAGCGGGGAGGATGTGCAATGAGATTTTTGAGAGGCTTTCTGCCAAATTTGACCATTGCGTTGAACATATCCCTTCTGGTCATCATCTACCTTGACCTGCGCAACCCCATGATGGGCTTTTTGTCCGGAACGCCCTTTTTGGTGCTTTCCGTGCTTTGCGTGCTCTGCTCCATTGCTTCGGCGGTGCTGCTCTACGGAGACTGGCGCCGGGCCGGAAGCCGGAATGGACGCTTTACGGAAAACGAGAAAAAAATATCGAATTAGACTTGATATTTTTGTCCGGCTGTGTTACAATACATTGGCTATTGTGAGATACGCTGAAAAAGCGGCTGATTTTTGAAATTTTGTCCGCTGTTTGGCAGATGATATGCGTACAGCGGAGGGAGGTTAATTACATGAAACTGTTGGAAACCATTCTGATCATTGTTGAGGCTCTGTGCAGCCTGGCGTTGGTTGTGGTTGTTCTGCTGCAGTCCGGCAAGGAGGCTGGCCTGTCCGGCGCTCTGACCGGTGCTTCTGAGACTTATCTGAATAAGAACAAGAAGGGCAACCTGGATTCTATCCTGGCTTCTTCCACCAAGTGGATCGCCCTGGCATGGATCGTGCTCACTCTGGTTCTGAGCCTGATGTAATGTCTGCTGAAAAACCGCGGGATGGATTCCCGCGGTTTTTTTTATGGAGTCGGATTGACTAAGGGAACTGGGTATTTCTCCCATCTCTTTGTGTAGATTTTTTTTCCATCATGTGGTAGAATAAAGCCATACCATAAATGAGGAGCGATTACTATGGAAGCAATCAAGCTTGCGGGTCTGGAACCCAAGGCAGTGTTCGGTTATTTTGAAAAAATCTGTTCCATTCCACATGGCTCCCGGAATACCAAGGCCATCAGCGACTATTTGGTGTCCTTTGCGGTGGAGCATGGATTGCGGTATATTCAGGATGCCTCCAACAATGTGATTTTGTTTCAGGAAGGCACCTGCGCAATGGAAGACCATGAGCCTGTAATCTTGCAGGGCCACATGGATATGGTGTGTGAAAAGGACGCGGACTGTCCCATTGACATGGCAGTGCAGGGACTTGACGTGACCCACGATGGACAGTGTGTTTACGCCAGGGGGACCACCCTGGGCGGAGATGACGGAATTGCGCTGGCATACGCTCTGGCGCTGCTGGCAGATAAGACCATTCCCCATCCGCCTCTGGAAGTGGTTATCACCGTTGACGAGGAAATCGGCCTTTTGGGTGCCAATTCTATCGATTTAAGTATGCTCAGAGGCCGGACTCTTATCAATCTGGACTCTGAGGATGAAGGCATTTTTACCATCGCTTGCGCCGGTGGTGCCACGGCTACCGTTTCTTTGCCGGTGGATCGCCGGGCTGTATACGGTCCCTGCATCCGCCTTGTGGTGGATGGCTTTCAGGGCGGTCACTCCGGTGCGGAGATTCACAAAAACCGGGCAAATGCCAACAAGGTCATGGGCGAATTTATGTCCCGTGTTCAGCAGATCATGCCCCTGTGCCTGACCTCTCTTTCCGGCGGCTCCAAGGATAATGCCATCCCCAGATCCTGCCAGGCGACCATGGTTGCCATGGGTATCAATCTGGAGCGGATCAACGATATTGCCCAGAGTCTTCAGGATGAAATCCGGGCAAATTATGATGAGCCCGAGGCTGTGATTCAGGCCTTCGATGTGGATGCACTGGGTGGAAACAGCCTCTCCACCGAATCCACCGCCAAGGTCATTGGCCTGCTTTGCTCGCTGCCCAACGGCGTTCAGGCAATGAGCCAGGACATTCCGGGCCTTGTACAGACCAGCTTGAATCTGGGAATTGCCAAGCTGGGGACCCAGTTCACCGCCACCTTCTCCGTCCGCAGCTCTGTGAATGAGCAGAAGCAGGCGCTTTTGGATAAGCTGGCGCAACTGGCTGATTTCTACGGCGGTGCCTATTCCCAGATGGGCGAATATCCCGCCTGGGAGTATCGGAAGGAATCCCATCTGCGGGATACCATGGTGGAGGTCTATACCCGGATGTACGGTCAGGCTCCTCAGATTCTTGCCATTCACGCGGGACTGGAATGCGGTCTGCTGGGCGAGAAGCTGCCCGGACTGGACTGCGTATCCATTGGACCCCAGATGCACGATATCCACACCAGCCGGGAAAAGCTGGAGATCGCCTCTACCGAGCGGACGTGGAATTTCCTGCTGGAAGTGCTGAAATCCCTGTAACCGAATCATGTCCCAAGGGGGGCTGCTGCAAATTGTGCAGCGGCCCCTTTTTATGCTTTCTTTCGGACCAGTCCCCGCAGCCACTGAATATCCTCCCTGTGGAGCACTCCGAAAAGATACAGCACGCATCCGAGAACCACGGGATAAACCGCCGCCTGAAGGCCGGGGACGGAAAGATGGGACACAATCCACACGGAAATGACGGCACCGACACCGCTCAAAAGAGGAATGGAAACGGGAAGCCTTTCGTCTGTTATGATAAGCAGCCGCCGGAGACTGAGTGCGAAATTCAAAACATGGGTCACCAGAAAGCTGAAAAAGTATCCCTCCATGCCATGGCCCGGCAGAAGGAGAAACAGAAACAGAACGTCCAGTCCGTTGGTCAAAATGTTGTAGCGGACGCATATTTTCTGCTGGCCCAGTCCCTTCGTCATAGCGTCGGTAATGGCATCACAGTAGAGCATGGGAGCAAGCAATGCGTAGCGCCGGAGCTGGCGGCCTGCCTCGGGGCTGTGATACAGCGCTTCACACAGCGCCGGGGCAAGAAGATACAGCAAGCCTCCGAAGATGAGACCGTAGAGCATGGAAACCTTGAGACAGCGGCGAACCAGATAGGATATCCGCCGGTTACTTTCGGCGGCGGCACATCGGGCAAGTTCCGGAATCAGCAGTTCTGCCAGAGCGTAAAGAATACAGGCGGGAAACATCAAAACCGGAAAAACCATGCCGCTGATAATGCCGAAGGCGGCTAAGGGATCCGCAACGTGACGGTTCATGGACAGGCGCTTGGGTACCATCAGGTTTTCCAGGGTGCTGATGCCGGACCGAAGTAAATCCGCCAGAGCCAGGGGAACTGCGGCCTCCCGAATTCGGTGGGCGACGGGAATCCGGTGGCTAGCCTGGGGCTTCTCAAGCAGCCGCAGAATCCATAAGGCCACCAGCGTCAGGCATCCTCCCAGCGCACTGCCCAGAACCACGCACTGGCAGGCCAGGGCTGGATCCGCTCCGGCCCGGAACCGAAGGAGACAGAGGGTAAGCCCCATGGAGCAAATCTGCTCGGCAACCTCCACCGCAGCCAATGTGCCTATGCGGTTGGCGGCGGTAAAGTATCCCGTCATGACCCCGCAAAGGCAGGTGGTCGGTAAAAATGCGGCGAAAAGCCGAAGGGCGCCAATGGTTCGGATATCTCCGATCCAGCTTCTGGCAATAAAGGGTGCGCCAAACCAGATCAGGACTGCCACTGCGGCGCTGCACAGAATGCTGTAAAGAATGGAACCCGACAGGACCCAGGTTACATTTTTCTCCTGCTTTCGCCCCAATTCCTCCGCAGTCAGATACATGGTTGCCGTGCGGATGCCCGCCATGCCGGCAATCATAGCCAGATTTCCAACGCTCATGACCAGCTGAAGCAGGCCGATTCCGGCGGCACCGATTCGCCCGGACAGATAAACCTGGAAGGAGGTGCCTGCCAGGCGCAGGAGAAGATTTACCCCTGTCAGAAGCAGGGCACTGTAGAATATGGGAAGCTGACGACGCAAAAAAATCACCCCTTGCCCCAAACTTATGTGGACAAGGGGTTTAAAATTACTGAGAATCGGCTTTTGCCGGAGTACTTAGGGACAAAACTGTGTGCAGTACAGGCTTAAAGGGCATTCCCCGCATTTTGGACGCTGGGAGGTGCAGCAATCCCGCCCGAACAGGACAATCCGGTGGCAAAAATCCGAGCTTTCCTCCGGTGGGAGAATTTCCCGGAGCTGACGCTCCACCTTTTCCGGATCCCGTCCCCTGGAAAGCCCCAGACGCTCGCAGATCCGCATACAGTGGGTATCACAGACCACGCTTCCGGGAACAGCGTACAGATCACCCAGCAGCAGGTTGGCGGTTTTTCGACCCACACCGGGAATCCGGAGAAGTTCCTCCATGGTTCTGGGAACCTTGCCGCCGAAGGCTGTCAGCAGCATCTGACAGCCCAGAACAATATCCCGGGCCTTGTGCTTGTAAAAGCCACAGGAGCGGACGTAATTTTCTACATCGGTGATATCAGCCTGAGCCATGGCCTCCAATGTTGGGTATGCCGCAAAAAGGGCCGGGGTCACCAGATTGACGCGGGCATCCGTACACTGGGCGGACAGACGGACGGCAATCATCAGCTCGTAATCCTTTTCATAGTGCAGGGCGCAGAGGGCCTGGGGATAGCGGGCATTCAGAATATCAATAATGGCACGAACTTTTTCTTCCATGTCGATCCCTCCTGGTTTCTCCATTTTACCACAGCTTGCGAAAATTGAAAAGAGGTTTCCGCACCAAAAGCAGCGAAAGCGATTACAATGGTGTAATGACAGATTGGAGGAGATGGCTATGGAAATCAGGTTGAATACTCTGCCGCCGGAAAAGAAGGGCATCGTTACAAAAATTTGCGTACCGGAGGCGCTCCGCCGCCGGCTGGCGGATTTTGGACTTATCCGGGGCACCCTTGTCCGGTGCTGCTATCGCAGCCCCGGAGGCCACGCAACGGCGCTGAACCTGCGGGGCACTGTGGTGGCCCTTCGCACCCGGGACCTTGCGGGAATCTGGGTACGCATATGAAGGAGGGAACGCAACAGCAGAGGATTACCGTGGCACTGGCGGGAAATCCCAACGTAGGAAAGAGCACGCTTTTTAATGCACTGACAGGTATGCGTCAGCATACGGGAAACTGGCCCGGAAAGACGGTGGGACTTGCGTCGGGAACCTGCGTTTGGGATGGGGTATGCTATGATATCACTGATCTGCCCGGTACCTACTCCCTGGAGGGAGTCAGCGCCGAAGAGAAAATTGCGGGGGAATTTCTGGCTTCCAGGCGGGCGGCGTGTACCGTTGTGGTTTGCGATGGGAGCTGCCTGGAGCGGACGCTGATTCTGGCGCTGCAAATCCTGAGCCGGGAGGAGCGGGTCGTTGTCTGCGTGAATCTGATGGACGAGGCTGAAAGCCGGGGAATTCATGTGGACGCAGAGGCCCTTTCTGACGCACTGGGAGTTCCGGTGGTGCTTACCGCAGCGGGACGAAGACAGGGCCTCCACACCCTGCTGACGGCTGTCCGGGAAACGGCTGCATCCCGGGAACCGGGGCACAGCTGCTGGCCGGACCCGATCAGCGAAGCCCAGCAGATAGCGTCCCGGTGCGTAACAGCCAGCGGTGAGGAGGCCCGGTGGCGCATCACGCTGGATCGTCTGCTGGTCAGCAGGCGGCATGGCACCCCCATTATGCTTGCACTGCTTTTTCTGATTGTCTGGCTCACGGTCTGGGGGGCAAATTACCCATCCATGCTTCTGGAGCGGCTCTTTGACACGGGGTATGACCTGCTTTATGGACTGCCACTGCCGGCTCTTCTGCGCGGACTCCTTCTGGATGGCGTTTACACGACCTGCGCCCGGGTCACTGCCGTTATGCTGCCGCCAATGGCAATCTTTTTTCCGTTATTTACCGTTTTGGAGGATATCGGCTACCTGCCCCGGATGGCCTTCCTTCTGGACAGACCCATGTGCCGATGCGGCGGATGCGGCAAGCAGGCACTGACGCTATGTATGGGCCTTGGCTGCAATGCGGTGGGGGTGACCGGCTGCCGGATCATCGATTCACCCCGGGAGCGGGCTGTGTCGATTTTAACCAACGCAATGATTCCCTGCAACGGTCGGTTTCCAACGCTGATTCTTCTGGGAACTGTCTTTTTTCCGGGAGCGGGAGGAGGCCTGATCGTTGCGGGATGCGTGGTGCTGGGTGTTCTGGGGGCTATGGGCACCTCCGGGGTGCTGAGCAGAACCCTGCTGCGGCAGGAGCAGAGCACCTTTCTTCTGGAGCTGCCGCCTCTGCGCCGTCCACGGCCTGGACAGATATTGATTCGCTCTCTGCTTGACAGAACGCTGCATGTCGCAGGCCGGGCAATGCGTGTCGCGGCCCCTTCCGGAGCCCTTCTTTGGGCGCTGTCTGCCACCGGGCTTCTCTACCGGCTGCCGGCGTATCTGGAACCGTTGGGGCAGCTTCTGGGGATGAACGGTGTGATTATCCTGGCTTTTATCTTTGCATTTCCTGCCAATGAGCTGTTTATTCCCGTGGCACTGATGGTCCTGACCGGGGTCGGAGGACTGGCTGAGGCAGGCACCGCCGGAGGGGATATCCTGATTCAGGCGGGCTGGAGCTGGCAGACCGCCCTGTGCACAATGGTCTTCACACTTTTTCATTGGCCCTGCGCAACCACACTGATGACTGTATACCGGGAAACCGGAAGCAAAGGAAAAACAGCGGCGGCAATGCTTCTGCCAACCGCTGTAGGGATGAGCTTATGCTGTATGCTGAATCTGATTTTACGGGAATTCGGCGGTTAGTGCGGAGATTTCGTAGGCTGTCCGCTCCTGGGCACCGTTTTCCGTCAGTTTTGTGTAAAGGCGGCTTTGCAGTCTGCCGTGGATACGGATCAGGTCCCGGGTATGGCACAGAGCGCCCTCCTGGGCCGTGCGGCCCCAGAGAATGCAGGGCAGGTAATCCGCCCGCTGGAAGGAGCGAGGGACCGCAAGCATAACATCGCAGATTTCCCGGCCCAGGGGCGTTCGGCGGTAGGTTGGCTCCTTACAAAGGGGCCCCTCCACCAGAACTTCGTTTATGGGCTCGCCCTCCTCGGCGGTCAGGGTGGAGGCGTAAACAAAGATCAAAAGCCGGCGGACGCCCTCTGCACGGTGATTGTGGGACCGGACCTGACCGGATACGGTCAGCATCTGCCCACCGCTGGGGTCTATCTCATTAAGCACCCCTTCCTCAGCCACAATGGGTAGCAGATCGCTGACACCGGAGAGCCGGGGAACGTCCAGCGTGAAGCGGTAGAATTTTCTGCCGTGATTTTCGTGGGAGAATTGGGGAAGGGAAAGAAGAGAACCCCGGAGTGTGATCTGATTTTGCGTTTGTTCCATAGTACCACCTCAAATTTCGATGTATGGAATATCCTATGCACCCCGGGGAAAAAGAGAACAGAAAACCCCGCTGCCAGACGGCAGCGGGACGTGCTTATTCTACATGAACGTGATTGCTGATATGCTCCTGGCAGTAGCAGTAATACCCCTTGCACTTGGAGCAGTAGCGGAATTCAAGATCCGGATCGGAAAGATCCGTCCTGCCGCAAACGGTGCAGCGGTGGGTATAGGGTGCGTGGGGCGTTGCCACGGAGGCCTGATAGGAACCGGCGGAGGGGAAGGGGACAACCTTTGGGCCTTTTGAATTCCGGGATTTTCTGCGGAAAAGCCGTCTGGCATTGGCACGCCAGGAGACGGGAATCACATTCAGAACATCCTTGCCAAAGAACAGGAAGTAGTTGCCGATGGCAATCAGGGGGAAGGTGTTGAAGGGGAAGGGCAGAGCGAAAAGATAGTAGATCACACTGGCAATGTCAATCAGCGCGAAAATCCATGCCTTCACCGGGATGATATAAAACAGCAGAAAATGGGCATCGGGATACAGTGTGGCATAGCCCAGGAAGAGGCTCATGTTGAGATAGGAAATATCCACCATGTAGCTCAGAAGAACCGCATAGTCCCCCAGGAAGGTACCAACGACCAGGGCATAAATATCCATCAGAATAATGCCGGAAAAGTAAAACAGATTGAACTTGAAGGTACCCCAGGCGTTTTCCATAGAGCGTCCGAGGGAATAGTAGCACACAAGACCGATGGCGGTGGTCAGAATATTCCCACTTTGATAGGTGAGTGCGTAGGAAAACAGCCGCCAGGCCTGTCCCTTTAAAATTAAATCCCGGTCAAATCGAAGCAATTCATAGAGCAGGGAATTGTTGGTGACCATAGAATACAGATATACGACGGCGCTTCCCAATACGGCATAGAGCATCAGATTGGGAATGCCTTTATCCCGGTTTTGGAAGCAGAAACGTTCAAACCGGTTGCGGATTTTTTTCAATATGCTCAACTCCTAATGATATTTATATCATTCTACCAGTAAATGGTCAAAAAGTCTATATCGGAATTGTGAACATTTCAAAGAAAGAAAAGTCGAAAAATGTCTTGACTTTTTGAAATAACTGAGTAGAATATATAAGGAAATTGCATACAGCCTTATCAAGAGCGGTGGAGGGAACGGCCCGATGAAACCC